>NZ_JBMOJE010000192.1:0-6639 GCF_049316945.1 Propionivibrio sp. | reverse complement strand
GAGGTGGTGGAGGTGGTGGAGGTGGTGGAGGTGGTGGAGGTGGTGGAGGTGGTGGAGGTGGTGGTCGGTAAAGTCAAAAACCAAAGGCAAAGCCGGTGGCGACATTTGTTTGCAGCTCAAAAGCGGATGCACATCGAAAGGACGTAAGCCTGCGTGCCAAGTTGCATAACGAGAATGCCGTTACTCGCAGCACGCTGGAAATCCTCGAATGGCCACAAAGGAACGAGATGCGGTCGTTTATGTAGCAAGCCCTGGATGGCTGGTCAGGCCGAGTTGCTCGCGCTGGCTGTCTGGCAGGTTTCAAAGTGGAGCCGTCATCTGGATGGCGGCTTCGCGGAGAGCACCACCGGCAGCAAATGGCCGAAAGTTGCCAGCCTTAGTAGCCCAACTTTGCCTTTGGCTGCATTGTCGCCTTTGACATTTCATTTTCCAACCATGTATTGCACGGAACGGGCTATCAGGATTCTGAGGTGGCCGACTATGTTTTACACAATACGGAGAACTATCGCTTTGGTTCGCGATGGGGCGAGCCAACCATAGAATGCACATAGCCAAAACATCATTGTCATTCCGGCGATTATCCGCCTATATTGGAATAGCTGATTTGATAATGGAAAGGAGTCGTCATGTTCAAGCACATTCTTGTTCCGACGGATGGTTCTCAATTATCCGAGGACGCCGCCCGGCGGGCGGTTGCCTTTGCCAAGGAGGGTGGGGCGCGCATCACTGCCTTGTATGTCAAGCCGGAATATCCGGTGTTCTACGCGAGCGAAGGCATTATGTTCGACTCCACGCCACCGGGGAGATTTGCCGAGCTTGTCGAGGAGGAGGCTCAGGAAATTCTCGGTTTTGTAGAAAACCTCTGCCAGGTAGCCGGCGTAACATGCTCAAAGGTGACGCACACCCACGACGTCATATACAAGGCAATCATCGAAGTCGCAACCCGGAATGATTGCGACTTGATCTTCATGTCGTCGCATGGTCGCCGTGGCGTCGATGCCCTGCTGCTTGGCAGCGAAACCACCAAGGTGCTCACGCACTCAAAGATTCCAGTGCTCGTCTATCGTTAAGTTTCAGCCAATCAATCGCTCGACGCGGCTTATTCGCATCGGCGAGGTGTTGGCGCGGCTTAGTTCGGGAGAAAGGCCATTCCCAGGGACGCCGATCTGCGGGCGGTCAAGGATGCCTTTCGTACGCTTGCCATGAAATTAACGCTGCCAATGCACCCGCAGCAGATTTTCCGCATCGTTGTAATAGAACTCCAGTTCGCCCTGGTAGGCGTGGTGCAGAGCCTCTCCCAGATCGCGCGCGAGGTGAATATCGGTGGTCGTAATGAGGATTCCGGCTACGCCGCCTTCGTCCTCTTCATTGATGGTCATGACGCGCGCCAACGGGTGTTCGGCCCGGGCCTTTTCCGCGTGATGGTTGAGCAGGTTGAACATTTCACCGCGGTGGGTTGCGAAAAACGGGCCGCCAACATGCAGGAAACCAGCGGGAAACTGATCACGGATGCGGTGACACGCCGGACAGACCACTTCCTCTGCTTCGGGACCAACCTGACCCCATTGCCAGCGACCCGCATGGAAAATGGCGCCACAAACCGGACAAGCCGACGGCTCGGGTGGTTTTTGCTGGCGTTTGTAGGTGTCGTACTCACGCTCCTGGCGTAGCTGGTCGCGAAGAACCGGCTTGAAGCCGGCAAGGGAAGCCTGTGACTTCATGGCGATCTACTCCTTTAATAATACCCTTCGAAAAACAGGGTACGTAAAGCCGAACCTCTATCGACCTCTCCCCGTGCTTCATCCTGAAAATCAGACAATCCCGGCGAACTCAAATGCAAATCAGCGGTCTCCACCTACATGTATAGAGGTCATATTTTGTAAATTCAAATGCATTTGCTCAGTAAGCGAAAATTCAATTGCGAAGCGGAACACTCAGAACATTCCGAACCACCTGTTTATTGATCCAGTCATTGCGCAGGGAAACGAGATGAGGTGCCAAGGGTCGTCGCTGATACTGATCTCCTTGCTGCTAGCGTCCTGCGGCGGCCCGGACAGTTATGCAGAAAACGAAACCTTTCAGTCCGACCCCCGATACAGCCGAACCTTCAGGGTGGATGCTTCTCAGTTGTGCGATGCCGCCCGCCGGGTGTTGATGGGTGATGGTTACGTTGTGGCCGAAGGGGAAGGGCAAAGCTTTACCGGCGTCAAGGAATTCCATGTCGAAGAAAAACGTCACGCCATTCTCCGTCTCTATATCACCTGCGATCAGCGTACCAGTGGATCAATCTTGTTCGTGACGGGCACGGAAGAACAGTTCGACGTCAAGACCAGTCGCCAGAGCAGCACCATTGGCGTTCCCCTGCTGGCGCCCATTTACTTGAGCAAGATCAGCGAGGCTGACAACCAGGTGAAGACCCGTGGTGAGACGGTGACCGACCGGAGTTTTTACGAACGCTTTTACCGGGCCGTGGAGCGGGAACTGCCACGCAATTAGAAATCCGATCTGACCTTTGCCACAAGGAGGGCATCATGAGCAAGGAAACAAAGCTGACTACCGCCGCCGGTGCGCCTGTTGCCGACAACCGGAACACCCTGACTGCCGGCCCGCGCGGTCCGGCGCTGCTGCAGGATGTGTGGCTCCTCGAAAAGCTGGCCCACTTCGACCGCGAAGTAATCCCCGAGCGACGCATGCACGCCACCGACTATTACTCGCAACTGGGCGCCTTGTTCCGCCTGATGAGCCCGTCACAACAGCAGGTGCCATTCGAAAATACAGCACGATCGATTGGCGAAGCGCCGATTGATATCCAGTTGCGCCACGTTTGCCATTGCCTTGAGGCTGATCCGGATTATGGAAGAGGCGTTGCCGATGCGCTGGGGATTCCTGAAACCGAATTTCCTTTTGCTTGAAGTAACGGCCACGAGGCATGCAGGAATCAGCTCTGAAGCTGAAACCCATCAACCAACCAGGGAGAAAGAAATGCGCAAAGTACTACTCGCCGTAGACGGTTCGGAACATGCCTACCGGGCTGCCTTGTTCCTCGTTGACTTCATCAAGACGCACGGCACCATCGACATTCAGGTGGTCAATGTCGAGCCAAAGCCAATTGAATACCAGACCCGCGGCATGGAACCTGAGGCCATCACCAGCCATCTGGCGGCGTTCGCTCACGACGCGCTGAAACCGGTATTGCACGCCTTCAACGATGCCGGCATTTCCTGTCAGTCACATATCCGGCTGGGCGACGTCGCCGAGACCGTGGTGAATTTCGCCAATGAACTGGCTTGCGACACCATCGTCATGGGCACCCGCGGACTGGGTGCCCTTTCGGGCCTGGCAATGGGTTCTGTCACGAGGAATGTCCTGCATCTGTCCGAACTGCCGGTGATCTGCGTCAAATGACACCGCCACCAATGAAAAAATGATCCGGTCGTTTTTCTGGAGTACGCCGATGCCTGCCACGCTCAGGGTCTGATGTTCGTAGCGGATACGGCCGGATTACGCCGCCGAACCCCGGCGACACCATTCCGAGCTTCATCAACCGACCGTAACTGCGCAGCGAATATTTCAGGCCGTATGGCTGCGATGCTCATGGATAGGCGATCTACAGATACTAAGCCTGAAGAGTGCCGTATTTATTTGTTCTCCAGCCGACATTCTTGCAGATCGCCTGTTCATGAGGCTTCCAGCGATGCGGCTTGTGTTCTGGAAAGATTGTGCGGATTGAAGCACCGTAACACCGCATTCAGGATATCGGCGGTTGCGCTGTAGCCACTTTGATTCTCGATTAACCGCGGAAGGGGAAAAGATGCCACCTTTGCGAATACTCCTGTTCGTACTCATGGCGACCCTTCTCGGCAGCATGGTGAATCTGCCCTTGTTTCCCCCGGATTCCTGGCGGTCCTGATCGCCTGAGTGCTAAGTTCCATATTCCGCAGAAACCCGCCGACTGATTTTCGTATAGCCAATGACCGCTGACGATCGGGGCTTTTTTAAGCGGCGGAGCACACTTAATAGTCAGTCAACATGGATCTGTTGTATAAAAAGCTACGTCATTCCGGGCTTGACCCGGAATCCAGTGGTGCACTACCAGATTCCGGGTCAAGCCCGAAATGACGGGCTATCCATCGGTTTTGCCGTGACTGACTACGAGTGCGGAAAAAGCGAACTAAAGATCGTCAGGTCCCAGCCCGTCAGTGCAGATGGCGCCATGTGGTTGCTTTCAGCGGAAATTACGGATGCCCAAGTATTTAGTTTTCTGCGAGCATCAAACCATGTTTGAGGGGTGGTTAATGAACATGCATCAGTGTTTCGTGCTGAGGCAGGGAGCGGTTCTTGCGACCTTGCTGGCGGGGGGAGTAGTCGGAGCGCTGGCCGGAGACTATTCGAATGTCTATTTCTTTGGCGACAGCATTACCGACTCGGGAACATTCATCAACCTCACCAACCTGCTACCGACCCCCACCCCGAATGCTCACTTTTCGACCAAGCCCGGGAATGTATGGGCCGAGAACCTCGGTGCCCGCTACGGCAAGTCGGTCAGCGCCGGCTTCATCGCCTCCCTTGCCGGCTTCCCAGCCACCAATGCCTACTTGCCCACTGCCGATGGCAACAACTTTTCCGTGGGTGATGCACAGATTAATTCCGAACCGGCGGGCCTGACCACTCTGCCGTCTGCCAAGATGCAGGTTGACCAGTTTCTGTCACGCGGTGCGGTTGATGCGAAAGCGCTCTACGCGCTGTGGGCCGGCGGCAATGACATCTTTGCCCAGTTCAGTCTACTTCCCGGAATAACACTGGCCGCCGCCCAGGCCAACCTGGTGACGGCGGCCAGCGACATGACGGCGCAAGTCGTTCGCCTGCAATCGGCAGGGGCGCGCAACGTGATCGTGATCGGCGCCATGGACATGACCAAATCGCCGTCCGGCCTGGCGATGTCTGCTTCGGACCTGGCCCAGTTGGGCACCTTGATGAATACCTTCGACGCCAGCCAGAAAGCCCAACTGGCCGGCAAGAACCTGCTTTATTTCGACATGGTCAAGCTGACCGCACAGATTCTCGTCAATCCGCTGGGCTACGGTTTCACCGATACGACGACGCCGGCATGCCCGACCATCGCGCCCGCCACCGCGCCCAATGCGCTGACCTGTAATGTGCACGCCAATGGACACATGTACGCCGACGGGAGGCACCCGAGCACCCTCTTCCACACGGTGATTTCCGACTGGATCTATTCCTCGCTCGAAGGCGCCAGCCGCGTCGGCCTGCTAGCGCAGGTGCCGATGGGACGCTCCGGCGCGCAGTGGCGGTCGATCGACGGCCGTCTGCGCGAGTTCCAGAACTTCGGCTACCAGGGACATGGCTTCTTCGTCACCGGCGACTATGCCTCGTCCGACAAGGACTCCTATGCCGGCCTGCCTTCGGCCAACGGTTCCGGCGGCAGCTTCGTCCTCGGCTATGAAAAGGCCCTGAGCGAAAATCTCTTTGCCGGCGCCACGCTCGGTTACGGCAACGCGCCCTTCGACCTGGGCAACAACCAGGGCACGGTGAAATACGATGAGTGGGCGCTGTCGGCCTTTGTTTCGCACAAGTCCGGCAATTTCTACGCGAACGCGCTGACCACCTATTCCTGGCTCGATTTCGAGAGCAAGCGCAATATTCAGCTCGGACCTTTCAGCACCAGCGAACACGGCGATACGCGCGGTGGCCAGTTCGGCGTGAAAGGGCAGGTCGGCTACAACTTCGTCAGCGGCAATCTCCTGCATGGCCCGCTGGCCGGACTGGCGTGGGAGCAGGTCAAGGTTGACGGGTTCAGTGAAAAGTCGACGAGCGCAACGGCCATGACCTTTGGCGACCAGACCCGCGAATCGCTGCGCTCACTGCTTGGCTGGCAGGTGGCGGCCGAAACGGTGTGGTCCGGCGAGAAAGTGCGGCCCTACGCCCAACTTACCTACGATTACGAGCACAAGAAGGACGAGCGCAACTACAGCGCCGGCTTTGTCGGCGGCAATAACGCGCTGCTGATGCCGACGTCGAACCAGACTGGGGGCTATGGAACCCTGCTCGCCGGCGCCACCGCCGAGCTTTCGAAGACGCTGCGCCTGGGCGTCGGCGCATCGACGACGATCAGCCAGCCGGAGCCAGCCGGGTGCGCGCAATTCGGCGATCAATGTCACGCTCAGCGCGCCGCTGTGATCCGAACTGACGCAGAACGAATATTCGACAGGAGATCTACGCAATGAACAGACATCAAGGTTTCATGCTCAAGCATCTCGCATTGGCTTCGGCCCTGCTGGCCGGAACGCTTTGCAGTGCACAGGCCGGCGACTATTCCAACGTCTATTTCTTTGGCGACAGCCTGAGTGACAACGGGGCCTATGCTCCGCTGGTCGGCCCGAACGCTCGCTTCACGACCAACCCGGGAACGGTGTGGACCGACAATCTTGGCGCCAGCTACGGCAAAGCGGTAACAACCGCTTAGGAACGCCTACGAAATAACTTCCCCTTTTCCAACATTCGAATTGGCATGTCTGGTGTGCTATGCGAGAAGATAAAATCGGAGAGATAGAACGTGGCTGTAGGGGCACGGCGCGCCGTGCCCCTACGAACAGCGGACTGCGGGGCTCATGGGTAGGG
>NZ_JBMOJE010000191.1:0-6656 GCF_049316945.1 Propionivibrio sp. | reverse complement strand
GGACCAACGATTTTTGAATGTTCATTGCCTCGCCCCTGTTCAGTTACATCCCTAACGAGAAAAGACCTGGCCCGTGCCAATCACGAGGCGCTTTCCCCTGACCGCGCCGGTGAGCATACCGGCGTCCGGTTCCTGCTCGGTCTCGGGCGCTTTGTCTGGCGCGAGATTTGCCTTCTCCGCCGGTCCTGGCGGGGCCTTTGGTATTGGCATGGCGCTCTCTACAGTGCGCCGTGCGTTCTCTGCCTTGCTGGCCGCTCGGCGTCGCTTGCCCGCGCTCTGACGCAAGTGTTCGAGATAGCACCGCACCGGATCGTCATCGCGCCGGATCCGCAATTTTCGCTCGCGCACGAGCTTGCGAATTTCCTTGCGCATGCGCAAGGTATGAGCGGTGTACCGCCAACTACCCTGGGCCTCGACCACAAAGAGCTCCCGACCCGTTGCGTCGAACACGCGCAGCGCACGCACGTCCTCTGCATCGAAGTAGAGTCGCACTGGTTGACCGATCAGGTCTGCGCGCGTAGCCAGGCTGCGGCTGGTGTAATTTGCGCCAAAGAATTGAATATAAGGACGCACGCCGCGGGCGATACTGCCACGTATGTGTCCTTCGTGTTCATGCTGCAGCAAACACAGGTGACGCCGCATGGGTTCGGCTAACCAGCGTAGTGCCATGCGCTTCTCTCCCAGGTAGTACCCCAGGATTTCCAGAGGGGAGCGACCGGCCAGACTTTCATGGGCGGTGGCGTTGTAGTTGGCGATGCTCACCGCCGTCAGTTCCATCAATTCATCAAGGCACACCACTGCGGCCGAACTGGCGGTCATTTCTGCAATGCGCCGACGCGGATCGTCCGCCCCCGTGCCTGTCGTACCGGGTAGCCGATGGGAGAGAACCGACGCGAGCGTTCCGAAAAACCGTTCGATGTGAGGGCGCTGGTTTGGCCGGTACGCCGGTCCCGCGTGCGCGCCACATCCGACAATCTCGGTGAGCACGCGCAATGTATCCTCGGCCAGATTGGCGCGCGCATTGTCGAATCGAAACCAATCCCAGACTGCATAGCCCAGTTCGGGAAAGCGCTCTGACGGCATGCCTGCGCCTGGGGCATAGCGCAGGCCCGGGATCGTCAACGCAGGCACGTCCCATGGGACAAGGGCCCGCTCAACCGTTTTGAGCACGTCGAATCGGCTGTACTCCGACTCGAGAACAATGTGATAGCCGAGCACGGCCCTGCTGCAAATATCGAGAATGGTAAGCAGCCACACGCGCTCGATTTCGAAGGACTCCTCGACGCCGGCGACGCGTTCGAAAACCACGCGCAGACGCACGTCGACCCGATGGCCATCGAATTCTACGGCGTCATACGGCATCGTCGCGACCAAGGGCAACCCCTCAGCGTTGGGCCGGACGCCACCAGACCGTTTTTGTGCCAGTGCCGCCCGCGCGGCCTCCTCAAAAGTACGTGTAGCGATCGATTTGACCGCCGCAGCCAAACTGCGGACACCTTGCTCGGCCTGAACCAACGGGTAGTCGCGTTCCGTCAGCCCAAGGTCCAGGCAAGCCTGGCGAAAGCGCTGTTGCAGGGAGCTCAGGCCGCCAATGATCAGCTGTCCTTTCGATCCTTGCCGTACCACCACATGGTGTTCCCGCAATTCATCCACGATCAAGGCTTCGAGTTGCGGATGACGTTCCAGCAATAGGGCGAACGCGCCCGCCTTGCCACTGCGGCCTGCCTTCGTTATCTTTGCCTGGCGTCGATAGGACTTGACGCGCTCGAAGGGAATCAATGCGCGGAATCCTTGCACGCGGCCGTCCGCATGCATTTGAAGACAACGGTTGTAGAATCGGCGTACCGAACTGAAAGTCACCCCCGTGGCCGCCTGAATCGCGCGCAGCGGTTCGCGGCGACAATACCGGCGCACCGCGTCTTCACGTGCTCTGAAAACCGTCTGCTGCGCTGTGGATAGGACGGGCCAGGCGACGGTTGGCCACGTAGATGGATCTGCCCGTTCGGTCGCAACTGTGCGGTATCGGCTGTTCATACGGGCAAGCGCCTCAACACGATTCCGGGCCCCAAAGGTTGTTTGTGCAGCGCCTCGGCCTTGAGACGCCCTCTGTGCAACAACATAAAAACGGCCGTACGAATCAGCACGATGTCTTGTGGCTGAAAATCGCGTTCGATAGCGCCGAGCGTCGGCGCGTTTGATGTGGCCTGCTCGATGTCGGCCAATAATTGCTCGCTGACAAAGCGCGTGTTGGCCGCAATGTACGGCAGGATGCGCATCCAGTTATCAATCCAGATCGTGCGCGAAGCGAAATTCTTGGCGTGAATGTGTCGCACTGCTATGTTCTCGCTTGGGCCCAACTCATCGGTTGGGGCCGCACGGTCTGACGTGACGATCCAGCATATTTCGCGTCGACCTGCTCTGACCCAGAAATCCGTCAACTTCTGGTCTGCACCAAGGCCCCAATACATTGGGCGCTCGCAATAAGCGGACACACGTGGATTACTCTCGAGGAAGGTCAATAGTCGAACATGAAACGGGTCGAACAAGGTTACGCGGCGCTTGAGTTTGGGTGCCCAACACTCAAAACGCCCAGCGCCTTTCGGGCGTGCGCTTTCGACCGGAATTGTGAAGCGCGGATGTGAATCGCCAAGCTCCATGCGAGTCTCCGCCTATTTTCTGTCAATTTAGCACTTTTACTTCGAATTTCAAGGATGTATCAAAATTACTTCGCAAGCGTCCGAAGTAAAAGTGCGAACAAATAAATGTTGGCTCCTGTAAATTCATTGACTTACGAATTCTGATTGTTTGCAGAATTACTTCAGTTCACGAAACCGCATCGATGAATCGTCGGGCCGCAATCGGCCATCAGCGGACGGTGGCGTTTTTTCTCCAAAGCCGCCGTTGGCCGGGCACCCTCACCCGAAAGCCGACATTGGCGAGTTGGTACTCAATTTTTTCACTTCACAGTCCGGAATGCAGCGTTTGCCGTCATTAGCCTAAGAAAAGTCTGGGGCAGTACCCAGAGGCGTTCATTTGATGGTGCAAGTTGGCCGGCAAATCCCGGCCAGTCAGCGGACGCTCAGTGATTCGTAAAACACTATATTTCAGAGGCCGGTTCCGATGACATAGCGGGCAGTAGCGATATGCCGGGAAGAAAATCAGCCTTGCCGTTTAAAGGGGACAACTTCTCAAAAGCATGATCGGTAGCTCTGCTGACAGGTGCCGATCCTGCTCATAAGGCGAGCGCTCTACTTGATGTGGCGGCAGCACGCGCTGCCCTACTGACTATCTATATGTTGCCTGGACCAGCAACCGGACAGGCAGGGTTGTATGGAAAAGCACCTTGATTTAGTAAAGAGGTATAGCTAGAGTTATATAGTTTCTTCCCAAAAATCCAATGCGCGCTGGCCGACATGCGGGTTTTATCGTCGCAGAGTTAGGGAGTGTTGATAATTCAGTCAGGAGATCAAAATGACAACCCGTAGTGAGCATGAAAACAAGCCGGCAGGAAACGCCCTTGCAATGGCGTGGCAAGAGCACCGGTCAGAAGAAAGAGGATCAATGTAAGGCAATGACAATTTCCAGAAAAAGATAGCGGAAGCCGCCTACTTCAACGCGAAACGGCGCAACTTCGAACCCGGACACGATTTGGCCGACTGGTTCCAGGCCGAAGTCGAGTTGAAAGGTTTTTTGCTTAGTAATAATTGAACCCGAAAACCTCTGTTTTACACCGCAAAGGTGAGGTTGTATGCTTGAACCTAAAAACCGCAGTTCAAACCACGGCGACACGGCGGGCACAGCGAAAATCCTCAGCATTTCAGGATTTCATGGCTCACCCAAAGGGTGAGCCATGAAAACATTGCAAGTCATTGTTTTTCCGCTGTGTTCGCTGTGTTCGCCGTGGTCAACTGCTTTTTCCAGGTTGAACGTAGTTTGTGCCGGCGATGGGGTGTGGCGAAGTAATCGTAGCAAGAGGGCTATCGCTGGAAGCCTCTATATTCGGCGTTCTACAGTGCATCACTCCGAAGAGCCTTTAAATTAGCCACTCTTCAGACACAATGCCTGTAGATCGCCTGTTCATGCGGTATATAGCGATGCTTCATGCAAAATATTATTTAATATAAATGGCCGTAGAGCCTGAATTTTGATGTCCAGCAGGCAACCCCGGAATGATTCCAAAAACCAGTGCCACTATCCTGATCATCGACGACTCAGCCGAAAACCTGCACGTGCTGCATGAGTTGTTGCGGCCGCACTATCGGGTGCTTGCGGCAACCTCGGGCGAAGGTGGCTTGCGCATGGCGGGTGGTGCAACGAAACCCGACCTGATCCTGCTGATGCCCGGCATGGATGGGTACGCTGTGCTGGCGCGACTGCTCGACAATCCGGCCACATGCGACATCCGGGTCGTTTTCCTGAGCGCCCTGGCCGACGCGGACGATGAGGAGCATGGCCTGTTGCTTGGCGCCGCCGATTACATCACCAAGCCGATCAAACCCGCCGTGGTTCTGGCCCGGGTGCGCACCCAACTTGAAGCCAAGCAGGCGCGTGACTTGATGAAAGACCTGAACGCCACCCTCGAAGCCGAGGTTGCCCAGCGCATGGCCGAAAACGATCTCACCCAGCGGGTCAGCATCCGGGCGCTGGCGCATCTGGCCGAAACACGCGACCCGGAAACCGGCAACCACATTCTGCGTACCCAGGGCTATGTACAACGGCTGGCGATTGGCTTGCGCCAGCATCCCCGCTTCGCGGCCACCCTGAGCGATCACTACATCGATCTGTTGGCCCGCTCCGCCCCGCTGCACGATATCGGCAAGGTCGGCATTCCCGATCACGTCCTGCTTAAACCCGGCAAGCTCACTGCGGAGGAAATGGCGATCATGCAGACGCATGCCAAACTGGGCAATGATGCCATCGAGCAGGCCGAGCGTGACATCGAGATGCCGCTGCCGTTTCTCGCCACCGCCAAGGAAATCGCCCACTGGCACCACGAGAAATGGGATGGCAGCGGCTATCCCGCCGGCCTGGTCGGCGACGCCATTCCCGTTTCAGCGCGCCTGATGGCGGTGGCCGATGTGTTCGATGCACTGATATCGGTGCGTGCTTACAAGCCCGCAATGTCCTACGCCGAAGCCGGCGACATCATTGCCGCCGGACGCGGCAAGCATTTCGATCCTGATGTAGCCGATGCCTTCCTGGCCGGCTTCAGCGACTATGTCGCCATCGCCGACCTCCTCCTTGATGTCGACGGATTGCCGCCGGCGTGAGACCTGACGAAAGGCCCACCATGAAACCAGAGACAGCCAGTGCGTCCGAGACGGGCCAATCACCTCAGGCACCTGCAGCGCCCTTGCAAGCGCTGCCGGTCACCGAGATATTTCAATGGGAGTCACTCAAAACCAGGGTGACGCTCTTCACGCTGCATTTCTTCGTATTTTCCGGATTCTTGACCCGAAGCAATTCGAAACTGTTTTTCGTCGCTGAGTCGCTGGCGTAGTTGGTGCATTGAGCGGCACGATTGCGGTCGATGGCAAGACGGTGCGCGGGTCGGGCAATGGCGGCGAGACTGCCATTCACATGATCAGCGCCTTCGCCACGGAACTGGGCATCGTTCTCGGCCAGGAAAAAGTCGCCCGCAAGAGCAACGAGATTACCGCCATCCCGGTACTGCTCGATGCGCTCTACATCAAGGGTTTTCTCGTCAGCATCGACGCCATGGGTTGCCAGAAGCGCATCGCCCGGAAGATTATCAACAAGGGGGGCGACTACCTGCTAATGGTCAAGGGGAATCAACCCTCTTTGCTGGAAGCGATCGAGACGACCTTCATCGACCAGCATGAAGCACAAGGTGTCGACCGGCAAAAACATGGCGAAAAATCGCATGGTCGTATTGTCGGCCAGATCGCTTCGGTGCTACCGGCCAAAGGAACAGTGAACCTCACCGATTGGCCAAAATGCAAGACCATTGGTCGTATCGACTCGATCCGCGTCGTCGGCGGCAAGGAATCGGATCTGGAGCGCCGCTATTACATCAGCTCCCGCAACTTGAGTGCCGATCAACTCGACACCGCCGTGCGCGCCCACTGGGGAATCGAGAATCGGCTTCACTGGGTACTCGATGTCAGTTTCGGCGAGGATGGCAAGACCGTGTGCAAGGACAATGCTCCGCAAAACATCTCACTCCTGAGGAAGATTGTTCTCAACCTGATTCGCTTGGACAAGACTGATACGACCAAAACCAGCTTGCGCCGAAAGCGGAAGGGAGCCGCCTTGGACGACGATATGCGGATGAACATGCTGGGCCTTACTCCATTATGATGGGCGAGTGCGGAGGCCCTGGGGACTATGCCGGGGTCCGGGAGTGCCACGTCAAACCGGACTGGCTGCTGATCTACGATAAGGACGGCGCCGTCAAGACCGGAGAGTTGATCCTGATTCGCACCGGGACGCACAGCGAACTGTTCTGAAATAAAAACCCGCACCTGTGCCTTGAGTTCCGGTTCATGCTGCTACCGAGTGCGTGCTCTTGAAAAAAACAATCGTGGCCCCCTATTTACTACTGTGTTCCCGGTAGCTTGAATATGGTGATTGGCGTATTTATGAGAGCGCCGAGTTGGTAATGCCTGACATTCGCCAAGGTGGAAGTGCCTATT
>NZ_JBMOJE010000190.1:0-6759 GCF_049316945.1 Propionivibrio sp. | reverse complement strand
CGGTTTGCCAAACCGTTGACGCCAGATTTCTACGGCGAGACGACACCGTTAACAGAGCGCACCGATAGCAGTAGCTTCGCTTGATTCGGTCATGTCGCACAGTCGTGCAATCCTTGGATCGTCCCAAAGGTTGCTGCGCATCTTGATCCAGTCTCCGGCCATCACATACCGCCAAGTTCTTGTTGAGTCTGCACGCCGAGCATCAAGGCCAGCTTGGCCAACCCTTTTGGAGTGACCACAACCTGCTCATTTACGCGTTCGCTGCCGTCGGGCATGATCGTGCTGGTGGTGCGCACGTTGAGGTAGCCGGCGTTGATCTTGTCGGTGTAGGCCGAGTTGTTCTTGCTGCCATGGCGCTTGAATATCCATGTTCCCGTGCTGCGCAACCAGGCGATGAACTTGTTTGGCGGCTGTTGAAGTAGCTTTCCGGCTGTTTGCAGGCACACCTCGCCGTCGGCCAGCGCCATGCGGTCAAGTGCTTCGGCTTTCGGTGCAGCGATGGCCAGCTTCTTGTCGACCACGGCTATTTGATCGACAAGGATCAAGCGCTCCTGCTCAGCTTCCATCGCCATGCTGATGAGCTGCATGCGGGACAGTTCGACCGGGAGTGACTGGCGCGTTTCAAGTTCCTGCCAGCGGTCGATAATTCGAGCGGTGAATTCAGGGCAATTCTGAGCAACGAGAATTAAGCTATCCCGCTTGCAAAGCAGGTATTCCGTGTATTCATTCCCGTTGTGCGTGAACTCTTGCGTCGCAAGGGTTCCAATGACCCCTGACGATGAGAGTCTTTCGGCGCTGATCTTTATGTTGCTATGCTGCTTACCGATAATTTCCGCAATCTCGCGGCTGGTCATCGTCGGTGTATTTCCTATTACTGAAAGTTGATCCATGTTAGAATTGCTCCTGTTGGTTACTTCTGCTTCAAATAAACCCCGCCCACCTTTCCCGGTTGCGGGGTTTTCCTATTTATGCGTACTCGATCAGATCGTCAGCCAGACTCTCAACCTCGCACATCGCGTCATAGACGCCGATCAGCTTGTGCGTCGGTGATAGTTGCTTGTCCTCGTAGCTGTCCGTCTCGATACCGACAGCGGAGATACGCCCGCCACGGACAAAGACGGCCAGCGCCTTGCCGGTGTTTGAGCAGCGTTCGAGTATCTTTGTGGCTTGCGCCTTGGCTTCGAGTGCGATCATTTAGCGCACCCTGGACATATCCATCCGCCCGACACTGAACGCTTCCTGCCAGCGAACGTATAGACGATCTGCTTGCAGCGCTTGCACTGGTAGTTGTTGGTGTTTTTCATACCTGTTTCCAATTAGTCATCTAATGGCAAAGCATCAGTAGCACGTTGGGATACCTGAGAATCGTTGAATCTTTGTTTCCATTGGGCGAACATATCGTTCATGGAATCACTCTTATCCTCATGCCTGCCGATGAACTCCTTTAGCGCGGTGGCGACAACCCAAGAAAGCGTTCTGTCGTTGCTAATGGCGATTTCAATCGCTGCGGCTCGCACAGATTCTTCGATGCGTGTAGGCGGAAGCGTTGCCAACTTCTTCTCGGGGTGTGCCATGTCAGTCCTTGCGGCCAATGACGCGGTCTTCATCGACGAGGTGGCCGAGATGTACGCCAATCGCCCGAGTCGCAGCGCAGGTAGAGGGCTTGAGGATCATCTAGGCGGCCTGCTTGGCGGGGGGGCGAACAGGAACAGACGCGATCAACTTTCCGCAGGTGAGCACCTGAATTTGGTACTGCCTAAGTTCAGGAACAGTTTCTCCCCAATGATAGGTAGCGGTAATGTCGATACCAAGCCTGCTGGCAAGCTCTCCACGCGATCCAAAGCAGTCAATAGCTTGTTGTGTTTTCATAAGGATTCATTATGAGCACACTCACACTTAATTGCAATAAAAATCGTGAGCACAGACAAATCGAGCTGATTTATGATTATTTCGTGGAACTAAAAGACAGAATCAATCAAGCCAGACTCGCCGCAAAGCTCAATAAATCCGAGCTTGCGAGGCGTTGTAGCGTTGATCCTTCGGCAATCAACCATCTTGAGAGCGGTAAAACCAAAACATTATCCGGCTCACTACTCATCAAAATGAGTTCTGTCCTGTGCATAAATCCTGCTTACCTTGAAACTGGAAAGGGTACGCCCGAGTTATCCGCATCTGTTACATCCATCAGTTCGGAAGAACAGTCCCGCGACCCGATCCTTGATACGCTTGCAGAGTTGGAAAAACTACGGCCATACGAAGCGCAGGCGTTTAGGTTTGAGATACAGGCAGCCGCCTTGAGGGCGAAGCATGAAATTCATGTGCCAGAACCTATACTTGTCCCAAAAGGAAAGGCCGCCTGATATCCCAACCAGGTGACCGCGAAATCCCGAGGGACATCGAAATTGAAGCTATGACTAAGGTCATAGCACTATTCAACGACTTAACCTTTCCGCTTGAGACGGTTGAAGGTGGTGTCAATTCAATCCTGGAATTCATGGAACGCCGCGATCTGGCCGCCAGTTACCGAGCGCTACTTCTCAGGACGAAGCCGGACGTTCATTGGGCAGCCAAAACATACCCCCAGTACCTGCACAATCGACGCCAGTTGAACGATCGGCGAGGCAGTAGTATTACCCCCCCCCCCCCCCCCCCCCCCCGAAGAAGCGCGAGGGTGAAGTCCGGTAGAATTCTTTACGCTCGATCTTTACAAGTTGGGATTTGTGGATAGAATGATCTGATGAATTCCCTAACTACCCGATACCAAATTGAGCTTATCCAGCGGTCTGCCTATGAGACTACCGCACGGAGCATTGACGTTCTCAATTTGATCGAGCAGACAATTGATATGGTCACTTGGATTGCTGAACGCGCAGGCGCAGACGCAAAGCTGTTGCACCTTGAGACTGAAAAGATTCAGTCCGCCCATCCGTGCACCCCAATCGATCCTGACGATCTTGTATGCCCGATGCTCGAAGCAGTTCAGTATTCCGCCGAGAACGCTTACAAGTTGTTCGTTGCCAAGCGCAATGCGGCCCTCGGGTCTCCTGATCTTCTTCCCGATGACGGAGTTGTTGAAGCCTACACTGCTGCCATAAATAATCTTGGTGATCTTCACGACGCGCTTGATTCGTTGCGATGGGCTGTTATGACCCACGATAGCGAGATTGATACCGTATCTGGGGTTACGGTCACTTCCGCCGCAGCGCTATTCGCTCGGATAGGTTTGTGATCCAGGTTACCACTCTCGACAGCACGCCCCGTTTCGATAAGCAGCTATCCGCAGCCCCTCCCGACATACGAACGGCAGCATTCGCCGCGCTTGATGCGCTGGTTGAGAACCCATCCGCTGGCAAGTTGCGCCTGCACCGGATCAAGGGGTACAACCCCGCGCTGTGGAAGATCGACATTTTTCAAAACAAAAGTTGGCAGATCGCCTTTGAACTTCATGGGTCTACCGCCAAGCTACGATTCTTAGGGCGACACCGAACCGCTGACCGACTCTAGCCCACCGAAGAAGCGCGAGGGTGAGCGGTAGAATATCTAATTTCCCTGTATTTTTTCCAATCATACCTATATAATGTATAGGTATGAAAACAAGCACGGTAACGCCGCTTCCTTTGGTTCTTAACGATGCCAACTTCTTGAATCGGCTCCGTTTGGCTGCGGCTGACTCATCGAGAATAATCCTTGTAGGCCACTCCAAAAAGCGAATGCGCGAAAGGAATATAAGCATGGGACAAGTCGTTAAGTGCCTTCAAAAAGGAACGATCAGCGAACCTGCCCACCTTACGGAACGTGGAGAATGGAGGGCGAAGGTATCGCACAGAAACGCTGGCGACAATATCAGCGTCCCGGTAGTCATAGAAGAACGAGAAAAAGGTGACTTTTGCATTGTCGTTACGGTGATGAAATGAGCGAATACCACTACACGGAAAGCGGCCTGCGCAATATCTGGCTAGCCAGCGGCTTTGATCTTGTCGAAACCAACTATGGCGAAGGCGTGGCTATCCACAACATTGAAGGGTTGCACAGAGCCATAGGCGAGGCGCTTTCAAGGAAGGCGTGGATTACCGGCTCAGAACTACGTTTCATCCGAAAAGAAATGGATTTGTCACAGAATGCACTCGGGCTACTGCTTGGCACAACCTGCCAGGCGGTTGCGAAGTGGGAAAAGACTGGTCGAGTGCCAAAGACGGCTGACCGGATGATTCGATTGATCTATCTGGAGCACATCGGAGGAAACATTCCGATACGATCAACAATCGAGCGTATCAACGACACCGACCACGCGGAATATGAGCGCATGACCGCCGAAGAAAGCGAACATGGATGGTTGATTGCTGCATAGACTGGCAGCAAAGGAGAAGCGCATGAGCACCGTAACGTTTGACACGCTTAAGTACGTAAAGCAACTTGAAGCCGCTGGAGCTTCTACACAACTCGCGGAGGCGTTCGTCAATGCCCAGCGTGAGATTATGGCTGAAGCGCTTGACTCAACTCTGGCGACTCGCGGGGACTTGTCTTCGTTTGAAAAGTCGATTCATAGCGACGTTGAAAAGATTGAACGCAAGCTGATAGAGCACGACGGTAAATTCGCCCTTCTGCAATGGATGCTTGCCGCTGTTCTCGCGGTGGCGATAACAAACTTTGCCAAGCAGTTCTTCTGAACCCGCATGAATAGGCGTTCTACAGAACCATAGCCTGAAGATGCCCGTATTCATTGGCTTGTAGCGTATATGCATTTGAAATTTGAATAGAGGATACTTAAAACCATGATTACTTTTACCATCAAAGCCGAGTGGGACGAAGAGGCGCGGGTCTGGTACGTTGCCGACAGCAATGTTCCCGGCTTGTCGACGGAAGCTCCCACGGCTGAAGCCCTGCTTGAAAAACTCAAGGTCATGCTCCCCGAGCTTCTGGAACTAAATGACGGCCATGAGTACGCCTGCGTTCCCTTTGAATTGATCGCGCACAGGTCGGCCCAGGCCAATCACTGCCACTGATGGGTAGTAGCTTTACCCCTGCGTTAATTCGACTGCTCAGGCGCGCCGGATGCCACTTTGTACGCGATGGCAAGGGAGATCACCAAATCTGGTATTCCCCGATCAGCCATAAGAACTTCACGGTCGACAGCAAGATACTATCCCGACATACAGCCAACGGAACGCTTGTCCAAGCCGGACTGCCGAAGCAGTTCTTCTGAACCCGCATGAATAGGCGTTCTACAGAACACTAGCCTGAAGATGCCCGTATTTATTGAAGGCGCGATTGTGAGCGGTAGGCTTGAGGATTCAGGACTGTACGGAAATTTCGGACAGTTCAACGCGTAGACTGGCAGTCTTAATTCTGTCTAAAAACTGGTTTTGTAACTGAATTCCGGTTACACTTTTGAACGCACAGGGTTTGAGCATGTCAAAACAGCAGAAAACAATCGAGAAGATGTGTCGCACTCCCACTCCTTCTAATGTCAAATGGGCGGACTTAAAAAGTGCACTGGAATGCCTTGGATATCGAATGCTTACAAACAGCGGATCACGACGGAAGTTTTTTCACAAAGAGAAAGACGCTTTGATAATTTGCCACGAACCACACCCATCGCCAGACGTTGACAAGGGTTGCATTGATGACATTGTTGAACATCTTCGTATTCACGGATTTGTCGGGAGGTAAATAATGGGAACATTAAAGTACAAAGAATTTGAGGGAACTGTTGAGTATGACTCAGACAGGGCCGTGCTTCGTGGGAAGATTCTATTTATTAGCGATGTAATCACCTACGAAAGCGATGACGTTGAAGGAATTGCGGCCGAATTCCAAGCAGCGGTTGAAGATTATGTGAATACCTGTGAAGAGCTTGGCAGGCCTGTACAAAAACCTTGCAACGGGGTGTTTAGCGTTCGAATACCCCCCGCCTTGCATCGCCAGGCCTTAACTAAGGCGGCGAGAGAAAATAAATATTTGAACGATATTGTTTCGAGCGCGATTGATTCATATCTCAACGGATCGAAAGGCATTAACAATATAAATGTAACTATTCAGCCACAAAATGATTCGCCAATAATCGCTGCGGCAACCACAGCAATGAATAAAGCTTCTTGGGAGAATCGCCGTGTCCACTGATCCAGTGCCACCAATCAGCAATCACACTTTTAGTCTTCAAGAAACAACAGCGCTGATAATTAAGCACTTGGGTATTCACGAAGGGAAGTTTGATCTAATGCTAGAGTTCCAAATTGGAGTGGGTCAGTTTGGACCATCCAGTGAGCACCTGCTTCCAGGTGCTGCCGTTGGTGTTTCAAAGATTGGCATTGTTGAGTCGCCAGCGCCGGGAGCAAGTACCGTAGACGCTTCAATAGTTAATCCAAAACCAAAAACAACAAAACCAAAAACACGTAAGACAACCTCCCCTAAGTAACGCCACCCCATCGCCACACCCATCCCGCCAAGTGCGGGTTTTTTTCGTCTAGCGTTTGGCTATGTGCGCCTTCTTCATGTGCGCTGGCATCCAACGCATGAGCGGCAGCAAGTTATCGGGGTTGTCGATATACCACCGCTTTTCTGCACCAGACCACCGGCACCCGAGCGCCTTCGCCTTGTTGCGATCCGAGTACGGCACCTCCAGCATGATCCTCATCATCAATCCTATGTATATTCAACCTAAGCAGCGGTAGGAAACGGGCTTTGCTTCGGGCAACACTTCCCCATTGACAAATCTCGCCCCATTGGAGCCACCGAATCGCGGCCTAATGGTGCCAGCGG
>NZ_JBMOJE010000189.1:0-6888 GCF_049316945.1 Propionivibrio sp. | reverse complement strand
ATTGGAAAAAAAAGGCAGGGAACTGTTTGGTAGAGATCAGGTTCTCTGAACATGGTTCTCGCTGCGGGCACCCAGCTTGACCTCGCGCGGCTCGAAGCGGCCTTCGACCAGTTGTACGAGGACGATCTGACGGGTTCCGCTGTCGATTACTGCCGAAATCGGCACCGTAACGACGGCATTTTTTGCCGATACTGGTAATTCCAGCTGTGCAAACATGGCCGGCTTCAACAACAGTCCCGGGTTGGCCAGTTCAACGCGAACCGGCACGGTGCGGGTTGTCGCATTCAGCGTTGGATAGACATAGCTGACCTTGCCTTCGAATTGTTTGTCCGGGTAGGCATTGATGCGGACTTTCGCCAGGGCACCCAGCTTGATCAGCCCGATATCCTGCTCGAAGACGTCGGCGACAACCCAGACCGAGGACAGGTCGGCTACCTGATAAAGTGCCTCGCCGGGCATGAAGCGCATGCCCTGAATGGCCTTTTTCTCGGTGACGATGCCGGACACAGGTGAGCGGAAGGTCAGGGTTCTTTTCGCCGCACCGGATTTGCTCAGCGCCTTCACCTGCTCTTCCGAAATGTCCCAGTTCTTCAGGCGTTGCAGGCTGGCCTCGGCCAGTTGCTGCATCCCCGTCTGCGCCTGGCCGCCGGCCTCCTTGAGCGCTTCCACGCCTTCTGCGGCGATGGCGTATTCGCGCTGGGCGGAAACCAGTTCCGGGCTGTAAACCTCGAACAGGGCTTGGCCCTTGCTGACCGGCTGGCCGGTGACATTGACGTGCAGGCGTTCGACGTAGCCTTCAAACTTCGGTGAAATGGCATAGATTCTTCGTTCGTCAGGCTCGATGCGGCCTGCAGCGCGCACCGTCTTGTCCAGGCTGCGCAGTTGGGCCGCTTCGGTACGAACGCCGAGTTTCTGGATTTTTTCAGTACTGATCTTGATCTGGTTGGCTGACGCTGGCTCACCTTCGTCTTCACCCTCATAAACCGCGATGTAGTCCATGCCCATCGGGTCTTTCTTGGGCGTTGGCGAGGTGTCGGGCAAGCCCATCGGATTGCGGTAGTGAAGGAGTTTGCGAACCTTTTTACCGGACTCGCCGGAAGCGTTGGCGGCGCTGGAGGTCACCGCTGCACCGCCATCCCCCTGTTGGTGACCCAACCAGTAGCCGCTGCCAGCCGCAATCACGGCAACCGCGACCATGGCCATTCCGCTGCCCCTTGTCATAAGTCTTCCCCCAACAGCTTTTCGATCTCGGCGAGGCGGATTTGCGCTTCAACCTGCGCCTTGATCTGGTTCTGTTTTCCTTGGCGAATTTGCCGCTGGGCTTCGATCAGCGTGGCGAAATCGACCTTTCCATTCTCGTATCCGGCCAGCGCGGCCCTGAACGTCAGTTCGGCCTGGGGCAGCAGGCTGGTGGTCGCCAGCATCTCGCTACGCCTTGCCGCCTCGATCGCGGAAAGATTCTCCGAGAGTGAGGCGAGCACCTGGTTCGATGCCGCTTCCTTGCGCGACCTGGCCGCCGACAGCATGGCTTCCGACTCGCGTTCCTGGGCGCGGCGCGAGGATTGCTGCAGCGGGATATTCAGTTCCAGCATCACTTCCCACTCCTTGACGGCGCTTTGATACTGGATCGGACCCGCGCCGAAGGTGAAATCCGGGTAGCGATTTTTGTAAGTCAAATCACGGCTCTTTTCGGCAGACTTGATGCGTGCTTCCTCGACAAATATCTGCGGGTTGCGCGCCCGAACGCGCTCTTCCAGCGCCTCATAGTCGAGCTTTGCCGGTGTCGGGAGCGGGCGCAGCAGGTCGGGTTCGGCAAGTTTTGCCCCGGCCGGGCGGGCCAGCAGGGCATTCATCCTCGCCCGCAGCTGGCTGCGTTCGTTTTCCAGCACGATCAGTTCATTGCGCATGCCGGTTTGCTCGACCTGCGCCCGGATCACGTCCTGCTGGGCGGCCAGTCCGCCTGCATAGCGAACCTGAGCAATCTTCTCCAGGCGCAGCATCAGGTCAAGAATCTCGCGCGCCAGTTGTTCGTTGCGATGCACGTAGTAAAGCTGGGCATGCGCCGATTTGATGCGCGCGGCAAGGTCGGCCCAGGTGCCGCGTGCACGCCCTTGCGCGCCCTCGGCTTCCAGTTCGGCGATCTCCTGCTTCAGCCCGCGTTTGCCAAACCACGGCAGATCCTGCATCAACAGATATTTGGTGCTGCCGACGCGGCTTGGCGAGAGTGTCGCGCTTTGCTCGCCCGTGCGCGTGATGTCACGCAGTTCGGTCCTGAATTTAGGATCGGGCAACGCACCGGCCGGCGTCACCCGCTCGTCGGCCGCCTCGGCCTCGTAGCGCATGGTCGCGTATTCCGGATTCTTGTCTTTGGCGTATTCGAGCAGGCTGTCGACGCTTCGGCCCAGGGTGTTTTCCTGTGCCTGCAACGGCGCCTGCAGACCGAGAACCAGGAGCAGGGCGAGAATCCGGGCAGCGCGGGGAGCCAGGTTCATGGCGCCAGTTCAAAGCGAACGATGGTCAAAGCGCCATTGATGCTGTCGGCCTGGAAACGGATATTGCTGCCGGTCTGCATCCGGTCGAGCCATGCGGCGTCCTTGACCCTGAAAACCATGGTCATCGCCGGCATGCCCAGATTCGCCAGCGGGCCGTGCGTGACGGTCACCTTTGCAGCGGCTTTATCCACTTTCCTGACGATGCCTTCGCTCATCGGCGATTCACTGGTTTTATTGCTCTGAGCCAGATGCCCGGCATGGGCGTCATGATCGCTGGCGGCCAGGGCGAAAGCCGGGAGAAGGAGGGTCAAGCTGGCGAGGGCGACTCCAAGGAGGCGTTTCATGGCTTCACCGGTCGAAAGCAGAGCCTGGCACACACGCCAGTTGAACCGGGCATCCGAATGCTTGCAAACGATGAATGTTCTCGCTTCATGGCAACGTCTCCTTGATTTGCTGAAAATCAGTATGGAGACGGGTTCCCGACAGGAAGCTGACCGGAAGATTACATTTCCGTAATCCGTGAGCGTTAATAACGTATGCGCGGTTTGATGAGGCAGGGCAGGCGGAAGCCTGTCTTCTACGCTACCGAATCAAATCCTGAAATCAAATCGACCTTGGCACTATGGAGCGATTTATCTGGATGACTGGCCTGCAAGGCAATCAGGACGGGCATCTCGGTAGTACCTGGCTTGAAAGCCAGTGTTCATGAGCCTCCCGCGCCATGCAGTCTGTAGATCGCCAGTTGACGCGGGTTACGTGGCAGGTAGTGGCGGGGTTTGTGTGTTACAGGAAAGAGGTGCTTTCAGAATCCATTTCGATGCTGAGCACTTTTTTTCGGTTGGGCAACTTGTTCAAGGTTGATTGGTTTGAGCATGCAATTTCAGCCCGAGTGCTCCAATGACTTTCAAAATAGTATCGAAGCCGGGGCTGCGCTCTCCCGAAAGAGCCTTGTAAAGACTTTCGCGCGACAGCCCTGCATCCCGAGCAACTTGAGACATTCCTTTGGCGCGGGCGATGTCGCCAAGAGCCTTGGCAATAAAGCTGGCGTCGCCGTTGGCTTCTTCAAGGCAAGCTTCAAGATAGGCGGCCATTTCCTCTTGTGTTCGGAGATGTTCGGCAACGTCGTAGCGGGTGGTTGTAGTTTTAGTCATAGCGGTTACTCCTGATAAGAGACTAAAGATCGCGAGCGAGACGCAAGGCTGTTTTTATGTCCTTGGTTTGAGTTCGTTTATCTCCTCCGGCCAGGAGAATAATCAACTCACGCCCACTCTGTTTGAAATACACCCGATAACCGGGACCGTAATTGATCCGCAACTCGGAGACGCCCTCGCCAACTGGCTCGGCATCACCGGAGTTTCCGGCGGCGAGCCGCTCAATCCTGACCTGGACACGAGCTCTCGCTTGGATGTCGCCGAGTTCATCAAGCCAATGCGCGAAAAGATCAGTTCTTCGTATTTCAATCATGAGATGACTGTAGCCACATGGCTACATATTGTCAATGACGAGTTCGTGACTGTAGGTGCCCAACGTGAAAGTGAGGGGAGCGACACGGCTTTATCGCGGCGCGTCCCTTGGAATGATGGGTTAGCCCACGACTGATGTAACAGAGGACGTTGAAGATGAGCGCAAGCAACCTACCGCATAGCCGACCGGGCGGCCTTGGCCAGAAAGCCAGAGCGCGACTCGCCATGAGCTTTGGCGTAGGTATCGATCTTCGCCAGCAAGCGGCGCGGCAAGGTGATGTTGATCTTCTCGGCGCGCCCCTCGAAGCGGAACACATCCACCTCAACCGCCGCCCACACACCATCGGCAAAGTCGGGATTCTCCCGATGCTCGGCAATGGCCTTGGGAACCGGCACATCACCGCCGTCCTCGACCATCCCTTCAAGATGCAGGTCAATGGCCTCAAGCACGGAATCCAGCGCCGCGTCAAAGGTATCGCCCGACGAGAAGCAGCCGGGAAGATCGGGCACCGTCACGCCGAAACGGACACCATCATCAGAATGCAACACCACGGGAAAACGCATGATCTTCTCCTATTTCCAACCCGCCAGCTTCTTGATGCTGTTCAGCGTACCGGCGGGAATGTCGCTGTCAGGGTGCTTGACCGTCACCAAGCCCGGCTTGGCCGAATGCTTGAACTGGTGATGCGAGCCTTTGACTCGCACCAGAAACCAGCCATCGGCTTCGAGTTGCTTGATGATTTGTTTGCTGTTTACGGTGGTTATAGTAACCACTTTAAGAATAAAAGCAACACCATAACTACATCCGGAAAACCGGGCAGAAAACCGGGGACCACGGTTTTCTGTTTTTCTGCTCTGAAAACCGGGAAACCGTGTCCCCTGTTGTTCAATATTATTTCGGCTTCTATTTACGGCTTTATCGCGGCGTGTCCTCTCGACTGCCGGGTTGGGCTGCAATGGGGACTAAAACAGGCTTGCGTGGTTGGAATGAAACGAGCTTTTTCCCCGGCATGCTCTGCCTGCGCAAAATGTCTTGAAAGATGGCATCAGCGTTGTGTGCGAACTGGCTCGCGTATTGTTCTCTCAGTTGGCGCGTCTCTGTAACGATTGGGTCTTTCCACATGGACTTGGACTTGGTCTCCATCAGTTCGTCGGGTGTGCAAATAATAGGCGGTTCGTAGCCAAGCGATCTGCATGTGGCCTCGATTTTTGGCCGTGTGATTGCATTGGCTATGTGGGTGCAGTTCCAAGTCAGTAGATACTCGATGCCGTTCACTGCGGCGATTGCAACATGGTAGGCATCAATTTCTGCTTTTTCTGGCAAAGCATTACGAGAGATGAGTTCTCGACCCAGCGCACGAACTGCCTCAGTTGCTTGTAGCTCCATGACGTCTTCGATGGCTGCAAGGCGTCGCTCGGCTGCATCTGGATCTCCAAAGCCTGCCTCTGCAATGACAAACTCAGAAACGACCAACTCGTATTTTGGCTTTTGAGCTTCCCACCATTCAATGGTGGAACTTTTATTGGCCATTTAGCGCAAGTCATTGCTTTGACGTGCAGTCAAATAGCTGATGATCGAAGTTTCAATGTAAACGGTAGGTTTCAAGTTGTCCTCTGCTGTTTTTCAACGCGAATTGATTATAATTCCATTTAACTAATTCGACCTTGGCCCATTTATCGCTCCCGTCTGAGTGCTGACTACTATTTTCGCAAACCTTGATGCAAGTTCAACTACAACACTAAGGACACCTCCTCAAGATGTCATCGCCCCAAGTTCTGCAGTGTCTTTTCTGCAACCACCTCAATCCGGCTGATGCAAGTTTCTGCAATAAGTGTGGTTCACAGTTGCACCTGCGGCCTTGTGACAATTGTGGTGCGATTGAAAAGCGAACAGCAACAAACTGTTACAAATGCAACGCGGAATTAACTCTCCCTGAAATACCAAAACTCGCGACCGGGCTTGGTGGGTATGAAGACGGGGCCAAATTTGCGACACACAATGTTAACTCCGCTTCAGCGATCCTCGATACTCAGGTTTCAGATCCAGATTTGAACAATTCCCGCATGCCAAAGGATCACACCTCATTGCCCGAGTCTGCTGCGCAGTTGCTCAGCGGATTTAGCCAAGGATTGCCGCGCGAAGACCGGGCAATTTCTGACCGGGAAGTTGCCTTGGCAACAGTAGAGGCTTCGCTCCAAAACCATGATATTGATCATTTGTACGCTGTTCCGCATCAGGATGATGAAACGGTCACATCCGAAGGTGACTCGGCAACGACTGGTTCTCGACGAATTTGGCGCGTTTCAATGTCAACGTTATTACTCGTGGCCATTGCTGTTTCTATTTACTCGGCGATTGCCATGTCACTTTATTATTATAAGGAGCAATTTGCCCAACTCTCGGAGAATCAGGACATCAAGCCACTAGCTCCAAGCGTGTTCAACGAACCCGTTTCAGGAAGCCTCACACCTTCTGCAGTGACCACACCTATCGCCAGCGCATCGGCACCAGCAGACAAAACGCCAAAACATGCGGCCAATACTGAAGTAGTTGAGAAGACACTATCACTTGCTCCGTCCGGGGCTGGCACCGCAACAACCGTACGCGCATCACCGGCGATCGATGAAAAAGTTAAACCACGTCCGAATCGACCGATATTCAGTGAATGTACGGAAGCAGTCGCAGCGCTCGGGCTGTGCAGTTCAATTACAAAAGAGGGTAATCAATAGCATGAAATAACTGTGCTGTGCTCACTCACTATTAACAACAGTTCTCATTTAAAAAAACATTGCGTGCGACAGCGGATTACTTCGAGAACTTTCGCCGTTCTTGTTCGATCCACAAATCGTCGCACACTTGAATACAGGCTGAAAATAGGTGTCCCTCCTGCAAACTTGCTTGAATTTTGCGGTAGCGACTGTTGGGGGACAGC
>NZ_JBMOJE010000188.1:0-6990 GCF_049316945.1 Propionivibrio sp. | reverse complement strand
TGGTATGCTGCGGACGAGAATACTTGGGATTGGGTCTTTGAAATGCCTATCCTCCCAAGAAAAGGGCGGTTCATCCGCCCTTTCCTTTTGAGCTAATTTTATGGCCGGCTCCGATCAACTATTGATGGCGGCACTTCTGAAAGCACCAAGTTGCAAGAAATTTGGTCAGCAATATACAAACCGTCAGTTGTCCGCATCAGAATCAAGTAAAAATAACATGGAGATATTTGAAGCAAATGCCTCATTCTTTTGCGTTTCCCAAACTACCGCCCAACTTCTTCAACATACCTAGCTCTACGGTTCCTCATTGTCTTACAGAAGATGTTTGGGGATGGCGTATCAGGTTCGGCTTATGTTATTTATACCTTTTAGCCAATTATTAAGTCGCTAGTTAATAATGGAAACTGAGAAGGAAGTAGAACAATTTACGGTTGCAGAGCTTTTCTGTGGATGTGGTGGGTTTTCCCATGGCTTCTGGCAAACGGGTAAATTTCGAACTGTATTTGGTAATGATATAAAAAAACACGCGCTACGTACGTTTGAGTTGAACCATTCTCATGGAGAGTCTTCTCCTTTTATATTGCACGACGATATACGAACCGTAACGGACTCAAGTATTAATGAATTATTGCGAACCAATGGTGTTGAAAACCTTGATTGCTTGCTAGGTGGCCCGCCGTGCCAAGGATTTTCCCAGATGCGGCGCACCGGGGCTCGTAAAGGCTCGGAGATTGTTCGGTATGGGGGCTACAACAAACTCGACCAAGACCCGCGCAATGATCTTGTACTCCGCTTTTTAGAAATTGCTGCTGCGATAAAACCGAAAGTAATCGTGATTGAAAACGTACCGCAGTTTTTAAGTCACTTTCATGACGGTAAGCGAGGTGGAATAGCTCAGCAGGTGGAAGAGATTCTTTGCCAAATGGGCTACCAGGTCACTTGTGGAATTTTAAATGCTGCGGATTTTGGAGTTCCACAACTTCGCCAAAGAGCAGTCATCATTGCATCGCGGCTTGGTCACATAACCCTGCCTTCTCAAACACACAGCGATCCTTCCCTGCCAATTTATCGTCAGGTAAATCCGTGGGTGACGGTTATGGATGCTCTGGCTGACCTACCGCCAGACCCCCCATTTCACGAAACACTAGCTGGACGGCAAGACGAATTCGTATCGATCCCACGGAGTTCTTTTGCAAAACTAATGCGAACTTCTGAAAGTTTTCCTTACAACCACATTACCCGAAACTATCAGAGACGTGTCCTAAACATAATTCAACAAATGCGACCCGGCGAAACTTGGGATGAGGCGAGTGACCGAATGCGTGGGATATATGCGGAACTTGTAACAACATTGGTTCAGCAGGATATATCAGAGACTAGAGCAAGAATGCTTCTTGAAAAAGAAGGGAAAATAATTTCAGCTTTCTACAAGCGGTATTACTGGAGCGCCTATACAAGACTCGATTGGAATAAACCAGCCTTAACTATCACTGCCAATTCAAATTTCTTGGGCTCCGGACGCTTCACACATCCAGATCGTTGCCGCGGCATTACGATGCGAGAGGCCGCAAGGCTCCAATCTTTTGACGACGCCTTTACTTTTTATACCTCAGAAGACCCAAATAAAGCCACGGAAAACATAGGTGTCGGCCTTGACATGATTGGCGAGGCAGTCCCCCCCTTGCTAGCAAAAGCAATAGGTAAAACCGTTGCAGTACATTTGAACGAATATAAGCAATAAATCAAAGACTGAAAACATAAGGGGAAAGCCATGCCAGAACCACAGGACCATGTCATCAAGGCGATTCATAAAATGCGAAAAGAACTTGGTGAAGATGCGCACTTTTCAAGTGATGAGATATGGAAACACGCCACCATTGAAGTTCCAAGCACTAAGAAGCCTGGCGTAATCAATTGGCTCAGAAAGACTGGACATATTGAACCAACGGGAAATACAACCCGTGCAGTAAGTGCCGCACGTGCAGGAAGCGCAACAACGGAATACCGATTTAAGAGGTTGGATGTTGCTGCAACACTGGAGCCATTAATGCCGGAAACTTCCTTGCAAGCTTTTCGAGAACACTTACACGCTGGCTTCACAGGGGCAGGCTTGCGAGTTCCTGATAGCATCATGCTACGTTTTTCAGCCTCGCTTCTCGCCAAGCGCTTCCTCATTCTTACCGGCCTTTCGGGTTCAGGAAAAACCAAACTGGCCCAAGCCTTTGCTGCGTGGATTTCAGAGTCTGAAGATCAATATCGCCTCGTTGCCGTTGGGGCGGACTGGACCACAAACGAGAACGTGCTCGGCTACCAGGACGCACTCCAGGCTGGCATCTACCGCAAGCCACCCAGCGGTGCGCTGGACGTTATCCTGCGCGCGGAGAATGATCCGGCACATCCCTACTTCCTGATTCTGGACGAGATGAATCTTTCCCATGTGGAGCGCTATTTCGCCGACCTCCTTTCCGCTGTCGAATCGGGGCAGGAAATTGCTCTGCATTCTTCGGAGGAGCCCCTTGAATCCTGCTCAGACGACCCTTTGCCGGTACCGCCAAAAATCCGCCTGCCAAACAATCTGTTCATCATTGGCACGGTGAACGTGGATGAAACGACTTACATGTTTTCACCCAAGGTGCTGGACCGCGCTAACGTTATCGAATTCCGCGCCACTGCTGACGACATTGCCGCCTTTCTCGACGCACCTTCAAAGGTGGACTTGGACGCGCTGGCTCGAAAGGGTGCGGCTTTCGGGCCAGCCTTTGTGGTGGAAGCCAGCACGGAGGCAAAACTCGATGCTGCAACAGCGAACGAACTCAAGGCTAGACTGACAGAAATCTTTCGTGCGCTGGCTCCGATCGGCGCTGAATTTGGCTACCGCACCGCGTATGAAATCACTCGCTTCATGCATTTTCACGCCAGGCTGTCGGGTGAAAATTGGAAGTTTAAAACCGCCCTGGACGCGCAGGTACTGCAAAAGCTAGTGCCGAAACTGCACGGCTCCGAACGCCGTCTGGGGCCGGTGCTGAAAGCGCTGGAAGCGTTTTGCGCGACGCACGAGTGCGATGACAGCCTGAATAAAATCGAGCGCATGCAAAATCGGCTCAGAACTGATGGTTTCACCAGCGCCGCCGAGGCGTAAATGGCCGAGTCGTTGGAGTTTCTGGATTGGCACGGGAACCCCAATGCCTGTCTTGAAATTTACCCGCCGGAAAGCCCAGACAACGCGCTGGTGCGGCAAGGAGATGCTGAAGCAAGGGAAGCAGGTGAAGAACCGCTACAGCTTATGGAAGGGCTGCGCTACGAATACGCTTTTGTCGGCCCCGGGGCTGAAAACCTGCGGCTTGAAGAAGAATTCGGCCTTGGCGCGGTGGAGCCAAGCGGCAATCCCCGGCTGGCTCACTGCGGCAGTATCGCCACTGGCCTGAATACAGGGCGACTGGCGCTGGTGGTACGCGATGCGGCTGGGGAAGTCGCTGGGCGCGCCGCGCTTGAGGTACGTTCGCGCAAGGTCAATTATCGCAACGACTATCGGCACATGCTGGAAGACATTACCGAGCACTCCGTGGCACTACTGATGGACCTGCGTGCACCGTCAGCCATGCGCGTGGCGCCCGAACCGGGCCGGACACCCGACACGCTGCACCAGCGCTTTGCTTTTTTACGCGGCCTTCTTGGGTCGCGCCAGTTTCGTGATGCCCTGCACCGCATCACGACACACCCCTACCGGCGCTGGGAGCCTGAAGAGACCGCGCACGACATGCGGCGGGGCTTCAAGCCCGACGCCAAAACACAACGCCAGCTTGCCCGTGCGTCCAGACGGGTGCCGCTCCCGTCCGGCCACCCACTGGCGAAGGCCATTTCGTCCCTGCCTGAACGTATTTCGCTCCACCGCAACACCCAGACCGAGGACACGCCGGAAAACCGCTTTATCAAGTTCGCGCTGCAATCGTTTGCCAGCTTCCTGAACAGAATGCGCCACAAACTGGAGGAAATTGGCAGCGCTGCCGATGCCCGACTGCAAGCGGAGATAGCCGCCCAGGAAAGCCTGCTCGAAACGGCTTTGGCAGCAGATGTGTTCCGCAGCGTTTCTGACCCGGACATATTGCCGCTGGGTAGCCCCGTATTGCAGCGCAAGGAAGGCTACCGCGAAGTTTTTCAGGCCTGGCTCAAGTTTGACATGGCGGCACGCCTGGTGTGGCGTGGCGGCGATGATGTCTACGGCGCAGGCCAGCGCGACATCGCCACACTTTACGAGTACTGGGTTTTCTTCAAACTGCTGGACATCGTTTCGTCGGTGTTCTCACTGGAAAAGCCTACCGCACAGGAGTTGATCGAAGTAACTGCAGACGGCTTCGGCCTGAAGCTCAAATCAGGCGAGCAATTGGCGTTCGATGGGGTAACTTTTGGCGGCGCCCGCCCGCTGCGAGTACGGTTCAGCTATAACCGCAGCTTTTCTTACAATGTCGCCCCGGATCTGACTGGATCATGGACCCAGCGCATGCGGCCGGACTACTCCTTGAGCCTGTGGCCAGCAACGTTCTCCGAAGAAGAAGCTGAAGCTCAGGAAATTATGGCCCATGTGCATTTTGACGCCAAATACCGCATCGATAGCGTAGAACAGCTTTTTGGGCGTACCGATGAAAGCCTCGATGCCGCCGATGCAAACAACGACTTGGCAGAAGAAAAACAGGAGCAACGCGAAGGTCGCTACAAACGTGCAGATTTGCTGAAAATGCACGCTTACCGCGATGCCATCCGCCGCACCCAGGGTGCCTATGTGCTCTACCCCGGCGATGCATCGCGCCAGTGGAATGGATACCATGAAATCTTGCCTGGGCTAGGCGCTTTCCCGCTCAAACCAGGCAACGGTGCGCTGGAGGTAGAAAGTTTTATCCGCGAGGTTGTCGCCCACGCTTGCGACCGGGCGACAGCGCGGGAGCGCCAGAGTTACCATACCCACAAGGCGCAGGAAGCGCCTGCGAGCTATAAGGTGTTTAGCCAGCTTCCTGAGTTTGACGGCACTACACGCCGGCGCATGCCGCCTCCTTCCGAGACGCATGTTCTGATTGGCTGGTACAAGGATGCCGCCCATTTGAAATGGGTGCAGGCCAAGAAGCTTTATAACTTCCGCATGGACACCAAAGCTGGCTCGCTACGGCTCAAACCGGAGGTTTCCGGCGCTCACTATCTCTTGCTGCACAGTTACAGGGGGAAAACCAGTTCCGGCCTTTTTGTTGTCTCCAAAGAGGGGCCGCGCGTGCTGTCAAAAGAAGCACTTATGAAAGAGGGTTACCCCGGCACGCCATCCCAACCCTTCTATCTGGTCTATAACGTCGTGCCGGCACCAGGTTTTGAAGGCTTCGAGTGGGACTACTCGAAACTGCCGGAGCGCCTGCAAAATCGGCAGTCGGCAGAGCCGCAAACGGTCACGCTCGACGCGTTGATGGCGGTCGCCAGAGAAAACCTGCTGGCAGGTGCGGGAGGCGGCTGAGGTGGGTTCTAGCAAATCCCCGGCAACGGTCAGAGAGGTTGCCGGTGCCTTGAAATACCGTTACCACGATTTTGCTCACTACAACCTGAAAGATCCGCTGGACGAGTTGCTGTTCATTATTTGCAGCACGAAAACTGATGAGGCGAACTACCGTAAAACGTTCCGGGCGCTGAAAGATTCATTTCCCACCCACCTGATGATCGCCGAAGCGCCCGCCGAATACATTGCCATGACCATCGCCAGAGGTGGGCTGTCCAACCAGAAATCAAAGGCAATCCGCAACCTTCTGGACGCTGTCGTAGATCAGTTTGGCGAGCCGAGCCTTGAACCACTGCGCGCCATGAGCGACAAGGGAGCAGAAGCTTTTTTGCTGGCGCTGCCGGGGGTCGGCAAGAAAATTGCGCGCTGTGTCCTGATGTACTCGCTGGACCGGCAGGTTTTCCCTGTAGACACCCACTGCTGGCGCATCTCCCGGCGCTTGGGATGGGTCAGGCCAACACAAAAAGACCGGCATTGCGCGCCGCGCGACATGGACCGCCTGCAATCTAAAATCCCCCCGGAGCTTCGCTACTCCCTACATGTGAACTTCATTTCGCTGGGACGCGAAATTTGCACTGCGCACGCGCCGAGATGCCAGGAATGCCCTGTTGCTGCCTGGTGCCACAGGGTTGGGGTAGCTCGCGGCAGGTAAAGTGAGAAAGACCGGTTGCTCAGTAAAGTGTCAATTGCTTTGGTGAGCTTGATGACAATATCTTGGCCTATGCTGAAGGGCTTGGCGACAAAGAACCTTGCAGTACCCACATTAGATCGCTTGAATGTGATTCCGTCGAGTAAAAAAACCCGCTGTGGCTTACGCCTTGGCGGGTTTCCTTCCGGCAATAAATCAGCGCGCGCGATAAAGCAGGGTCGGGTGAACTTCCTGCAGCACCTTCTGCATTCCCTTGCGGCTCTTCAGGTTGAGAATTACCGGCGAACGGGTATTGGCGGCAATTTTTCCGCTTTCGGCGTCGTCACGATAAACGATCACCGCGACGGCTGCGTCTTCTGTGTCTTGCAGGAGTCGACGGTAGCCGCCTTCCTGCTGCGCGCCCGCCGGGAAGGCTTGCGCGACTTCGGCGCCTGTCTCAGCCCGATGTCCGCCTTCCATATACTTCAGGGGCTGGAAACGCTGTCGCTGCGCATGGCCCGGCACATCGAAAACGCCCGGCTGGTGGTCGCCCATCTGTTGACGCGGAGCGGGGAGGGCGATCAGGTGGACAAGGTGGTGCATCCCGATCTGCCGGATCATCCGGACCATGAACTGGCCAGGAAACTACTGCCCAAGGGCAGCAGTTCGGTTTTTACCTTCAACTTGAGGGGTGGCAGACTCGCCGGCCGCAAGTTCATCGAAGCTTTGCGCGTCTTCTCGCATCTGGCCAACGTCGGCGACGCCAAGTCGCTGGTCATCCACCCGGCATCCACCACCCATTTCCGCATGTCCGACGAGGCACTGGTGGCAT
>NZ_JBMOJE010000187.1:0-6995 GCF_049316945.1 Propionivibrio sp. | reverse complement strand
GAGCGCGAAGCCTGGCCTCGGGCCACGCCGGATGGGTTAGAACAAATTTACCCTGCTTGCAGGGTGTGCAAACCCCTTTGCGTACCGGTGCCGATCGTTAAAATGGAGCGCGCCGATTCTCCCGGAAGACGGTTGCGCCAGATGTTGCAGGCCTTGGGGAAAATTGACGGGCAGACTTCTATTGTTTTCTTTGGGTAATGAGCAAGAAGAGCGCTACCATGTTCCCGCTGGCAGAACCAAACCACATAAATTAATAATGGAGTCGGGTATGTCGACGATTACTTTTGATACGCATCAACTCGTTAAGGAGCTAAAGGCCAATGGGTTTAGCGACGATCAGGCCGAGGGTATCAACGATGCTTTAAAGAATGCCCTTAATGTTGCCGATGTGGCTACCAGGCGAGGTTTGAAAGCGCTTGAGTTGAATCTTACGATCAAAATTGGCGTGTTGATCGTCGCGGCACTTGGCTTTATGACCGCCATACAAAAAATGCTGTAGAAAGAAATGGCGCCTGTGGAGATCGACAATATGCTTCGCGTGGGCTTTGCACAGGGTATCGCGCTATCGGCACATTCAGCGGCATGCCTTTCTTTACGGATATTGAGGGGACTATCATTGACCATCCTTCCTGCAGAGCCTATGGATAGTCGATCTACAAGCTATATGCCTGAAGATTGGCGTTTTTATTGGTTCACAGCCATGACTTGTTGTAGAACGCCTATCGGTGCGGCTTGCAGGCATTGCATTTCTTTGACCGTGCGCACATGGCGCAGCATCAGGAGCGTTCCCTTTGCTTGTGCGGCCTTCATCCAATGATGAAATATCAGGAAACCGTCAGGCAAAGCGCTGAATATCTCAGGCTGACGCTGCCCCTGATGTCGCGACAGGATGCCGGGCTGCATCCGGTCAGCTACGCCATCTGGTATGAATATGTGGCGGGAATCAACAAGCCGCTTAAAATCGCCATCGACGAACTTACCAGGAACGGCATGGTGCTTGACGAAGCCGCTACCGACGATTTGTTCCGCCGATACATCGCCGAACTCGACGAAGCGACTGCACAACGCGTCACCGCTGAATTCCAGAAAGTTCTCGCCGACATCTCGCAATCTGCCGCGCAGGCCGGCAACGAGGCGAATCGCTTCGGCAACACCTTGGCGCATTGGTCCGAAGACCAGGGAGAAGCGGCCGCGGATGCCGCCGCAGACAAGGGCATTGACGAACTCCTGAGCGGCACCCGCGAAATGCAGAGCGCCATCGCCACCCTGAATGTGCGCCTCGACGAAAGCCGGGCCGAAATACAGAAACTGCGCCAGGAAGTCGAACAGGCCCGTGAAGCCGCGTTTGTCGATGGCTTGACCGGGCTGGTCAATCGTCGCGGATTTGACATGGCGCTGGCCGCCTGTTTAAGCGAAATCGAAACGGGCGGGCCAGGCCCCAGCCTGCTGCTCGCCGACATCGATTTTTTCAAGCAGGTTAACGATACTTATGGGCACCTCCTGGGTGACAAGGTGATACGCGCCGTGGCGCAAATCCTCAAGGCCAACGTCAAGGGCAAGGATACGGCGGCGCGCTATGGCGGCGAAGAGTTCGCCGTGCTTCTCCCTGAGACAACACTGGACGGAGCGCGCGTCGTCGCCGAAAAAATCCGCACCACGATTGAAGGGAGCCGGGTCCGGCGCAGCAACAACAATCAGGAAATAGCGCAGATCACCGTATCGTTCGGAGTGGCCAGCTACTGTGCCGGCGAAACCGCCAGCGAGTTTATCGAACGCGCCGACAAAGCCTTGTACGTCTCGAAGAAACAGGGACGCAACCGCGTGTCCTTGTCCCCGGCCGGGCCGAAGCGAAGGAAGGCGGGACGCGTGCCGAAGCCGCTGGCCGTATAAGTGCGCGCCTGAACCCCGGCGGCACAATGGAAAACGGTGATTTGCCCCTGATATTTTGCTTGTGCGTAGAATGGGAACTCTACCGAATATCTTTTCAGGAAGTTGAAGATCATGTCCATCCGGTCGGCAATGGAAACCTACACGGTGCAGGATTACCTGCAATGGAAAGGTGACTGGGAGCTGATTCATGGCCAGCCGATGGCCATGGCGCCGTCGCCGTCGGTTGAGCATCAGGTGACGAGCTTCGCCATAGCGCATCAGCTTGGGGAAAGTCTCGACGACTGCCCGCATTGCCAGGCACTGTTCGAGATCGACATTCAATTTGCCGATGACACCGTCGTCCGGCCCGACGTGCTGGTGATCTGTTATGAACCCGAAAGCGAGCGCCTGACCCGCGCCCCCGATCTGGTTTTCGAAGTCATCTCGCCCAAGACCGCCCGGCGCGACGAAGTCATCAAGTTCGACCTCTACCGCATGGAAGGTGTGGCGAACTATGTGCTGGTTTATCCCGAGGCGAAAAAGGCCAAGATATGGCGACTGGTCGACGGGGAATATCGCAAGGTGGCGGATTTTCATGACGAGACACACCGCTTCGATCTGAGCAAATGCAGCATCGATTTCGACTTCGGCCGACTGTGGAAGCGCAAGGGAAGCCGTCAGCCATGATTGCCAGAGCAGGCCTGCCCTTGATTCTCCCAAGTCCCGGAGAGCCTGTCGGTGGATGTGTTTCGCTTGTGCGTAGAATGGGAGTTCTACCGAATTTCTTTTCAGGAAGTTGAAGATCATGTACATCCAGCCGGCAATGGAAACCTACACGGTGCAGGATTACCTGCAATGGGAAGGTGATTGGGAGCTGATTCATGGCCAGCCAATGGCCATGGCGCCGTCTCCGGCAGTTGATCATCAGCAGTTGAGTGCAGCCATTTTCAGGCAGCTCGATGAAAGTCTCGACGACTGCCCGCATTGCCAGGCACTGTTCGAGATCGACGTCCAATTTGCCGATGACACCGTCGTCCGGCCCGATGTGCTGGTGATCTGTTATGAACCCGAAAGCGAGCGCCTGACCCGCGCCCCCGATCTGGTTTTCGAAGTCATCTCGCCCAAGACCGCCCGGCGCGACGAAGTCATCAAGTTCGACCTCTACCGCATGGAAGGTGTGGCGAACTATGTGCTGGTTTATCCCGAGGCGAAAAAGGCCAAGATATGGCGACTGGTCGACGGGGAATATCGCAAGGTGGCGGATTTTCATGACGAGACACACCGCTTCGATCTGAGCAAATGCAGCATCGATTTCGACTTCAGCCGACTGTGGAAGCGCAAGGGAAGCCGTCAGCCATGAATAAACCGTGGGCTGACTCCGCTATACCGCATCCCGTGACAATTGCCGTGGAAAGAATTCTCGCCGTGGCATCACCCAACCGGATTATCCTGTTTGGCTCGCAAGCGCGCGGCGATACCGATGCCGATTCGGATATCGATCTGATGGTCATTGAGTCGCGCGTTGGCAATCCAGCACTTGAAGCGGCTCGCCTCTATCGCGCCGTCGGCTGGGTTGGCAAAGGCGTCGATATCCTGGTCTATTCCGAAAATGAATTTGCCCGCCGCAGCACGGTGCCTGGCACCGTACTGCATCAGGCGCTAACCCAAGGTAAAGTCGTCTATGACCGCGGCCCGCATTGAAGAGGCCCGCAGGCTTTTGCGCATTGCCAGTGCGGATCTTGACGCTTGCATTGCACTGCTCAATGCGCTCGGGATTCGCTTTGCCAATGCCGCATTTCATGGACAGCAAGCCGCAGAAAAAAGTCTCAAGGCAGTCCTTACCTTGCGTGGTGCCGATTTCGGTCGCACCCACAACCACGTGGCCTTGGTCGGGCAATTGGCTGAGGCCGACGAACAAGCACCGGTTTCAACTGAACAACTCTCACTGTTGAATCCGTATGCCATCACCTTGCGCTATGATGATATTGATTTCGACAGCGAACTGGTTTCCCCACAGGCTTCGCGCTGCTCGCCGTGTCGCCGTGGTTTGAACTGAGGTTTTTAGGTTGATGAGACAGATTAGAACGCCACGCTGCCAGAAAACTCTTGCTTTCGTGTTCGCCCCGACTTTTCGTTCAGGTACCGAGCCATGAACAAACTGTGTTCTGCCCCGTTTTTCCGATGACCGAGCAGGGCTTTTTATTCCGATAATACCGTTGCCCGTTCCCGCTTTACAAAAGGAGTATCCACATGATCGCTATTGAAATCGAAGCGCCAATCGTTAATCACCGAATTGACTTCAGTAGCGAGCTTTTGCCATCTAATATCGTGCAGGCAAAAATTATTGTGCTGTATGAAGAGCCCACCGTTCCAGCAACGAGCGCCGATGTCCTTGCTTTAGCAAGGGCCGCACGAGCCAGCTTTCCGAAGTGCGACCTGAATAAATTGCATGGCGAATTTGCAGTAGTACGTTCCGAATGGGAAACGCGCGGTCACATGAAATGACAACCCGCTGTCTGATCGACACAAACGTACTGATCGACTATCTCGACAGTAACGCTTCGCCGGAACTGATCGCGAATGTGGAACAGGCGTTGGTGGTCGGGTCCGTGGTGTCGGTGATCACTACAGGTAATGCTTTCACCCTTGGGTGCCGTCCCGCCAGCGCTGACTTAACAGCATATGCCGAATCATGAATAAACCGTGGTTTGTCCCCTATTTTCTAATATATGGAATACATTAAATTATGAAAGGAGCGTTTCATGAGCCGAGTAACGACTACGACGATGACTGTTCGCCTCAGCGGCGCGCTCAGCGACTTCGTTACCGCGAATGTGGGTGAGCATGGCGCCTACGAGAACGTCAGCGAATATGTGCGAGACCTGATCCGGCGAGACAAGGAACGTAAGGAAACGGATGCGTTCGAGCGCCTCAAAGCCGAGCTGACCCACGCCTATTCAACGCCCGAAGCATCGTATCACCCGCTGACGGCGGCGGACGTGATTGCACGCAACCGGGCCTGACACGGCATGACCAAAGCCAATATCCGCATCCAGGATGCTGCGTCCTGGCGGCTTGACGAGATATACCGTTACACCCTTGACCGCTGGCTGGGGCACGCAGCAGGCCGACCGTTACATTACCGGCCTGTTTGAAGCCTTCGAAGGTATTGCGGATCACCGGACGTCATCGCGCCCCGTTCCGGTCGAGTTCGGTATTGAAGGCTACTTCTCCCCTATGAACGGCATTTCGTCTATTGGCGCGGGCTCTCGAACGGCGACATCGGCATTGTGACAATCCTGCATGAGCGGATGCACCAGATCGACCGTTTCCGGGAAGACTTCGGCGTGTAACCCGGCCAACTACCTACAAAAGTCGGCGTTGGCGTGACGGCGCAGAAACCCTTCGAACGGAAACCCCCTGCGGCCTTTTGAGCGAAGGGGGTTTCGGTTAGTGCGCCCTCGGTGGGTTGAAGGGCAAGGGGTGATCGGGTCGGTTAATCCTGAAAACCTCAGTTGGATGTGATGCCAATGTCGCAAGCCCTCATCCCCAGCCCTTCTCCCGCAGGGAGAAGGGTGTAAACCCCCTCTCCCTGTGACCGAAGGGAATGCAGAGCCGGGAGGGTTGGGGTGAGGGCTAAACACCTGTCAAACCTGGCTTTACGGTCAATTAGTCCCTGTCAACTAAGGTTTTTAGGTTAATTGACCCTGGCCCCTTTTCGCTGCAAATCAACCGACGTGTAGCTCCTGCCGAATGGTCTGTCGAACCACTTCTGCCAGCGTCACGCCTTGCGCCGCATCCCGCAACGCTTGGTTGATCAGGGTTTGATAGTTACCGCCGGTCATTTCTGCGCGAGCCTTGAAAATGGCGAGCACTTCGTTATCCAAACGCATAGTAACGCGCGACTTCCCGCCATGCTCGGCTTGTAATCTAGCAAGCGCGGGTACGGCGGTTACGGGCTTGGCATCGCTGAAATCAATATTGGCATAGCGATCAAACAGCGGGTCAGAATTGTTGCTCATAGCGCCTCCGTTGTAGTTGGTTGGCCTTCCAGGCCGAAATGATGCGAATTCGCTTACTCCGTAGCGTCCACACCGCCACCAAAATCCGTCCCTTGCCACCCATTCCCAGAGAAACGAAACGTTGCTCGCCTACCGCATCCATGTCTTCCCGCGTCAGCGCATAAGGATCGAGCAGAACCGGTTTCGCCTCCTCAAAAGTGACTCCCTCGTGATTTATAGGGTTGGCTTTAGCCTTTTCGGGGTCAAATTCAATTTCCATTGGCACATTGTATGCACACCTGTCAGCTCAGTCAATTGAAAACCGTGGTCTGTCCCCTATTTGCCCTATTTGCACTGATCAGGGTTTGCCGAGATATTCATGCGTCAACGCTGGTGATCGGGTCGGTTAATTGACCCTGGCCCCTTTTGGGCTCTTTGGGCGGATAAGCGGGCGCATCCACCAAGCCTCGGAGCGACTCGACCTGTGCAACATACAGGTTTCCGAGTAGGATGAATAATTGAGTTGGTGACATGCCCGAAGGCACGCTACGCGCCCTCAAACAGGCTGGCATCTAGACGAAAATATTCTTGCTTGAAAAGTGAGCGCAACATGAATCTCCCCGGAAAACCGTGGTCTGTCCCCTATTTTCCCCTATTTTCTCCTCGGCGCGCCGTGCCCCTACGAACAGCGGACTGCGGGGCTCATGGGTAGGGAATCTACAGCATGCGTGCCTGAAGAGTGGCGTATTCATTGACTCTTCTGGCGTCATTGTTGTAGAACGCCTATCGACGCGGCTTTCAGCGATGATTCCTTATTCAGCTTGTTGCCGAAGCGAATCGATGGCAGTGTCGTGCTTCTGCTTTGGTGATCATCTGGATTGCGCGATCAATGCAGGTGAGAAGATAAAATCGGGAAGTTATTTCGTAGCCGTTCCTAAGCCTCGGAGCGACTCGACCTGTGCAACATACAGGTTTCCGAGTAGGATCAATAATTGAGTTGGTGACATGCCCGAAGGCACGCTACGCGCCCTCAAACAGGCTGGCATCTAGACGAAAATATTCTTGCTTGAAAAGTGAGCGCAACATGAATCTCCCCGGAAAACCGTGGTCTGTCCCCTATTTTCG
>NZ_JBMOJE010000186.1:0-7075 GCF_049316945.1 Propionivibrio sp. | reverse complement strand
TCGTCCAAACCCTTGCCTTGGGCGTCTTTCAGCGATTTGGGGTGAACAAAGCGCGTTTAGGACGCCGTTTCACCGATGGTGAAGGTTGTCCGAAGCAAAAAATCTATCAATTGGGAGGGAAATATCCTGCCGGTGTTCATGGGCGGCGCCGGATGGGGTTGCTCCGGAATTTTTTCGGATATTGATTATGACGCTCAAATCGATACCAACTTTTTTGCTAAATAGACCGACATTCAAGGCTTTCAGTGATTCGCTCTCTCGTTTAACCGGACACTAGTGATAATCCGGGGGCAAATCCTTGTTCAGCGGCATCGTGCAGATGCCCCCCAAGAATCACCATCCCGATGCTTGGCGCCCGCAAAAAGATAGCAGTGCATATCGAGATACGATAGTTCGCCTGAACAGCTCACATCTCAACAAAGGGGTTTGGACGGGGCAGCCCCCCCCGACCAAACCCGGAATCCCCTGACGGGGAAGGTTTTAGACCGGATGTAAGCTTTTTGGTAAGTCGAACCGGCATCAATGCTAGCAAGCACCGGCTGGTCGCCTGGAAATATCTCGTCGTGAAGTCCAATGCGAATGGCACCGAGATCCCGAGAGCGACTGATGGGTACCACCTTACTGCCGGCTTGCTGGATCAGGTTATGAAGCATACCGAGACTGACAGAGTCTCCAACAACATCGCCTAATAATTCAGTTATCCCTCGATAAGTGCTTCGGCATATCAAAGCCAAACCAAACAACGCCTTTTTCAGCCACGCCTTGGTCGCCGGCAGATTGAACAGTACAGAGGGAATCTGTTTTCGCAGCAAACGTATCAGCGAGGTCAAAAAAGAGCGGCGTGGTTAAAATCCAAGGAACACTTTAAAGACCGGCATACTTCTCTGAAGCGAGAGGATCCGTGACAATTGCAGGCTTTTATGAACGAGACCGGCATGAGTATTATTTTTCATTGGTACACGCCTACTTTTGAACGATGCGCATAAGGGTCTCGCGATTGAATCGCTGTCGGAATCCAAAAAATCACTCCGTTGACTGAGCGAAAAGGCGTCAGCCGTAAATTTCTCCACCGGCAAAAGTAAGTGGCGATCGAAGCCTTGGACGATACCAGTCGCTTGGGGAGTTGCTTGAATACACTGCACCTGAGTACGCAACCGACAAGATTACAGAGGTAATGTATAAGACGTGAATCTCACCGTGCGCAACTTGGACTTGGTGGCCCAGGGGGCCGGATGCTACCGCATCTTGCCCTCCAAACCCGGTTGGTAAAGTTGCACTTCGAATTAGAATCCGCGAGCCTCAATTAGATCATCTCTCTTCTGACAAGTAAGCTGAAGTAACTCGCCACCCAGCCACTGCTCGCCAAGTTGTTCGCGCAGCATTGCCTGCAGGACGATCGACCTGCTATAGTCCTCCAGCGCCGCCGTGGTTTCACCGATAGTGTGCAAGAGGGCGCCACGGCTATGGTAGAACTTCGGCAAGTCGTTGCCCCATGCCGGCTGCCACTCCTCGCCGAGTTGTTCGCGAAGCATTTCCTGCAGGCCGATCGCCCGGCCATAGTCCGCTAGCGCCGGCTTAACTTCAGCAGTATCGTTCAAGAAGTTTATTCCACGTTGCATGTAGCCCGACGCCAGGTCGATGCTCCATGCCGGCGGACACTTCTCGCCGAGTTGATCGCGCAGCATTTCCCACAGGTCGATCGCCCGCTCATAGTCCGCCAGCGCCGCCTTGGCGTCACCGCGACTTCCCAAGAAATTGCCACGGGTAAAGTAGCACTTCGCCAAGTCGTTGCTCATTGCCGGCGGACACTCCTCGCCATGTTGTTCACGCAGCATTTCCCACAGGCCGATCGCCCGCTCATAGTCCGCCAGCGCCGCCTTGGCGTCACCGCGACTTCCCAAGGCATTGCCACGGGTAATGTAGACCTTCGCCAAGCCGTTGCTCCATTCCGGCGGCCAATCCTCGCCGAGTTGTTCACGCGCCACTTCACACAGGCCGATCGCCCGGCCATAGTCCTCCAGCGCCGCCTTGGCGTCACCGCTTTCTATGAAGACGACGCAACGGTTCATGTAGCCCTTCGCAAAGTCGTTGCTCCATTCCGGCGGCCAATCCTCGCCGAGTTGTTCACGCAGCATTTCCCACAGGCCGATCGCCCGGCCATAGAACTCCAGCGCCGTCGTAGCGTCACCGCTCTTACTAAAGACATCGCCACGGTTGCTGAAGAGCTTCGCCAATTCGTTGAACCATGCCTGCGGCGACTGCTCGCCGAAACGTTCGCGCAGTGCGGGCATGCAGGATTTAATGTCGTTGACTGAGTGGCCTTTTCCCGCATCATCGACAATGAAGAAGCCGTCACAGTCTTTGCAATCCAATATCTTCGATTTGGCGTGAAATTCCACATTTGATTTTCTGCAGTGTGGGCAGGCAGGCTTTTGCAATTCGGCTTGATTCATTAGTTCCCTTTGGGTTTTTTTGCTTCCCAGCCCCTGTGTAACAAAAGGCTATTTGAAATTAATTGGCTTGTATGTGTTTGTCGTTGTTGTTTTGTATTGCTGGTATGAGTCTGGATGTCTCATGCCGTTGGCTAGAGATTGATGTCGGCACTTATGCATAGCTAAGATCCGGTGGGTTAAAACTGGTTTCCTCACTCTTACATGGCGTTGAGGCTGGCCCTTGATGTCGCTAGGGCCAAATTTGAATGGAATGAAGCTCCTCCCATTGCCTTGCCGCTGATTAAATATGTCGGAACCTATGTTAAAGATGAAATTTGATTATATTAGATGATGGCTCCTCTTGTCTGATCCATCGCCTGTTTTCGCTCCAATTTACCAGTTATCGTCAGCTCCAACTCCGATGCTCTAGTAATCTGGTTTCAGGATAGCTTCGGCTCGCTTGTATCTTTAAATATCTCAATTTCAGGGGATTGAATAGAATGCCGGCGCAATTGATTGGGATACCGGCTTCGGCATCACCGCCGAAGGTCAGAAGCACCTGTTCTCTGCCTTCGAGCAGGCTGATGGCTCAATGACCCGAAAATATGGTGGAACCGGACTTGGCCTTGCCATCAGCAAACGCCTTGTCCACATGATGGGTGGCGCGGTTGGTGTCGAGAGCGTCGAGGGGCGGTAATTGTCAATCTAGTTGTCGCCTAAAGTTTTGCCATTAGGCTGCTTTTTTGAGCCCTGAAGCCACCTCCTTTTGATCTGCCTTTTTGTCGGCTTGTTGATCGGGATTCAAATGAACCACGGCGACCGGCTGCCAGTTCCGAGTGGTGCCGCTCCATCGTTCTGGATGCTTTCTCTTGGCGGCCTTATAGACCTCAACGCGCTTGCGTAGCAAGCCGGTATTCAGGCCCGCATGGCGTTCTGCCGGGGTGACGAAACCGATGGCACTATGACGATGCTCGTCGTTGTACCAAGCGGTAAAGGTGCCGACCCACTGCCGGGCTGCGAGAAGGTTATCAAACGGCCGCTGCGGATAGATCGGCCGGTATTTCAAGGTCTTGAACAGCGACTCCGAGAACGGATTGTCGTTGCTGACTGACGGACGACTGAACGACGGCATGACGCCCAAGGATTGCAGGGTCGCCAGCATGGTGGCGCCATTTATCGGGCTACCGTTATCGGAGTGCAGTACCACCTGGTTGGGTAGAATGTTTTCGCGTTCGCAAATGTCGCGCATCACTTCGCCGGCCAGTTCGCTGCTTTCGGCCTCGTAGACCTGCCAGCCGACGATCTTTCGGCTAAAAATGTCCATGAACAAATACAGGTAGAAGTAGATCCCCTTAACCAGCGTCGGCAAATAGGTGATGTCCCAACTGAACAGCTGGTACGGGGCGGTATGGATGTCGACGCCGGCTTCAAGAAGGTGGGTGGCAAAGGCGTGTCGAAGCGTGTGAACGCCACCGCTTCTGGGCAGGCCGGCGGCATCGCGTACGGCGCAATACAGGCGTTGAACCGCTTTGTCGTAGATCGGGCCGTCGCCGGCCCGGTTCGGAAACACCCAGCTTTGCGGTCGATAGCGCGCCAGTACAGCCGCAGGGATTCGAGCAGGCGGGGTGAAAGCAAAGTGTAGCGATCCTTGCTGCCCTTGCCTTGGCGGACTTTGATGCACATCCGGTCGGCGGCGCTTTCGATGTCGGTCAGTTCCAGGGCGCAGACCTCGGAGAGTCGCATCCCGGTCGCGTAGAGGGTTTCCAGGAGCGTGCGCTCGCGCAGATTCTTGCAGTGTGCGAAGATGCGGGCGACTTCGTCGCGTGACAGAATTTGCGGCAGCCGTTTGGGCACCTTGGCCATCGGGATGTCGAACCTTGCCGAAGCGCGCCCGAGAACGGTGCCGAAAAGGAAGCGGAAGGCACAGGACGCCTGATTGACGCTGGCGTAAGCGAGCTTCTTCTCGGTGAACAGGTGCAGGAGGTAGGCTTGAATCGCGGCGGCATCCAGTTGTTCCGTTGGTTGCCGATAGTATTTGGCTAGCCCATACACGCACGCGGTATAGGATTCGCGTGTGCGATCGGCCAGGCCGCGTAAGCGCATGGCGTTGTTCATTTGCTGGCGTAGTTCGGTCATTTCGTTCTCCTCGAAGATTGGGAACAGTCCCAAGCAGGAGAACGGCTGGCCAACGGCCCAGCTTGAATAAGGGTTCAGGCGATGACCCGTGTCATGCAGACCACAACGCGGGGGTCGAGTACTCATCCACCGCGTTAGCGGTTTAGTTCAACTAGTAGTCGACGACAAACGCGTCGTCCAATCTGGAATCGTGTCCGCCAATCTGGTGGGCAGGACAACGGCAAGTCTTTGTATGCATGAAAATTCTGACACTTTCATCGAGTAGCAAACCCACAATTCGGACAAACAAAGTGGACAACCGGGGTCTTCACTTACTTGATTGTTTTTGCATGAGTTCAATTTCTCAGCAATGACCGCTTTCGATTGCTAAATCTAATGACGGCTGATGGCCGTGAGGAGCCTGGCAACCGCATCGAATATTAGCACTTTGAACGGCGGGTTAACCCGGGAAGCGGCCATCCAACCCCTAGCCGCCTGTCGGACTTAAGATCGCCCGACGGCCTGTTTTCACGATGCGGAAAAAATTGAGACGTTTTTGGCGGAAATGAGGTCGATTTTTCACGAAATCGTAATGCTTCTGTCCTATTTTCTTACTGTGGACGCAATACGGCCATGCGCTTCAAATTCCACGCGAGGCAAACGAGCGTCCATTCGTTCTTGACCTTGTCCAGACCGCGCAGATGAAACTGGCGGAAGCCCATCACTGACTTGATGATGCCGAACACCGGCTCGACCGTCTGCTTGCGTAGCGCATAGGCGGCACGTCCAGTTTGTGTCTTGAACTTGTGTTTCATGATCGCGACCGGCGAGGCGTCGTCGGCCGAGGGCGGCGGTTCGGTAAAGCGGTCCCGCCAGTCAGGATGGTGTTCGTCACGCTTGACGGCGATCAGCGGGTCAATCTTGGCGGCAAGGCACACATCCACATTTTTCGCGCTAAAATAGCCGGTGTCGGCAAGCCAGGTATCCGGCTGATTGAGCCCTTCGGGATTGGCTTGAACTTTCGCCACCATCGGCTCAACCTGCTCCTTGTCTTTGCAAGCTTGGGTGACGTCCGTGGCGAGGATCAGCATCGATTCGGTATCGACTACCGCCTGGGCGTTATAGCACTGCTCAAAGCCGCCGCCAGCGACCTTCATGATCCGCGATTCCTCGTCGGTCAGGTTGATCTGGTCGTTTGCTCGCGGACCAGACTCGGGTGGCTTCGGCCCCTTGCCGCGGGGCTTCTTGCCGGTCGCCACTTCCTTGGCCGCACGGGCGGTCATCTTGGCCTCGTAGTCGGCCTGCTCGCCCTCGAACCGCTCCTTGGCTCGTGCCTCAATCTTGACCTTGGCGGCTGCAATCGCGGCCAGACGATCTTCCCGGCGCGTGATCTCCTCGGGAAGACTCACCCCATCCGGCACCGTCGACTGGTCGGCCGCGTCGGCCAGTGCCAATAGCTCCTGCACTTCAGCTTTGAGATGGGCTTCGATCTTCTCGCAGTGCCCGTAGGACAGCGCGCTGTGCCGGCTGGCATTGGCGTGAATCTTGGTGCCGTCCAGGCTCACTGTACCAAAACGCGAGAGTTGGTTCTCGCGTGCCACCTGAAGAACTTGAACAAACGCCGATTCGAATTCCTTGCCAAAGCGCGTCCTGAACGTTGCCAGGGTGTCGTGGTCCGGATGACGGTTGCAGGCAATATACCGGAACGCCAGTGAGTCATAAGTCGCCCGTTCGATCTTGCGACTAATGAATGTTCCGGTGGCGTAACTGTAGATCAGCAAGGACAGCAGCGTTGCCGGATGGTAGGCATCACTGCCTCTACCGGCATACGCCCGTTCCAGCGCCGACAGATCAAGCCCTTCGACCACATCAACTACGTAGCGTGCCAAGTGTGCCTTCGGCAACCAATCCTGTACCGAGGGCGGTAACAGGTAATCCGTATCTCGATCTATCGGCTGAAAGGCCATTCCCGTGTCCGTCGAAGTGACAAGGTATGATTATAGCATGTTTATGGGAAAGCCCGACAGGCTGCTAGCATTTTCAGGGTCGTGAATGACCGCAATCGGCGGCAAAGCAGCCTGTGAGCCGAAAAAATTGAGTGTACCAGGTTCAATGTCCGCTATCGGGTGGCTCGACCTATTCAACGGCCGGTTTGGAGAGAATTCGCCACCGTCCGCTGATGGCCGTTAGCTGCCCGCCATCAATTTACACTCACCGGCTGCTTTCGGCCACGAAGCGGTCGATCGCTCCAAAATATCACTTTCGCATTTCGAATGGCTAATTATCAATTTTCTGAGTTCTCCGCGACGGTGCGCTTTCATTTCCCTCACTGACCAAATGTCGGTTGTCAGCCAGCCGAAGAAGTTGAATGGCTACCAGTGTAGACCTGCCGTTCACTAAAAATTGCTCGGGGCCTCAGCCAGGGTCGGCTTCAGACTGACAACTGCCTGACGCCATAACTTTGTCATGCGACATGGCTTACGAAAATGCCGTAGGTCGCTCACAACCCGAGTTGAAGCACCGCGAAA
>NZ_JBMOJE010000185.1:0-7111 GCF_049316945.1 Propionivibrio sp. | reverse complement strand
GCACGCCTTGGGCACGGCACGCCTTGGGCACGGCACGCCTTGGGCACGGCACGCCCTTGGGCACGGCACGCCTTGGGCACGGCACGCCTTGGGCACGGCACGCCCTTGGGCACGGCACGCCTTGGGCACGGCACGCCTTGGGCACGGCACGCCTTGGGCACGGCACGCCGTGCCCCTACGTGAGGTTTTTGAATGAAGAATAAGCAGATGAATTTCGAACCGATCGCCATCGTCGGCCAGTCGTGCACGCTGCCCGGTGCGCTCTCCCCGGAGGCGTTATGGGACAACGTGCTGGCTGGCAAGAGCAGTATTTCAACCGTCCCGGCAGAACGCTGGGGGTTGCCGCAGGCCAGCGTGATGGGCAGTGTTGCGCAATCGGCGGATCGTACCTGGTCGGATGTCGGCGGCTACGTCAGTGGCTTTCAGTTCGACGCGACGGGGACGGCGATCCCGGCTGAGGAGTTGCAGGCGCTCGATCCATTGTTCCAACTGACCATTCACGGTGTTCGGCAGGCACTGCACAGTGCCGGGCTGGCCGGGCCGGAAAATACTTTAACCACCACCGGCCTCGTGCTCGGCAACCTTTCGTTCCCTTCGGCGGCGATGGCGCGCTTTGCCGAGAGCGTTTGGCTCGAAAAATCGCCCCGGCCGCATGCGAAGAACCGCTTCAATTCGGGCCTCCCCGCCCATCTGGCGGCGCGGGCGCTGGGCCTTGGCGGCGGTTCTTTTGCGCTCGACGCGGCGTGTGCTTCGTCGCTCTATGCGATCAAGCTGGCGTGTGATCGCTTGCACGACCGCAGCGCCGACGTGATGGTCGCCGGCGCGGTCAATCAGGCTGACGACCTGTTCATTCATGTCGGTTTCTGCGCGCTTTCCGCGCTCAGCAAGACCGGTCAGAGCCGGCCTTTCCACCGCGATGCCGACGGGCTGGTTCCGGCCGAGGGCGCCGGCTTTGTCGTGCTTGAACGGCTGTCGGACGCGATCAAGGCCGGGCGCAAGATACTCGGCGTGATTCGTGGCGTCGGCCTGTCGAACGACGGACGCGGGCGCGGTTTGCTTGCCCCGTCGGAAGAAGGGCAGGAGCGGGCGCTGCGCCTGGCTTACGAACAGGCCGGCTTGCAGCCCGCTGACATCGGCCTGCTTGAATGCCACGCCACCGGAACGCCGATCGGCGACGCAACGGAACTGCGCAGCATGTCGCGTGTTTTCGCCGGTTGCTCGGGCGTGCCGATTGGTTCGCTCAAGTCGAACCTCGGCCACCTGATCACTGCAGCGGGTGTAGCCGGGCTGATCAAGGTGATGGCCGCGATGAAACACGGCATGAAACCGCCGACGCTGAATATCGACCAACCGAATGACGCGCTGGCCGGTACGCCATTCCGCCTGCTGCGCGAGGCCGAAGCGTGGACCGGTCCGAAGCGCGCCGGGATCAGCGCCTTTGGCTTCGGTGGCAACAACGCGCACCTGATTGTCGAATCCCTTGAAGAAGCCCTGAATTCGGGCGTCGACGAGGTGTGCTCTTGTGCTGCAGCGCAGAGTTCATCCGACCTCATCGCCATTGTTGGCATCGGTGCACGTGTCGGTCGCGGCGACGATGCGGGCGACTTTGCTCATGATCTGCTCACCGGTAATGCCTCATCCGCTGCCCGGCAAACCATCGCAGTGGCACTCGAAGGCCTGCGTTTTCCACCCAACGATCTGCAGCAATCGCTGGCGCAGCAGACCATGGTGCTCGAAGCCGCACGTGAAGCCTCCCTTGGCATTACACTACCGCGTGACCGAACTTCGGTTCTCGTCGGCATGGGCTGCGACGCCGAGGTTGCGCGCTATGGCGCACGCTGGCGCCTGGCTAGCGAGGACACTGATCCGGCCTGGCTGGCGAGCGCCCGCGACGGTATCGTTCCGCTGCTTCAGTCGTCAGGCGTGGTCGGCACGATGCCGAACATCCCGGCCAACCGGATCAACAGCCAGCTCGATCTGGCCGGTCCGGCATTCACCGTCTCCGCCGAGGAAGCCTCGGGAATCACGGCGCTGCATCTGGCCGCGCGCGCATTGCGTGCCGGCGAGATTGATGCGGCGCTGGTCGGCGCGGTGGATCTCTCGCACGAACCCGTGCACCAGGCCGCGCTGGCTGCACTCGGTCGCAGCACGCCAGCGGGCGACGCCGCCGTGGTACTGATCCTCAAGCGCCTGGCCGATGCGCGCCGCGATGGCGACCCGATTTTCGCCACGCTCGATACCTCGGCCAGTCCGGCCAGTCTGAAGTTTGGCGACGCTGCGGGAAGCCTCGACCTGGCCGCAAGCTTCGGCAAATCACATGCTGCCAACGGGCTGCTGCATGTCGCGGCGGCCGCACTGGCGCTGCACTATGGCGCACGGCCACAGGCCGGCGCGGTGGCGACGCCGTGGTTTGGCGAGCGAGTCGCCGAAGTGTCGGTCTCGGTGCTCGAAGCCTCACCTGCCGTCGCACGTTTGAAGGGTGATGAAAACGCAGTCGCTTGGCTGGCCGATGCGCCGGCCCGGCTGCATGTTTTTTCCGGGGTAAATCAGGCAGCTGCGTTGGCCGCGCTGAGCGCCGGGCGCCAGTCGTCGGAAGGTCCGGCGCGCATCGTTCTGGTTGCCGCCAGTGCCGAGGAATTGAACACACGCAGCGAGCAGGCCCAACGCTGGCTGGCCGTCGGCGGGCCCATTCCCGAGGGAGTCGCTTTCAGCGAAGCGCCGATTGTCGGGCAGACCGCGTTTGTCTTTACTGGCGCAGCAGCGGCCTACCCCGGAATGGGGCGCGAGCTCGCGCTGGCCCTGCCGAAACAAGTCGCCGCCGTGGCCGCGCGCTGCTCGGAAATGAAAGCCGCAACCGACTGGATCTATGGGCCCGGCGATGGCAACCCGACGCACCCGCTCGATCAGTTGTGGGGCACCTCTTTCGTCTGCCAGTTGCACGCTGAAGTCACGCGGCAGTTGCTGGGTCTGACACCCGAAGCGACCATCGGTTATTCCTCCGGCGAGTCAAACGCGCTGTTTGCCATGGACGCGTGGAACGATCTGGGCGAGATGATGAAGGCCAGCCGTGAAGGCACTGCCTTTACCGAAGATCTGGTCGGCGCTTTTGCCGCGCCGCGTCGTGCATGGCAGCGCCTTGGTCTGCCGGGCGCAGCAACCGCTACCTGGGCGAGTTACGTGATTGCTGCGCCGGTTGATGAGGTCAGGGCGGCGCTGGCCGGCGAGTCGCTGGCGCACCTGACGATCATCAACACCGCCGAGGATTGCGTCATCGGTGGCGAAGCAGCGGCCTGCGAACGCGTCGTAGCACGGCTTGGCAAGGAACGTACGCTACCGCTTGGTTACGACATGGCAGCGCATTGCCCCGAGGTCGAGGAAATCCGCGATGCGTGGTGGCAACTGCATCACCGCGCGGCAACCGAGGTGCCGGGCGTGCGCTTTTACACCAACGCTACCAATACCTGGTTCAAGCCGACCTCCGCAGCCGCCGCCGATGCGATCACCGGTCAGGCCGTCGATACGCTCGATTTCACACGTACCGTCGAGCAGGCATGGGCCGACGGCGTCCGTGTCTTCATCGAGCACGGGCCGCGTGGCTTGTGCAGCGGCTGGATACGCCGCATTCTTGGCGAGCGCGAACATCTGGCGGTGTCGCTCGATATTGCCGGGCGTTCTGGCGTGCGTCAGGTGTTCAATGCAGCGGCGTGGCTGGTTGCCGCTGGCGTCAAGGCTGATGTTGGCGCGCTCGAAGCCGAGATTGCACGGGCGGCGCCGCAAAAGCGCCCGCTCGGCGCGCTGCTGACGCTGGCGGCGCATGCGCCGACGCCGAAGGTTCCCCTGCCCCACCCCGTAGGGGCACGGCGCGCCGTGCCCCTGCTTGAAGGGGAAGGAGGCTTGCCTGTGGCAGCACGCATTCAGGATGGCCTGCTGACACCGCAAATGATGGCTCCCGCTCCCTATCTTGAACCTGTGCTGGAAGGCGCTGGCGTCCATAGTGCAGCGCCCGGAAGGGGGCACGGCACGCCGTGCCCCTACGAGGGTGCGGATGGGGCTATTCCTGCGGCGTTCACCGTAGCGCCACTTTTCCCGGCACCTTCCTTCCTTGCGCAACCCGTTGCGGCGCACCCTACACAGACACCTCTCATGAACAACAGCCTGTCTCGCTTCGTCGCACACCAGGCGCAGCTCGCCGCCGTCCATCAGGCGTACATCGCGCAGCAGGCGGCGGGGCATGAACGCTTCCTCGCGCTGCAACAGTCTGCCAAAAACGTTCTGCTGCAGGCCTTTGGCAGCGCTACGCAGGTAGGGGCACGGCGCGCCGTGCCCCTACGGGATGGGGCTATTCCTGTGGCGTTCACCGTAGCGCAACCGCCGCCGCTTGCCCTTGCCCGGGTGCTGCAGCCGGCGCCGGTCGCGGTTCAGCCAGTGATTCCACCCGCAATCCAAGCGGCCCCTGTTCCTCCGCTACCTCCTTTTGCCAGCAGTGCGACGAACCAGCCTGCAGCGCTCCCCGGACCGAAGTTCGACCGCGCGCAGCTTGAAGTGCTCGCCGGCGGGAAGATTTCCTCGGTGTTCGGCCCGTTGTTCGCCGCTCAGGACGGCTATGCGCGCCAGGTGCGCATGCCGGAGCCGCCGCTGCTGCTCGCCGACCGCGTAACCGGCATCGACGCCGTTGCCGGTTCGATGGGCAAGGGTACGCTGTGGACCGAAACCGACGTGCGCGCCGACAGCTGGTACCTCGATGACGAAGGCCGCATGCCGGCCGGCGTGATGATCGAGTCGGGTCAGGCCGACCTGCTGCTGATCAGCTGGCTCGGTATCGACTCGCTCAATCAGGGCGGGCGCGTCTATCGCCTGCTCGGCTGTGATCTGACTTACCGCGGCGGACTGCCGGTGCCCGGCGATACGCTGTGCTACGACATTCATGTCGACGGCCACGCGACGCAGGGAGAGGTTCGCCTGTTCTTCTTCCATTACGATTGTCAGGTACGCGGCAAACCGCGTCTGTCAGTGCGCAACGGCCAGGCCGGCTTCTTCACCGACGAGGAACTCGCCAATTCGGCCGGCGTGCTGTGGGACCCGGCAGAGGAAGTTCCTGCCGCAGCGCAGGTCGACGCGCCGGCAGTCACATGCACGAAAACGAAGTTCTCCTCGGCCGAACTGCTGGCCTTTGCCTCCGGTCGCCCGTACGAATGCTTCGGCGCCGGCTGGGAAACGACGCAGCCGCATGTGCGCTCGCCGCGCATCACCTCGGAGAAGATGCAGTTTCTGCACGAGGTTACCGAGTTCGATCCGCAGGGCGGCCCGTGGGGCCGTGGTTACCTGCGCGCCGAAACGCCGGTGACGCCGGACGACTGGTTCTTCAAGGGCCACTTCAAGAACGATCCGTGCATGCCCGGTACGCTGATGTTCGACGGTTGCCTGCAGGCGATGTCGATCTACCTGGCCGGCCTCGGTTTCACCATCGAGCGCGACGCCTGGCGTTTCGAGCCGGTGCCCGACACCAAGTACCCGATGCGCTGCCGCGGCCAGGTGACGCCGTCGAGCAAGCACCTGGTCTATGAAGTTTTCGTCTCGTCGGTTCAGGCCGGGCCGATCCCGACCGTGTTTGCCGATCTGCTGTGTACCGTCGATGGGCGCAAGGCGTTTCATGCCCGCGGCGTTGGCCTGCAACTGGTTCCCGATTGGCCATTGGAACATTGGCAGCATCTGGCACCGGCAGCCACGCTGTTGACCGGCCAGCCTGTACCGCTGCGCTCGCTGGCCGGGTTGGTCGATTACTGCGAGCCAAAACCGGCGGCGACGGTCGACGGATTTGCCTTCGACTATCATTCGCTGCTGGCTTGTGCATGGGGGCCGCCTTCGGCTGCCTTTGGTCCGTTCTATTCGCGTTTCGACGGCACACGCCGCGCTGCGCGTTTGCCGGGGCCGCCGTACCACTTCATGTCGCGCGTCACCGGACTTGATGGCCCGCTGGGCGGCATGAAGTCGGGAACAGCGGTCGAAGTCGAGTACGACGTTCCGGTTGAGCAGTGGTATTTCGAGCAGAACGGTAATCCGACGATGCCTTTCTGCGTCGTCATGGAAGCCGCGCTGCAACCCTGCGGCTGGCTGGCGTCCTACGTCGGCAGTGCGCTGACTTCCGAAACCGACATGCTGTTCAGAAATCTGGACGGTACTGGCACGCTGTTGCAGGAGGTTTTCCCGAGCAGCGGAATTTTCCGGACCAAGGTGAAAATGCTCTCCGTGTCGCAAAGCGCCGGCATGATCATCGAGAATTTCGAGGTTGAATGCTTTGTTGGCGATCAGCGCGTTTTCGAGATGAAGACGGTGTTCGGCTTCTTCCCCAAGGAAGCGTTCGAGAATCAGGTCGGACTGCCGGTGTCGCCGGAAGAACGGGCCTGGATGGAGGCGCCCGCCGAGCAGGTCATCGACCTCACTTCGCGCCCCGAGAAATACTGCGGCGGCGCACTGTGCCTGCCGGGGCCGATGCTGCTCATGCTTGACCGCGTTACCGGCTACTGGCCGGCAGGTGGGGCGAAGGGTCTGGGCGCCTTGCGCGGCGAGAAAACCGTCGATGTCGACGAGTGGTTCTTCAAGGCGCATTTCTTCCAGGATCCGGTGCAGCCGGGCTCGCTCGGCGTCGAGGCGCTGTGCCAGTTGCTGCAGTTCTACATGCTGGAAACCGGCATGGGCGAGGGTGTCACCAATCCGCGCTTCGAGCCGTTGATGCTCGGCAAGCCGGTGACCTGGAAGTACCGTGGGCAAGTAGTGCCTAAGAACAGGATGATCGGCAGCGAGTTGCAGATTACCGAGGTCGGCGAGGATGAATACGGCCGTTTTGCCATTGCCGAAGGCTGGCTGTGGGTCGATGGCAAGCGGATTTATTACACGAAGAATCTGGGCATGCGCATCGTTTCGGGTGAGCTCGCTGCCGGGCACGGCACGCCTGGGCACGGCACGCCTGGGCACGGCACGCTTGGGCACGGCACGCCTGGGCACGGCACGCCTGGGCACGGCACGCCTGGGCACGGCACGCTTGGGCACGGCACGCCTGGGCACGGCACGCCTGGGCACGGCACGCCTGGGCACGGCACGCTTGGGCACGGCA
>NZ_JBMOJE010000184.1:0-7139 GCF_049316945.1 Propionivibrio sp. | reverse complement strand
GCTGGCACCATTAGGCCGCGATTCGGTGGCTCCAATGGGGCGAGATTTGTCAGCCGGGCGTGAAAGTAGCCCTGTATCTCATCGCAGACGCAGGCACTGGTCTGCGCAAACTCATCCGCTGTTTCAACGCCTTCGGCAACGGTTTCCAGCGAGAGACTTTTTGCGAGAGAGACAATGGCCTGGACGATGGACTTGTTGGCCAGTAATGTCGTTACAGAGGCATTTTTTGGGTCATCTGCGTAGTAACTGCCCGTGGGGCGACGCTACTCCCCACTCCTCACCGAAGATCCGCCACATACCACCCCAGCGCCTCTCTCAACCCATCGCCAATCGGATGCGTCGGCTCATAGCCCAGCAACGACCTGGCCTTGCTGATATCGGCCAGCGAATGGCTGGTCGGCGACGACGATGCCGTAGTTCTGCACCTCTTCAGGCGGCACCTCCAGCGTCACCACACTGACGATGGCGCCCTTGCTGCGGTGCTCGTGCAGGGCAGCGCCCAGATCGAGGTCGATGATCGCATCGCCGCAGATCACCAGCGTCGTTTCATCGAAGAAACCGCTGAAGTCCTGGATCCCCTTAGTATTCCATTACCGGATTGCCCAAAATCGGCACCATCGGCTTGGGTAAATCCTTGGTCAGCGGGCGAACCCGCGAGCCTTGGCCAGCGGCCAGAATCATTCCTTATGCCATCTATTTTCCCTTGAAACACTGGATGGTGATAAAGCCGGGTGACGTGAGTTACTGGCACGTAAACCCGAATCATGCCTCTGTAAGCCTTATCAACTGGTCATCTACAGCATATAAGGCTGTCAAGCCAATGAATACGCCACTCTTCAAGCTAATAACCTGTAGATCGCCTATTCACAACCCCCCAGCCCCCCTTGTGGCCAGAGGCCAGGCTTCGCGCTCAGGGGGAAAGTGGGTTGATTGACGGTGTGGCGCTGCTCCACCACCGCCAAACCCTACCGTCCAATCCCCGAATACACAATCCCAATCCGCTTCATCTCGGCCGGCTCAAACAGGTTCCGTCCGTCGAAAATCACCGGCGCTTTCAACTTTGCCTTGATCGCGTCAAAGTCCGGGCTGCGAAACTCTTTCCACTCCGTAACCACCACCAGCGCATCCGCCTTCTCCAGTGCCGCTGTCTGGTTCTCTGCGTAACTCAACCGTGGCTCATCCGGGAAATAGTGTTTCGCCTCGACCATCGCCACCAGGTCATACGACTATGTCAGCGATTCGCAAGGTGTCTATTTTCCATCACGGCAGAGTTGTGGCGCATTGGCCCGGCGATGCCGAAAACATGGCTGTTCGTTCCATGGTCGAACATTTCCAAGGTTAGCGTGCAGCCCTTGCTGGACGAGTGGGGATACACGGAGGGCGTCACTTTTCGCTTGCGTGCAAACGAAACGGACGACGGGTGTATTTCTTGGAGACTGCCATGCCCGACCTGGAAGGAATGGCCCCTATTGTCCTTGACCACCGAGGTTCGATTTTGTAGGATATTCAAGTCCATTCAGATCGCCCTACAAGATTGCGGCCATTCTTTGCCGCTTTCAAAATCAGCAAAGCAGTAAAATCATGCCTGAAGACATGGATTGCTGACTGACCACTGAATGTCTTATCTGCCTCAGCCTTTACGATCGGCTGGACTAACGCCGCACAGTAAATTTTTTATCATTTTTTGGATTTAAGGATGGATTACGCCATGGGATCGAAATCACCTTCAGAAGAGTACGTCGAAAGAGCCAAGCGGTTGAGTAATGACGAATCTGAACGTTTGTTGTCGAGAATGCGGGGACGATTTTCACGCAGAATGGAGAACAACAACCTGAGCACGACAAAAGCCTTGGCATTGCAGCTTGAGTATGAGGATGAGGGACTGGCGGAATGGCGCGAAAGGATGGCTGAATTGAAAAAGTCGCATGAAGGCGTCGAAGTCAATAACACGCCGGACAGGATAATTGCCGTCGACCAGTGAGGTCTGCATCGCCAGTTGTCCAATGATCGCCACTTATCCATAGATTGCGCGGAAAGCACCAACTTGAGCAAGGCCGTATGCGGCTCCAGCGATGTAGAGGATTCCACAGACGCGGCACAAGGACCGACCACCTTTCCCCACCTGTGCCACGAACAATTCCGGTGAGCGCTTCGGCAGTTCCGATGAAAAGTGTCAGTATTTGAAACAGTATGGCTCAGTGGATTGTTGTGGGCAAAACAATCATGATTTCTTTTCCTCCCCGGGCTCGGGGATTTCAGCTCACGCATTTGAAGACACTGATCTACTGAGCAACAGGAGGCAGCAGGTTGAGGCGTCAGGCAAGGCAGTAGCAGTCAAATCCTGTTCTGGCCACGGCCCTCCTCGACCATCTCCTCGACTTGGCTCCTCTGGAACCTGGCCCTGACAACAAATTGCCCACTTCAGGGCTGCGGACCCTTGATATCAAAGATACAGCGGTGCCAGCGTCCGTTTTTACGATGATCAGATGAAACTGCTGTCTGCTCGCGCGACCGACAGCTATCGGCCCAAAGACATGAACTGGTTTCATGACACTCTTGGACGTTCCGGCCTTGTTCGCACACCAGCGTTCGCGTTGCCATCGGCTGATATTGGCTTTACGATCGCTCAGGCGACGCCGGACCGCAAGGCCGTTATTGGAGCTGATCTCGCACTCAAGGATATTTCTGCATCGTTGTCGCGCCAGCGCGCCTCCCCGTCTGCGCAACTTGCTCTCACCGAAAGCTCTGGCCAGGTTCTTGCTGCGTCGCATGGCGCCTGGGCGATGAACGATGCTGCGCCGGTGCAACTGCCTACGCTGGCGACCCTGGGTTTGCCCATACTGGCGAAGGCTTTTTCCGGGATGACGTCAGTCAATGGCACGCGAACGTTGGCCAGCGCCCCTTGGAAGCCGGCAAAACGGCCCAGCGCCGCGCCGATCAACATTCCCGGGAAACCACATGGCCTTCGCCTTTGACCTTCGCTTACTTCCAGTCGCCACGCAGCTCGGCAACCAGCGCCTGCAAATCTTCCGGCGTAGATGATTCCGCCGAAACGGGCTGGCCAACGCTCAGGCCGATCTGCGAAAAAGGCCGCAGATGAGACGGTTTGCTCATCGCCGGACCGTCCTTGCGGCTGAAGAAACTGCCCCATAGTCCGCGCAAGGCCATGGGAATGACCGGCACCGGCGTGCGCCTGAGGATGCGCTGGATGCCGGGACGGAAGGGGCAGATTTCGCCGTTATCGGTGATCCGCCCTTCGGGAAAGATGGCAACCAGTTCGCCCGCTTCCAGCGCTTGGGCAACCGCCCCGAAAGCGGCCTCCATCATCGCCGGATCTTCCTTGGCCGGAGCAATCGGGATGGCGTTCATGTGGCGGAAAATGAAGCTGATCAGCGGCATGCGGAAAATCCGGTGATCCATGACGAAGCGGATCGGACGCCGGCAGGCTGCCGAGATGACCAGCGGATCGACAAAACTGACATGGTTGCAGATCAGCACCGCTGGCCCCTCGTCGGGAATATGCTCCAAGCCCTTCTGCTCCAGCCGGTAGATCGAGTGGATCAGCAGCCAGGCCACGAAGCGCAGCATGAACTCCGGCACCAGGGTGTAGATGTAGATGGCGACCAGCGCATTGCACAATGCGGCAATGCCGAACAGCACCGGAATCGTCACTCCGTTGCCGAGCAGCCCGGCGGCGACGAGCGCGCCGACGACCATGAACAGCGCGTTGAGGATGTTGTTGGCGGCGATGATGCGCGCCCGATGCTCCGGCGCACTGCGCAACTGGATCAGCACATAGAGCGGCACGATGAAGAAGCCGCCAAACAGGCCGAGCCCGAAGAGGTCGAAGAGGACGCGCCAGGTCTCGTGCAAGGCGAGCAGACTGCTCATCGCCAGCGGCGCAGCGGCGGGCAAGCTGGCCGGCGAGGCAAAGACCAGATCGAGGCCGAACAGCGTCAGGCCGATCGAGCCGAAGGGCACCAGCCCGATTTCGACGTGCTTGCCGGAAAGCTTTTCGCAGAGCATCGAGCCCAGACCGATGCCGACGGTGAAGGTGGCCAGCAGCAGCGTGACCGAGGTTTCATCACCGCCGAGAACGTTCTTGGCATAGACCGGAAACTGCGCCAGGAACAGCGCCCCGTAGAGCCAGAACCACGAGATGCCGAGAATCGACAGGAACACCGTGCGGTTCTGCCGTGCAAAACCAATGTTGCGCCACGTCTCGGAGAACGGATTATGGTTGATTTCCAGATCGGGCGCCGGCGCCGGCGCCGGCGGAATCCCGGTACTGGCCATAAAACCGGCTGCGGCAACCAGCAATCCGGCAAAGGCCACCCAGCTTGGATGCCCGGCCGCTCCGGAGAGCAGCCCGCCGGCCAGCGTGCCGATCAGGATGGCGACAAAGGTTCCGGATTCGACCAGCGCGTTACCGCCCACCAGTTCATCCTCGCGCAGATGTTGCGGCAGGATCGCGTACTTCACCGGGCCGAACAGCGTCGAGTGCAGGCCGAGCAGAAACAGCGCGCCGAGCAGCACGGCCAGGCTGTGCAGGAAAAACCCGAGCGCCGCGACGCCCATGATGACCATCTCCAGCACTTTCACCAGACGCGCCATTTTTGCCTTGTCGTATTTGTCGGCCAGTTGCCCGGCCGTCGCCGAAAAGAGGAAGAAGGGAACAATGAAAATCCCCGCCGCCAGATTGGTCAGCACCTCCGGCGCCAGCGTCGTCCAGCTCGCCGCATGGAAAGTCAGCAGCACGACCAGCGCGTTCTTGAACAGGTTATCGTTGAATGCCCCGAGAAACTGCGTCACGAAAAACGGCGCAAAGCGGCGGGTTTTGAGCAGGGCAAACTGGGAATGCTGTGACTGCGGTGTCGATTCAGAGCTCATTACGCTTCCTTGCGAATGGTGTTGAGGCACGCCAGCGTTGGCGAAAACACGCATTTTAGTAGAAGCAGGAATCCGGGGGCGATTTGCACTCGCTACGGAGAAGGCCGGGCTACCGGTTTGCTCGCGCGGCTTCCCTGATATTTGCACAACTCTTCATGCCTGATGGCCGGGCTGGTGCCGTTCGCTTGATAAGCGTTATCCTCTGCAATGCTCATGGATAGGCGTTATGCAGAACATACGCCTGAAGAGTGGCGTATTTAATGGCTCTGCGGCATGGCTCATTGAAGAACGCCATTTGGCGCGGCTTCCAGCGATAGTTGAAGACAGAGCAGAGATTATATATAGACAAGCGAGGCGGGATAGTGCGCTCGGCGCACCTTAGCGGCTTGCATCTGCCCTTGATAAAAGATGGCTAAAGACTGCTGCTGCGCTTGGTACTCGAAACCGTGCTTTCGAAATTGGTTCCCCTGCGCCGATAGTTGGTGGTCCCTTCTTCATGCCGCTCAGTGTCCACTTCCTTGGCGGCAGTTAACTCCGTCACCTGCCGGGGGATGTCGGTCCTGTTCGCCAAGACGGCGGCCGAGGTCTGCAGCTCCGATAAACAGCGACATTAACGTACAGCGCCGCGGCCATGCCGGCGTAGGCCGGATTTGCCGTTATGTTGGCCAAGACCTGGTCGGCAGGATTCACGAAAAAATTGGCTGCCAAAGCAATGGCAGTGCCGGGTGTCGTGCCGGCGATCCCCGCTACGGGAGCGACGGCAATCGGTGCGGTGGTGGCAGTAGCAACAGCCGTACTGGCGGTGGCAGGCTGCGCCGGGGCGGCAGTAGCGGCAGCGGGGGGCGTGTTGGTCGACGCCGTGTTCGGAGTGTTGCTGCTGGCGGGCAAGGGCGGGCTAGCGAGCGCAGCATCGATGGCGGCGTTGAGCGTGGCAGCGGTGATGGTGGTGACCGCCTGCAACGACGGCGCAAACAGCCCCGCCTGGTTATAGGTGAGAGTCGCCTGCGACCTGTCGCTCAAGGTCAGTGTCACGCCCGGTACCGAGAGCGATGACTTTGTTCCGTCAGCCAAGGTGAACGCTTGCCCGGCGGAAGTGGGTTTATAGGCTGTATTGAAAATCGGCACAGCCTGGATTGCGCTGACCATCGGGAAACCTCCCATTAAAATTTGACCTCAATGGCAGCATTGAGCGTTTCAATCAGGTCTGCTGTTCTTTGCGGGTCTGGGCGTGAAACCAAAGAGAAACTTGTATGGTTTGCTCTGTGCACCGATGGAAATGAATAAAAACACGCAACCCAAGTTAATCGAAGTCTATGACTACCAGAGTCTTGCTGTAATACCGACGATGCCGTATTTTGATTACCGTATTTTCTGTATTTTTTGCTTAACGCAAGTGGCTGAATTCGAATCGCAATGCCCAGTTTGCCCCGGGTCAATTCACCGGGATCGTTGAACCTGAAAACCCCTGTTAAACCACGAAGAGCACGGAGAGCAGCTTCGCGCTGTTCTTTGTGAACTTCGTGGTTAATTTCGGTTTCTGGGTTGAATGCGTCCTCATTCGGATAAAATCTCGATTGCCTTGCTGGCTTGCAGTCTGCGACATTTCGCCACCGTCTTGCCGGAGCCAGCCAAACCCGAGAAGCTTGTTGCCATGCGCAGTCCTTTTTCCCTGGTCGACTTTTCCATCATCCTGGCACTGGGCATCGTGGCTGTGGTCGGCTACAAGTACTCGCCGCTGTTGCTGGCCAAGGCCGACGTGACGATCGAGCCGGTTGCCGGTTGCGACCTGCACAAACAGGCCTGCCTTGCCGAAATCCCCGGTGGCGGTCGTATCGAACTGAGTATCACGCCGCATCCGATCCCTGTGGTACAGCCGCTTCAGGTCAGCGTAACAATTTCCGGCGTGGTGGCGAACAAGGTTGAAATCGACTTTGCCGGAGTCACCATGAACATGGGATACAACCGGAGAGCCCTCAGTGCCGACGGCAACGGACGCTATGCCAGCGAAGCGATGCTTCCCGTTTGCATCACCGGCCGCATGCTCTGGCGGGCAACGCTGGTGCTTGAAACCGGGCGCCAGCGCATTGCCGTACCTTTCCTGTTTGAAGCACCGGTCCAGGGAGGCTGAGAACCAGTGAAGACATCAAGATCATGCAAAAGCTGAGCTATTTGCTGATTGCTTGCCTGTGGACCTCGTTCTCGCTCCCCGTGGATGTTCATGGGGCCACCAGCACGCCGACTGCCGCACC
>NZ_JBMOJE010000183.1:0-7384 GCF_049316945.1 Propionivibrio sp. | reverse complement strand
ACTATAAACCCAGCAGTACCAGTGGGTTTGGCTTGTAGGGGTAAACAAAGCACGTTTAACCTGCTCTGAAGGCAGTGATAGCCAGATTTCATTGCGTCGCAAGAACCACGGTGTAAATGGCGGGTTGTAACGAGAAAAAACCGGTTCGCCTGACCAGGTAAGCCCTTCAGAGGTGAGTGTTGCCTTTAGCTTGTCCAGGTGCTCTGCGTAGTTATCGGCGGACCAGAATCCCGAGTAACGTATCGCTGCAATGCGTCTACCTGCCTCCTCGCGCAGCTTGACTCTCGAATCATTCGGCTCGGGTGCCGAGGCGAGCGTCACCCCCTTGGGCAGCACGAACTGCACGATCCAGCCGCCGACGACCGCCGTCTGGGTGACTGGCGCCGTCATCTCCAGCTTCACCGGGGCGACGGTCTGCGTTACCGGGGCAGTCATCGAAAAACTCCGCTCACCCTTGTTTTTTCCGAAGATGTAGCCTGCGAGAATAGGAAAGGCATCATTGCCTGCCGTATCGGCACTACCCTCGACAAGCACTTCGGCGACCACATAGGGCGCATACTGCCTAATCTCGATGTTGTTTTCAAGCTTGCGCAGAACTTCATGGTTAGGCTCTTCAGCGGCACGGGTCAAAATGGGCACCACCAGAAGGACGAAGGTGAATAGATAGAGGCGCATGGCATTCAGTCAAATAGAAAAGTGTAACTAAGAATGGCCTAAGAACCCGGAGTAATGAATTTTGCGACAATCGCATTATGGCGTGCTGGCCAGTTGCGCAGCGCCGCATCGTTGCTGCCAAACACACTCTCGAAGAAAGCGACCGAGAGTTCCTTGGTCGCGGCCTTTACCAGCGAATTGAGCGCTGCACCGCCGGTGCCAGTACGATCAGTGAACATGCTGTGGGACCCGCCGTCGAATACCGCAAGAACTTTGCGCGTGCCAGGCATGGCGTCGAAAACAGCGATTCTGTCCTCAACCCCCGAGTAGTACCCCGGAATGCGGATGATGTCTTCGGTCGCTGTAATGTGCAGTGACGGCACCCTGATTTCCGAGAGAATTCCAACCGTGTTGCTTTCACCGTAGAAGGGTGGTGCAGAAAGCAGAACGGCCGCCCTGAGACGCGGCTCATTAAGGTCAATGAGGTGATCCTGGCGCTCGATGCGCGCGCCAAGGGCAAGCATGACAGTATTGGCGCCGTAGGAATGACCAGCAGCAACAATGCGCCCGGCGTCGATCCTTAAGCCAATTTCTTTATCGGCGAGAATCTGATCAAGCGCAAAGCGCAGGTCGCCGACGCGAGCGATCGCCTCCTCTTCCTTGGCAGCTGCCTGAAGACGCCCGACAAGGCCGAAGAAGTTACCGGACCACAACGAACGGTCACTGCCGACATGCTGTAGGTGCAGACTGGCATAGCCGTGACTGGCCCAGTAGACACCGAGATAACTGTAGCCTCGTCGTGATCCACCCATGCCGTGCGAGAACACCACCAGAGGCAGTGTCTGCGCAGGTGCCGTCTGCGCCGGAAGATACAGCCGCACCGGAACAGCGCGGTTGCGCGCCGAATCGAACCAGTCGAAATCATGGGTAACGATCTCCGCAGCGCCTGCTTCAACGGCGGTCTCCGTTAGCGTGTTAACGGCGGGGACGGTCGCCGGCACCTCAACCATTTGGGCCGCTAGACGAGTCGACGCTAAAAAGAGCACAACAAACGTTGCGCTTGCGGCAGCAGTGATCCTTAACAAAGGCGTTTTGGACACGGGTATCACGTTCTCAGTTGATGCATTGGGCATGAGAAACTTGAAAAATCTCATGGTTAGAAAGTACTAACTAATAAGGCATTATTTTATTGACCGTTACTTTGGCCTGAAGTTTCGAGTCTACGGCGATCTGACTGAGGGTGTCAGCTTCCGTTGAGCCTATGTAGACATTCAGCCTGCTTGAGTCATCTGCAGAAAAGTTGCGAAGTTTTTCAGGCCCGACCGGGATAGCAGTGGGAGCATTCAGTGGGTGCAATATGGTATCGAGCAGTTGCCGGCCAGGAGCCGTCGGTCCATTGTTGGTCGCCGATTGCCTGCTTCAGACTGTAAGCGGTCTGATAATTTTTGAATGCCCAACGGCCGCTGTACTCTGATTCCTGCCTTTCGACTCCATCAGAGCTTGATGACAGCCACCGACCCATTGCCATCACTGGCGGTTTCTGACAGCGGTCATTCGCGGGGAAAGCGGTGACAACGAAAGCTGCCGTTCCAGACGAGACAGCGAATTTCTCGACCGAGTGGCGGCTTTAAGATCGGAACGGTCAGCGATGTAGGATTGCGTTCGCCGGCCCCGGCCAAGAGCAGTCGGGCAGCAGTATTTCAACAGGCTCGAAAGTCCCCAGCGCGCCGAAGTCGCCGGTCTGACCGAGCACTTGGACGACGACGTCGGCTTCGATGGTCTCCAGTTGACCGGTACGGACGAGATCGCGGCCTTCGCCGGGGACCATGGTTTCCAGCGTCAGCGTCTTGCCGTCGATGGTCCGTAAGTTCTTCAACAGCATGGGCGCAGACCGGCGTCAGGGATGCCGCTCACGCGGGATCCCGGTCGGCCGCCCCAGGTTCCGGTTTATTTCTTGGCTTCGCGTGAGAAATCGACAACCGCCGCAGCATCGAGGCCTTCTTGCGCTGGTGGCGCTTCATACGTTCCAGAACGTCTTCCAAAAACTTCACGGCATCGACGATGTAGGGCCCCTTGTTCAGCATCACGCATTCCGCGCGGCCGCTCATAGCGGCATCGGTTACTTCCGCGCGGGAGGGCATCCCCGTCTTGGCCATATTTTCCAGCACCTGCGTGGCCCAGATCACAGGCACATGCGCCGCTTCACACAACCACAGGATCTCCTCCTGCAACTCCGCCAACCGCTCAAAGCCGACCTCCACCGCCAAATCCCCACGGGCCACCATCACCCCGAGCGGCATGGTCTGCAAGCCCTTTAGCAGCAATTGTGGCAGATTCTCAAACGCCACCCGGTTCTCGATCTTCAGCACAATGCCGACATCGCCCGCGTCCAGACGTTCCAACTCGCGCTGCAGCAGTTCAATATCGTTGGGATGCCGGACAAAGGAAAGCCCCACCATGTCCGCATGCCGGGCGGCAAACTTCAGATCCTGAAAATCCTTGGGCGTCAGCGCGGGTAGATCAAGATCGGTATCGGGCAGGTTGATGCCTTTGTCGGAGCGTAGCTTGCCGCCGGCATGGGCGGCGTAGGTAATCTCCACCCTCATCTTGCGCTTGGTCACCGACTTGACGATGCCGCCGATCTTGCCATCGTCAAAGAAGATCCGCTCCCCCGCCCGGACAAACTTAAATACTTCGGGCAGCGTCGTCGGGATCGTCGCCGGACGTTTCACCCGGCCTTGATCGTCCAGTTCCCCCGGTTTCCCGGGAGTGGCCGGCCCGGTTACTTCCAATAGGTCGCCGCGTTTCAGCACCAGCGGCTGTTCCACCAACGGCAACTGGCCGATCTCACCTAGGGCCACCGGCTTGGCACCACGATAGGCCGCCGCCACCATGCCGGTTTCCAGCATAGCCGCCTGCGCGCTCTCCGCCCAACAGCCGCCCGCCTCACATGCGGTGATGGTCAGCGTCCGCTGACGGCCGCGCGTGTCGGCGAACCGGATCTTGTCCCGGACGCGAAGCTGGCTGATGACGATGCCCGTGAGCGGAACGACGGGGACGCCGGCGATGGGCTCCAGCGGGCCCGCGGCATCAGTCAGCCAGACGCGCGCCGGTTGCAGCAACTGGTCCCGCACGTCGCGTTTGGGCCGCAGTTTCAATATCCGCAGGCCGCCCTCAATCTCCCCGGTCCGAAGCTTGGGCCCACCCAAATCCATCAGGACGCGGCAGCGGCGGGAAAATTCACGGTTGGCGCGCTCCAGATTGGCGATCATCCCGCTCCAGGCGGCTTCATCATCATGCGCGCAGTTGACGCGCATGATGTCCATCCCGGCCCCAACCAGGTCACGCACCAGCAAATAGTCGCTGGCGGCGTTGGGAGGCATGGTCACCATCACGCGCACCGGATGGCTGGCGTGAGAGCTCCCCAAGAGGCGCTGCGTGTGGCCCTGCAGCAAGGCCGGGCCACTGCTGAAATCCACCGCCGCCGCGGTACGTTCCGGCTTCTTCTCTCCGGCCATTAACTGCAACGCCGTCCGGACCGTCAACAGGCTGGCTAACACATGCGCCTCGGTCCGCCCCAGTGAGGAAAGCCCGTAGGAGGAAAGCACGATCTGCAACGACCGTACGTCGTGCTGGCGCAGCGCCAGATAGTGGATCAGATTACGCGCGCTGGCCTGCTGTTCCGGCAGAATCTCATTCAACTGAAGGTCAAACGACTTCTCCAGCGCCACGCACCGGTCGATGACCGCCGTGACCGAATCAATGATGCGTTGAAAGGAACGGGAGTTCGTCATGGCGTGGCTGTAAGGGTAAGGATAGGAAATCCAACGGGCCTTCGGGGAGTATGGCTGACGTCCGGCACCGAAGTCAATCGCCGATCTTGGCTTTGTAGGGCGTCACGATTCGCAGAAAATTCTCCCGAATAGCACCCCAAGCACTGCCTTTGCGCCGGCAGTAGGCTGACAGAAATGAGAAGAGGCGCGACCACTCAGAAAACCACTCCCTGCGAAAAGTATCACCTAAACTGTATTCCCCGGTCATGAAGTTTCACTGACCGGTTACGCTGCACATCTGCCCGTCAGGCTGAAAAAAAGTTGATCACCCTCCGGCTAATGGCCGCAGAGCAACCACGAAAATGAACGGCCGGTTTGGAGCAGAAAATCCAGTGGCTGCTGTTGGGTGCTATGTAAAGCTTTGCATAGCGGCCACTATGCATAGATCTCAACTAGGCGTAGTTATATTCAGAAAAACGCGCCGGAACCCCGCTACCACTCATTTGGAAGCGGTGCGTCCTTTGCATAGTTACAGCGTTTAAAGGAACTTCATGAGGGCGCTTGGCTCACGGTATCCGCATCGCGATGCTTGCGGTGAGACCGGCTTGTGTTTCGAAGAAGATACCGTGAAATCGCGGCGCTGGTCCGATATCGCCCTTTGTAAGTAACTTGATGCGCAAGGCGAGAAAAACGGGTTTCACCAATAAAGGTCTCCAGAAGTAGAGCCTCGTCGGGTCTCTACTGCCGAAACTATGCCTAGAATAATTTCCGCTGACCTCGCCAAGAAGCGCTCTGTGCATGAGTCGAACCGTTCTGGTCCTTGCGATCTATCTCTAGTTGAGATCTATGCATAGTGGCCGTGAGGAGCCTGGCAACCGCATCGAATATTAGCACTTTGAACGGCGGGTTAACCCCGAAAGCGGCCATCAAACCCCGAGCATTTTCAGGGTCGTGAATGACCGCAATCGGTGGAAAAGCAGCCTGTGAGCCGAAAAAATTGAGTGTGCCAGGTTCAATGTCCGCTATCGGGTGGCTCGACCTATTCAACGGCCGGTTTGGAGAAAATTCGTCACCGTCCGCTTCTGGCCGTCAGCCGACCGCCATCAATTTACATTTACTGGCTGCTTTCGGCCGCAAAGCCGCCATTCGCTCCATAATATCACTTTCGCATTTCAAACGGCTGCTTCCGCGTTTTCTGCGTTCCCATCGAACGGCAGCTTTACAAAACCCCCGATGACCGCTTTGGGTCGGATGGGGTCAGCCACACCTGAAAACTGAGCGGCCGCTTACCAGCGGTAACCTGCCGTTCGAACAAAAAAAGCTCGGCACCGCAGCCAGCGGCGGCTACAGACTGATAGCGGCCACTCGGACGCGACGCAACTCCAACCAGTTTTATGCAAAATACGCTCTTCGCCTGTTTAGACACGAACGTCAGTTAACGTGCGTAAACCGGCCATTGATGAAAATTCCGAACTGAACACTTGACGTTACGAAGCATGACGGCCCTCCGCCACCCACGTTGGTCGATCAAGAGTGCGGCGTGGGTTAGGCATGCAACTGATGGATCGGCTGTACGGCCAGCCGCATCCCCATGGCCTTGAGAATCGCAGAAAGCGTTTTCAATTCAGGATTTCCCTGTTCGGACAACGTGCGATAGAGCGTATGGGCATTCACTTCTGCCTGGCGCGCTATCTCCTGAACGCCACCAAACGCTTTGCTGAGACTGCGTAGTGCCAGCATCAAATCGGTTTCGTCGCCATCGACCAGTACGGAGTTTAGATACTCCGCCGCAAGATCCGGGTCGCGGCGGAACATTTCAACAGTTGCTTCATCGTGAGTTCGGTGTGCTTTAGCCATTTCGCTTCTCCCAATCTTTCAAAAATCCAACTGCTCGGTCAATATCCCTGCTCTGCGACTTCTTGTCTCCGCCACTGGTAAGTAATATCACCTGATTGCCAACCTTTGCGTAATAGACGCGGTATCCGGCCCCCACATCAATTCGCAATTCACCGATGCCGTCCCGCAAGGACTTACAATCCCCAAACAAACCAGCCTCTACGCGAGCGATACGCTTGATGATAGCGATTTTCGCTATGCGGTCACGAAGACCTTCAAGCCAATCCTGGTAGAGATCGTTCTCGCTCTCGTCGAGGTAATGGATGATTTCGTACATGGCTATATTTTAGCTTATAAGCGAAGTATTGCAAGACTCGTCGCGTACCCATTTCGATAGAATTCCTCAGAATCAGAATCCGTTCAATCAAATATTGGTCTGTCACTGTCGCGCAATACAGGAACGACTCTTCATTTTTCAGAAATTGGCGATATTGATAATCAATCGCTCCTACTCATTGCCCATGGTTTTCGTCTGACGATAATCGAAAGGCAGCAATGTGCAGTAGACCGGCCACTCAAAAAACACCTGCCCGATTATTGCGCCGCCGGGAAAAAATCTCTGATCATATTCCTTGGCCGTCCGCTTACGCTGCAAAGCAGCCTGTGATCTGAAAAAATTGAGTGTGCCAGGTTCAATGTCCGCTATCGGGTGGCTCGACCAATTCAACGGCCGGTTTGGAGAAAATTCGCCACCGTCCGCTCCTGGCCGTTTGCCGACCGCCATCAATTAACACTCACTGGCTGCTTTCGGCCGCAAAGCTGCCGCTCGCTCCAAAATATCACTTTCGCATTTCAAACGGCTGCTACCGCGTTTTCTGCGTTCCCATCGAACGGCAGCTTTACAAAACCCCCGATGACCGCTTTGGGTCGGATGCTGTCAGCCAGCCGAAGAAGTTGATTGGCTGCTTCCAGTGTAGACCTGCCGTTCACTAAAAAATGCTCGGTGCCGCAGCCAGGGTCTGCTTCAGACTGACAACTGCCTGACGCCATGACTTTATCATGCGATATGGCTTACGAAAATGCCGTAGGTCGCTCACAACCCGAGTTGAAGCACCGCGAAA
>NZ_JBMOJE010000182.1:0-7403 GCF_049316945.1 Propionivibrio sp. | reverse complement strand
ACAGTTTTCAGGCGCAGCAAGGCCTGGCGGCACGAATCACGGGAAAATGTATATACATTTTTTTGTGCCCCAAAAAGCGTTCCCCGAGCTGCTCTGTGAACGTGATTAGGAATAGGCGTTAGCTGCTTTTACGCGGAATTCCCAATTGATTTGAGGCCAACAGATGTGCGCTCGTTGCGACATGTGGCAACTCCTTTACACCCCAAGCGACATCAAACTACTCGTCGAGATGGACAGAGCCCATGAGGACGTCTGTGGCCCGGCCATCGCCCACCTCCTGCAGCGCGCCTACCGTGACTATGGTGATGACCGCTATGAGCGCTTGGCGACCCTGTCGGTCACGTTGGCGTGGTCCTCAATGAAGCGGCGGCGGAAGAGATTCTGAATCTGTGGCCGGTTGATCTTCTTCGGCCAACTCCAGTCGAACGTATCGAGCGTCTTGAGCACCGGGAATCGGGCGAGCCCGACCCGTCGCTGGATGCTCCGGTCTTCGCGCTGGTGCGCCTCGCCCTCGATCAAGCGTGCCAGATAGTCGACATGAGGCCACTGCTCCGCCCCGGCGTCCTGGATCAGCGATTCGAAGTGCTCGAGCACATACGCCAGTTTCAGGCTCACCAGATGGGCGCGCAGCGATTCGGTGAGCGTTGTGCCAGCGGAAGCATTGATCGGACGTTCAGTGCTCATCGCCGTGCCCCTCATAAAGTGACAGATCCGGTGCGGGGATCTCGATGTCCAGGAGATCCTGGCGGGTGAGATGCAGCGCACCGGGCTCGGGCGTTTCACGCGCCCGCATCTCAAGAATGTTGGCGATGTACTCGCAGCTGTACGCCGCGAAGGCGATGCCGTCCTGGATCGCCCGGTCGACCGCATCGACGCCGTAGATCTCACTCAGGGCAACGATCTTGCGCAGGTGATGGCGGGGGTTCACACGTCGTTGCTCGATTCCCTCGACATAAGCCTGCGCATGACGCGACAGGCTCAGGAACTGCTTGAGCAGTCGCTGTTCCCGGGCATTGTGCCGTTGTTCAAGGAGCGGGAACGAGGAAAAGCGAAGAAGAAAGAAGAACGAACAGCGAGGAAGAAAACGCAAAAAAGCCTTCAGATAAAAGGCATCGAAGAAAATCCACAAAGAAAATTCAATACGTTCGAACCACCAAGCTCACGTGACGTTCATAACGCCGCTGACACCAGCATATATATGCTCTAGGAATCATGTTCAGAAACAAACCGTGACGGCTGACTACCTACTTTTGACGTAATCCTTTAGACTTATTCATTTAACCCGTCAACGCACACAAGCAAGTTACCTACTACATCCCCGCTTCATGCTCATACTTGGGTTGGAAAATACTGCCGTCGGAAATGGGCATTAAGATCGTCCAAGTCCTCCTGGCGGGGAAAATATCGAATGACTATGACATCTCAGGAGTTTTCCAGGCTTAAGCTGCTATGGCCATATCGCCATGGCTTGCATGTGCCTGTAGAACGATGGCTGAATACTGCCCTTCAGGTAACTTTGCAGGATCAGCGGGATGCCGCACGGAAGGAGTTTTGGACCCTGGTTCACATGGCGTTGAGGCGCCCCAATCTGAGCGTATTGCACCAGATAAACGAGTCAAAAGAGGATCTGGTCTCTGAGTTCTTAGTATTTGGCTTGTTCAAGACAGAAAGTACGAGATACGACACGCCCCCTGACAGCCAGTATAAATTGCAAGGCTATTTCAGGGACTTCCTGCGCGACATCAGGGAGCGTAGAAGCAAACTCGTCCAGTACGGCACCTCCGAAGAAGTCGAGGAGAACCACCGGGATGCGCTGGCGTGCAGCCATGGATCAAACTGCACCCCATCTGAGCCATGGTTCCTAGATGAAGATGCATACCGGCAAAGTGCCGAGTTGTTTGTCAATGGCTTGAACAAGTATCACCTTGTCTTGCTTCAGCACTCCTTTTGCCATGAAAAATCGGCACGATTGGTCGAACAGGAGTACTCCTCAATCTGGAATCCGCAGGCCGCACATGCGCTGAGCCAACACAGGGCAGCCACCTTGGGAGCTACGTTGCCCCACGCGAAAACGGACATCCCGCCTTCCTATTTCCAGGAGACGGAAATAGGAGCATGGATGAGGTGCGTTCTCGCAATTTCACCAGGCAGTACCCAGTGGCACGACTCCATCCCGGCCCTGGCACGCCTGCTTTGCGACGTGGCTTGGAGTGAAAAACACGTGCTGGCGTCTAAACATCTACCTACAGGCAATTCTTCCAAAAAACAGGTTAGTGCGTCACCAAAGTAACCTCAGGTCAATGCTTTTTCAATGAACACGCAAGTCAAATGGATAAAGAAATGATCAAGCTATGGCCTCCGCTGGAATTCGTCGACATGAATTTATTCCCGTCCAAAAAGGAAGAGCTGCCGATCAGCGACAACGAGGGTTTTCTGGAGATGTCGGTTCTGATTGGAGCGGATGCGGATAATGATGACTCCATTCCCGAGATGCCTTGGTGGCTCAACGACTGGTGTGAACGCAGAATAGCGGTGCATCAATCGTTCGTCGAGGCAGTGTCGACGGACAAACTGAAGCCGGGGACGCTTATTAAGCTAGGGAGCCTAGAGTTCCCTGACTGGCCTCTGGCCGGGCCACTAGGGTTGCTGCTTGATTGCCCAGTACGATCGAGCAGTCAGCCCAACCAGAAGAGGCGTTGGTGGGCGTGGGTGGCTGCCGAAGAGACCGGGTATGCTGGCGACGAGGATGTAATCCTGGACGAGTCTGATCTCCCCTTCGATCCTGCCGTCGGCATGATCCAGCTATGGAACCGTATAGAAGTCCTGTTGCCGCCGGAAATTGACCTGGCCGGTTTGCTTGGCCGTAAGAAATATGACCTGATCGTTGAATATTGGCAGCGGCGGTGTCGGTCGTACTTGAAAGGTTCGGCCAGGTTGGATGTACTCGCCCGACTGGCCTATTCACTTCGCGACCAAGCACGACCGGGTACAGTACAAGTGATAGACATCGATGATAAAACGATGACGGTGGGCACTCCTGTTGGTGGGGCTGCAGACCCTCGTCACCTTTACCGGAAATTGTATGGAGACGCCGCAGCCAAGGTGCAGAAATATTTTCTGGCCGACACACGCCGAGAGTGAAAAGACTAGGCATGAAGCCTGTGTTCCCCGGCGGGCGAATCCAGTAATCATCGATTCTCCGAAGCAGTTTACTTCATGGTAAAACGCTTCAGCGCAGGACACCTGTTAATCCGCCATGACGAGGATCTGCTTGCTATCGTTCCAAGTCCAAACAGAAGGGCGGGATGGCCAAATATGCTGTTCAAGCAGAAGAGACTCGCACGCCGCCAACGGCAGGTTCGGAGCACAACGATCCCTATATGGAGATTTGCTGATAGCCATGGTCCTAGTTCGGTCACATTGAGCGCTTGGATGTGCGACAACCGTACCGTTTAAGGCGGCTGATACCCCCTGATGAAGCGCCTCACGAAAATATCAAACTGTTACTGCCCCCCCCCCGCAGAGCCGGAGGAACTCCCAACGGATTCGCCTCAGATCGTTCTATTGACAAATCACAGCACGAGGAGTCGCGATTAATACGAAACAGCCCTTGGTGACAACGCGCAAGATTCCAGGCAAGATGGATGACGAATGATTCTTCGAAGCCCACCGCCAGCTAAGGTTGCCTGCGAGAATTTCCGCGGCCAAATGCGCTACGGATAGCTCCATGAAGCACCAAATTACCAATTTTAAATTATATACTGCCTGCATGAATTGGAGAAACTATGACTAAATTGAACCGGGCTGAGCAAGAAATGATTTCTGAAATAGTCATTCCCAAAAAAAAGATTGTGTCTTTTAAGAAAATCCTTGCCGGAAAGGACGTTAACTGCATCTTGGATTACGATGATAGTTGTTGGAGCATGCTGATGCTGGCTATTTGGTTCAATTTCACAAAGGGCATCGAGTATTTGATTCAGCAGAAGTGCGATTTGACGTACAAATCTCCTGGCGGCATGAATTCGATTCTTATTGCCACGCACAAAAACAATCCAGCAATGATCGAGACCCTTGTCAGCGGTGGCGTTGACATCAATCAGGCGAACGACAAAGGATTAACGTCACTGATGCTGGCCTCCGAGAAGAATAATATTGATGTGTTTCAGAAGCTCATCGACCTCGGGGCGAAGACAGACTTGCGCGACAAGCAGGGACATGGCTGGAAGGACTACAGCAAGGAGGATTCCGCGTTCAGGCAGACTCTGCTACTTCAGGATTGCCTCAAAGAGGGTCTGCTACTTCAGGATTGCCTCAAAGAGGGGAAACCGCGGCCGCCGGAGAAGGGTCGGATGTGACTATCCATGACTTTGTTGCGAAATTCGCCAGGCAAGGAGGGCAAGAGCCGGCGCCATCGCACTCTGACATCATATTTTTAATTCTCCTGATTATTGCAAATCTTCAACCAGCCTTACCTGTGTTTGATGGTAAGTCAGTTGCTTCGACAAAGGTAACTGACGTATCCTGAATTTTCCGATATTTTCCTGAAATACCCGCTTCTTGATGGCCACTTTTTGAACGATAAGAATCCAGCAAACATGCGTCTTTCAAGGCAGTTCTTTCGGAAGAATGTATATATACAAAAAACGGCCAGAAAATCAGTCTGCAGTGTATATATACAAAACCTCTCGATCCATGCAATTTCAGTGCTTTACCGTGAAAAACCATGACTGAACGACAAGACAAAACTCTCGCGGCCAAAACGGCACGATGGGCAGTCAAAGAGCGAACCGGCGTGCCTCCACTCTGCCAGCCGCGACCACGTAGCCCCCATGCACCCCAATAGTGTTTCTTCACTACGATCAGGGCACGTGCATGGATGGAAAGGAGTTGCCACATGTCGCAACGAGCGCACATCTGTTGGCCCCAAATCAATTGGGAATTCCGCGTAAAAGCAGCTAACGTCTATTCCTAATCACGTTCACAGAGCAACGCGGGGAATGCTTTTGGGGCACGAAAAAAATGTATATATACATTTTCCCGTGATTCGTGCCGCCAGGCCTTGCTGCGCCTGAAAACTGTGATAAATACAACATTGCAAAAATATCGCGAAAAATGAAGTTTCCCCCAGAGGCTCCATGGAGAAAGACGAAAAAACCCCCTGATTCTTACCTATATGCGAAACAGCGAAATTGTTCGGAAGATCAAAAAGTCATTGGTCAAGGAATTCTACCGGTTGGCTAAACAGCCAGCGCACGATCCCATGGCGGCTTTATCTGAGCCAGCGGCCCTTCGTCGCCTGTGGCTAATTTGCAGCGACAAGGTTATCGCTCTTGAAAGCACCGTTACTGCACAAGCGCCGAAGGTGGCGGCGTTTGATCGAATCAAGCTGGCTGATGGTTTGACGAGCATTCTTGACGCAGCTAAAGCCCTTGGCGTTTCCGAGCGGAAGATTTTGATTCCTTGGCTACTGCAACATCGTTGGCGTTACCGCCGGCCTGGAACGAATAAGTTGATGGCTATCAGGACAAAATGAATTGTAACAATCCTGCTGTAACAACTTCTGTAACAAGCAAACAGGCTGTTACAAGGAGCACTGTTAGCCAAAAGGGCCAAGCGACCGCTATCTGATGAGTTAACTGCCGTTTAGACTCGTCGATTTTTTCGGGCCGAAACGACCGCTGATGGCCGTCTGCTTTCGGCCGCGAAGCTGCCGTTCGCTTCGAAATATCACTTTTGCATTTTGAACGACTGCTTATCAGTTTCTGGAGTTCGCCGCGAAGGTCCGCTTTTCAAAACCCCGACTGACTCCTTTGGGTCGGTGGCTGTCATCAAATTCTGATGGAGTCGAAAGGCAGGAATAAGAGTACAGCGGCCGCTGGGCATGCAAAAATCATCAGGCCGCTTTTAGTCTGAAGCTGCCCTTGGCTGCGGTGCCGAACATTTTTCGAGTGAACGGCAGGTTACCGCTGGTAAGCGGCCACACAGTTTTCATGGGTGGCTGACGGCATCCGACCCAGAAGAGACTGATGACATTTTCATCTCGAATGGCGGCTAACTTATCGGAAACCTGCCGTTCAGGATGACGGCGTGGCGGTCTGAACCTCGGCCAAAGCGGCCATTGGCGGCTTGCGCCTTGAGAGTCAGCACCTCTTCGCTTTGCCACCATTCGAGGGGGGCCGCCAAAAACAATCCGATCTGATGTGACTTGGGCGACCGCTTACCGAAAAGCGCCACTCAACCTATTGACCCAAACCAGCCCGTCGAGGCAGAGTGGTTATCGAGTGGCTTCAGACTGATTGCAGCGGCTCAGTTTTTTCAGAACCGCCGACTCCTGGGTGTTCTAAGGAGGCTCTCGTTCTAACCCGCCAACGGACAACACCCCAGCCACTTAAGGTTGTCCAACTACTTTCCGCCATCCCCTACCAACGCATAAGGTGCCCAGAACAAAGGATGCGCGTAAGCAAAGCTCCCCGAGTTCTGCTGCATCAGTGACAGCATGGATTGTCGCAAGGCTTCGGCACGAGACAGGGCGGCATCCTTTGCCTGACGATCAAATACCCCTGTCACTAGCAAGCGCGCCGAGACCGATTCCACCGACCAATGGGTCACCAGCAAAGCACGGGTGCCGGCGTAGAAAAATCCACGCCCCAGTCCGGACACCGCATCGGCACCGCTGCCATCACCGGCGGCCGTATTGCAGGCACTCAGCACCACCCAGTCCGCATCCAGTTTCAGGTTCAGAATGTCCGTCAAGGTCAGCAAACCATGTTTGCCGTCATGCGGGTTTGCCAAGGCCAAGGACGGCTCACTCACGCCGGGGAAATCGCCCGGCAATAAGCCATGCGTGGCGAAGGCCACAATGCGCCGTTTAGAAAGGTCTACGCGTTGAACGTTCGCCTTGCTTGCGTCTGCACCGAGGAAGACATCCTTGGTCGGGTCGGCCTGCAAGGTCGCCGCCAATGACAGCACTTCTTCGCGGGTGTCCGGTAACGGTGGAATCGCGCCGTAGTCCATCCAAACGGCATCTGACGCAGCCGCTGGTGCGGAAGATGCAGCGTTCGTCACCGGAATAGAGCGGCGATCCATAGCGAGGTTACGCAGCTTTCTGGCCGAAGAGGCCGCCACTTGGGTCTTGCCGAACTGTGGATCGCCAAAACCGATGAAGGGCGTACGGTCTGCTCTGGCGGCAGGCAAGCGACGCAGCACGGCCAGCGCATTGACCGAGGGAAGCTGAGTGATAGCGTACTGCCGAATCAGCCAAGGCACACCAGCATATTCGCCATAGGGCATCGCGCGGGTAGCTGGCAAGGTAGATTTTGCGGTCGGTAAAATCGCCAGCGGCAATAGGCTCATGTTATCTCGCGCCCCTATGGAGCCATTTGAATCGCGGCTTAATGGAGCCA
>NZ_JBMOJE010000181.1:0-7418 GCF_049316945.1 Propionivibrio sp. | reverse complement strand
GCAGCGACTCGCAGCAGGCGTTTGTGCATGACTTTGTGGCCGCCTGGAACAAGGTGATGAACCTTGATCGCTTCGACCTTGCGTGATCTTGGGGGATTGGTCTGAAAGTCCTATACCGCGCAGTCTCGACCTGGCATCGGGTCATCCAGGACAAGGTAGAGGCTGCGCGAATCCCAGTCCGCGGCTGGGCGGCATAAGATGAATTTAGGATTAGGAGGGGGGGGGCAACCTGCCGCGAATAAGTTTTAGGTTTTTAGATGAACGGTCAAGAGCCGGGATGAACGGCCACCCACGCTGTCTTCCGGCCATTCAGGTGTGAATCCTAATTTTTCATCGCGAACAGCGGCTTTCGATTTTCTTGCTCGACCGGCGAATCTCTGCTCGCAATTCTTACGGCCGTCGGCAACGGGTTGCAGGCTGTCATCCAACGCTGATGGCGTCTAACGGCAGGAATCAGGGTAGAGCGGCCGTTGGGCATGAAAAATTCATCAGACCGCTTTCAGTCTGAAACCGGCCCTGGCAACGGTGCCGAGCATTTTTCGAGTGAGCGGCAGGTTTCGCTGGTAAGCGGCCGCTCAGTTTTCAGGGGTGGCTGGCTTCATCCGACCCATAGCCGTCATTGGGGGAAAATGAAAGCGGACCGTCGCGGCGAACTCCAGAAACTGATAAGCAGCCGTTCGAAATGCAAAAGTGATATTTAGTAGCGAACGGCAGCTTCGCGGCCGAAAGCAGCCAGTGAGTGTAAATTGATGGCGGTCGGCTGACGGCCATGAAGAGACATTTGGCGTATCTCCTCCATAGCGGCCCTTCGTTCATCCCAAGTCCCCGAAAGCAGTCACTGGATCGGCGCCATCCATTTTTCCCGGGCGAACGGCGGCTTCACAGCGAAAGCGGTCGTTGAAGTCGCTTGAAGAACGCGGATTTGAGCGGCGGCTGTCAGCGTCAATCTGCCATTCAAACAGGCAGAATATGTTGCATTTGTCATGATCCACCCGGCCGCATGCGGCCGAAGATATCCCGAAAAATCGAGCTTTTCGAGCGGCAGGTAACTCATCAGAAAACGGTCGTTCGGGCCAGTTGCAGATCGGCCCGCTCGGCCAGAGCGGACGGTGGTGGGTAGAGCCAATGCGGTTAGCTACCCGGCGCTTACCTGCTGTCGTCCTGAACAGCTAACCAGCGCCAGTTCGGTTAAAACGTTCGGTGGAGCTTCAAAGCGCTCACATCCCCTGTGTTCTTTTGTTGGCGGCCGAATGCCGGCACGTTCAAGGCGAGCAGCAGTACAAGCCTGGACCACATCGTGATGCGAATGTGACGCCTGTACCCGGCCGATGACACTGCGGGGATCGACTGAGACCTTGGGCCCCTGGACTCCGGCCACTCTGGTTCGCGAGGTACAGACAGTACCCTTCTGGCAAGTTTTGGCACAAAGTTCCATATCAGTTTTGCGTGATTACTTACCTCTGTATGATCCACCTTATTACGGTGGACATTCAGGGGGTTATCACTACGACCACCACCACAATGATGGATGGGGGCGGCACTGGTGACAACGTATAACAAAGCAACTCTAACCCAGTTTTAATCTAGCGTTCAGCCTGCTTTGGCTTGTTACCCTCGGGCCAGACAAGCGGGGCCAGGATACAGAAATTAGCTGAATTTGGCTTTGCTTCTGTTTCAGATCAGCACTACGTCACAGACGCCAACGGTAATCCGAAAGTTGGCGCCATAGCAGATCAGCTTTCGCATCTCTCGACTTACGCCAGACACCAGGAAGCAATTTTCCAACGCTGTTCCTTGCTTTTTGGCTCGCCTTGCGATTTCACGGAAGGCTCGTTGGTTCAAACGGACAATTCGTCCAACATATTTGTCAAGGTTCATTCAATACCTCGCGGTTGATTAGAACGATAGGGGTATCTCTGATGTACTGCCGCCGAGCTTTTAAACATAGGCGGTTCTTCGCTCCGTTTCTACCAAGACTTTGTGGTCGTTCCGTAACAGAATTCCGGCGGTGATGAACATCATCTTGTTGAGTCCGCCACTCTCCACAGATCGAACCAGTAACCCTGTGGGTAAGCACTGGATAACTACGGTAGGTTGTTGCCAGGCTAGAGATTTTTGCGGTTGCTCAAGGATTGGGCGTTACGGGTTGGCAGCGATCAGCAAAACATGAAGGCCAGCCAAGCCGGATCATCGATGAAACTCAGCAGCAGGAAGCTGCCAATGCGAATCGACCAGAATTCCAGGTTGGTGGAAAACTCACTCGAAGACATCGTTTTCCATGCGGTTTTCCATATGGCAAACGTAGAATATTGTTTATAAAACGTTTTAATTATTGAACATCGCCGCGCTGAAATGAGCGGCGGGGGTTGCTGAAATTCTTCAGCTCAATATCGGCGAGAGGGCGACTGCTCACCCAAGGAACAAACGCGGCATCCACCTGCGCGATGTGGTTGGATACCCATCCGTAAATCAGGTGCTGCACTTCGCTGGCAATTTCGTCGAGAGATAGAGTCCGTGCATAGTCGAGCAATTTGATCAGCCTGGCTTTGATTTCAGCATGTTGCCGTTTGTGCGCCACCAGGTCCGGGTACTTGAGCGCCTCCAGCATCTGCTCCTCCTCGCGAAAATGAACTTTCACATACTCGCAGAGCGTGACCAGGGTCTTCATCATCCTGATCTGGTCTCCGTTGCCAGCGAAGGTGGACGCCAGATCGAACAGTTGTTTGTGCTGGCTGTCGATCCGAGGCAAACCGCACGCCAGTTTGTCCGACCATTTGGTTAATGGCATCGACTTGGGGCTGAGGCGATATGAGAAACTAGTCGGGAAGTGGTTGGTTTCTAACCGAGATTGTTCATGGCACAAGCATGACGATACGCCGCCGTCGCACTTCAAGCAGTGATCCATGCCGGCGGCCAGTCCGCAGCCACTCAGGCTTTTCCTGCTTCTGGAATGGAGGGCGTGTTGATTTTGCCCTGCATCAAGCCATTGCCCATCCCAAGTCTCGGCATCGAGCGATGTTGTTGCCACAAAGACATCAGGCCAAATATCAACGGCCTCATTTACTCTGGCCTTGCCCGGAGCAGGCAATACAGTTAAAGGGTTATTCATCAAAAACTCCTACAAAATTTACAAAAGCAATTGCCACAACGCCTGACGACCGAAGATGAAATTGTTCCCCGAGCTTGTTTCCAGTCATTCGTCTCCCCCCCAAGGAGGGAACTTGAGTAGAAGACCTGAGTGGAAACAAAAACCCATCTTCTCGACTTACCCAGGCATGAATGCCAGGGCTTGCGTCTCGACTCGGGTCAGGGGATGCCAGCCGCCTCTACTACTAAGCGCACATGACGGAGCGTTGAACATTAATTGATCCTCCTCGCAGCTATCGGGCGAATTCAAGTAATGTGAATGGAACCTCAGTTATAGCCATTCGCTGTTCAGAATGGCCCCAATGGTCCGGGGCCAATTCGAGTACGTTGCAAATGTCCTAAGTTGAAGTTTTAGGCCAGTATCTCGGCAATATGTTCGTGATGAAAAAGTTGATGGGCGAATTCCTGCATCTCTGGGACCAAGGTATCCCGAGCGGAAACCATGCCAATCGGCCAACCGTTTTCCACTACCGGCAAATGCCGGAATCCCCCTTCGTACATCATGTGCAGCGCGTGTCCGAAGGGCTTGTCTGGCTTGATCGTTTGCGGGTTAATGGTCATCACCTCGGCAAGTCGGGTGGTTTTTGCGTCCCGACCCTCAGCAAGAACACCGAAAAGTGCATCACGTTCCGTGAAAATCCCGACTAGCTGATCTCTCTCGATCACCATGACCGTGCCAACACAAGCCTGCTTCATCTGACTTGCGGCCTCGGCTACAGTGGTCTGCGCCGAGGCGCGAATAATTGTTTGGTTCTCAACCATGTTTCGAATAATTCTGTTGGGCATGACTTTTCTCCTGTTCGATGAAAGCACCACCACAGTTATGTGGCGGCGACGTAGGCTGCTGTGCGGATAAAGTCTTAAAGATGTGAGGGGTTGCTTCGAGATTGCGTGGCAACCGGCAACGACAAGACGCTTTAACCTTACGAGCGGCGATTTGAAGGTTTGGAGATGGCTTACGGTAGTGAGTTCCCAGGAAGCAAGCTATGTCACAAAACAATAACGAAGGAGTCACATAACAATCTGGAAACACGATTGTTAAAATTGCGCCCAAATCAAGGCCTGCCGTACGATGCGAGATCAGAGTGGCGACGCTCGAATCAGAGCAGCCGCTCCTTCGACTTCGACAATCCTCTTTCCACCTGCTTCCCCTTGACCGCCATGGCCAGCGCTCTTTTCTGGCCGGCCAGTACAACCAGGGTCTTGCCACGGGTGATCCCCCACGCTACCGCTCTGATTCAATCCCCATAGCACTACCTTCCGTGCCCGCTGGTTTAGCACATCAGGATTTTTAGCCTACCGGACGCGGAAGACTTGCTGCGCCTCTCTTCAGCCTTGGTGCGCCGCGTCCACTAACCTAAAAACCCTCTGCACTGTGTATAGGAATACATAGCCACCAGCCGTTCGGGCTTGTGACCATGCAACCCTGTCCACGGTCTTATGGAATACTTTCCATGGTAGGCCTTCGCCAACCCCATCCGTGGCGGATTTGCACATCGTCATCAGCTTCAAAGAGTTTTTCAGTCATTCCTCCCGAGCCAACAAAGCGGACCGGAATATCAGCCAACTCTATTGACCTTACTTACAAAACGAATTAACGTCATGACGTCATTGCGTCACGACTGCTACTGATTCTGACGTCTCCGGCTCTAACTCAAATTCAATGAAAGCCTGCCCGATGAGTAAAGATCAACCCGACAAGAAAAACACCTCCTTGCGTCTGGAAAGCAAAATGCACAAGGCCTTGAAGATCCGGGCGATTGAAGAAGAAAGCAGCGTGCAAGTAATTCTTGAACGACTAATCGAGGAGTATTTGAGCAACACCATCAAATTGAAGAAATTAAAGAAATGAATCCAATGCCAGTGACGACTTGGTCATTTAAAGACACAGTCGTAGAGCGTGACATCATCGCGAGAATTGGGTCCGATTTTTATGTCGATTTCGATCCGGCCACAACTTTAGACATACGATTTTTTGATGATTTCGACGCCCATTTATGGAACGCCGATTTGCTTCTTTGCCAGATTAACAAGCAGCGCTTTCAACTAATCAATCGTTCCGGTTGTATCGGAGAGGTTCGCGCGCCAGGGAATGTCAGGTTCTGGTGGGAATTCCCCGACAGCAAGGTAAAAAGTGAGCTGAAACGGCGGATCGATCTGCGCGCGGTTTTGCCGGTAGCATCGTTGCATTTGATTGAGACCAATTTTTCATTACGCAATAGCGATCAAAAAATCGTCGTAAAAGGTCGCATCTCACAATCCGTTGGGGATGGCCGCAGCAATCAATATTTGACCCTGCAGTCAATGCGCGGCTACGACAAGTGTTTTTCACGGGCAGAGAAACTATTCGAGCCCTTGTTCAAGGCACAGGTGCATGAATTTGGACTGAAAACGATGTTCGCCGAGCAGGATTTTCAGGCTGCTGGACAGCACTCAAGTCAGCCACCGCACCTTGCAGAGGAGATGCCGACAGAACTCGCAGTGCGTGCCATGGCCAATGAGATGCTTGCTCAGGCAACTCGGCATGTCAATGGCCTTGTGGCCGACACGGACACCGAATTCTTGCACCAGTTTCGGGTGAACGTGCGGAAATTACGCTCGCTGATTAGCCTGCTGAAGAAGTCGTTGCCTACTTCGACTGTCGATGTCGTCGCAGAAAAATTGTCTGCCATTGCAGGCAGGACCAACAGACTTCGGGATCTGGACGTTTTTTTGCTCGCCAAAGATAGTTATCGCGCGATGCTGCCTGCCAGCCATAAAAAAGGATTAAGCGAACTGTATGCGCTGATCGAAAAACAGCGGCAGCAGGAAAAGTCTCTGGTTTCGCGCTATTTTTCATCGAGAGCCTTTCTACAGGACATCGCCGCCTGCGCAGCCGAGGTATCAGCCGCTGCGGCCTTTCAGACAACGATGGCGCGCAAACCTGTGTTGTCCGTAGCGAAATCCTTGCTGGTCAAGCGCAATCACAAGATCCTGACTATGAGCGCGCTCATCAATGCCCAGTCAGCCGATGAAGACGTGCACCAGATTCGTATCGAGTTCAAGAAACTGCGCTATCTGATCGAATTCTTTATCGACCTGCTTCCCAAAAAGCGCATCGCGGGCTTGCTTGCCCAGCTCAAGAAGATCCAGTCGGTACTGGGCGACTTCAATGACTACTGCGTTCAGGTCGAATTTCTAAGTGGCTATATCGATGATCATCAGATCGAGATGACCAAAGCGCTGAGCGGCCTCATCGCGATTTTGCATCACAAACAAGTGGAAACCCGCAAGCAAGTGGAAGCCGCGATCGCGCTTTTTTTTACAGAAGACATGGCCATGAAATTTGACTTGGCATTTGGCGCCAAAGCCAACGGAGATTTGGAATGAAAGTCATTGCCTGCTACAGCATGAAAGGCGGTGTCGGGAAAACGGCCACCGCTGTCAATTTGGCCTATTTTGCAGCGAAATCTGGTTTAAAGACGCTGCTGATCGACCTCGATCCGCAAGGCGCGTCCTCATTTTATTTTCGCGTCAAACCGTCGTCGAAGAAGTGGGCTGAGCGGTTCTTCAATGCCTACGAAAGCCTGGTCAAACACATCAAGGCTAGCGATTATGAAAATCTGGACATTATTCCCGCTCACCTGAGTTTCCGGAATTTTGATGCCCTCCTGGCCGATCTTAAAAACCGGAAAAATCGCCTGAAGCGGGTATTAAAAGGCTTCAAGCAGGAATACGATCTGGTGATACTCGACTGCCCGCCATCAATCGGTTATTTATCGGAATCGATATTCATCGCATCCGACCTGGTGTTGGTGCCGGTAATTCCAACCACGCTTTCAGAGCGAACATTTGAGCAACTGATCACTTTTTTTGAAGACAATATTTATCAGCTGAAAAAAATCGTGCCTTTTTTTTCCATGGTTCAATGGCAGAAGTCGTTGCACAAAGCCACCATCGAATCCATGGTGGCGCGCTACAAAGTATTTCTGAATACCACGATTCCGTATTCGTCTGACATCGAAAAAATGGGGGAACACAAGGCGCCGGTCGACGTCTTTGCCAGTTCGACGCAAGCAAACGCTGCCTATATGAAGTTGTGGACCGAGGTCTCTGAAGCACACCTTTAAGAACACTTTTTCGAGCCGGCGAGGCGATTGCGCTATCGCTTAGTGCCTGGCAACTTTCTGAAGTAAGCCGTTCTCGATGGTGATCCAGGTGGGTGCGTTAAATTTAATCGGTAAGGCGGCGTAAATAAATAAACGTATCATATGACGTGTTGAGGTGGTATT
>NZ_JBMOJE010000180.1:0-7445 GCF_049316945.1 Propionivibrio sp. | reverse complement strand
TCGGCACCGTCAACGGCACCATTACCGGGGAAACGTGGTGACGCTGCTAAAAGTGACGCAAGGCGTATCGGCGACGCAGGGGAAGTAATTGTTTATCTGCAATCGCAATCTTTCCACATGGAAACATTGCTCGACCCCGAGACAAACCGCACATTGCACCTCTGCGAAATCAAGCAAGCCCGCCACCAAAAAGGGGTAGGCTGGCCTGAATCACTTCGCTGGTGCAATTGCCCCTGCCAGCGTCAACAAGGGCACCACGGGCTGATTCATAACGTAACGTACCAGATACGTTATTAAATAGGTGTCAGCGTTACGCGGTAACACGCTATGCACTTGTCGGCACTGTAAGAAAACCTGCCAACTGCTGCACTTTTAGCAGTGGACAACTTGAATTCTATGGTTTTGATAGCAAACTATTCACTGTTTAAGCCAAACCCTACTTAACATAATGATGATTGTATAAAGTCGAGTATTGCAGTCAACTATACATTTATTCGCCTAAGTCCTTGATTCAAAAGATAAACCGTACTTTATTTTGATGCAAAACTGGATTTTGGCAGGTTGTCAGCTTTCAAAGTCCTGATTCAATAGCAACTGCTGGCCGGGCGAAAGCTCGCCGCACCATCAGCAAACACCGGCCAGAACTGGCTGATCTGAGCGCAGTTTGATTTTTACCGGCCTCGCCATTGCGCCGGTTTTAAGCAATGGCTGGCATAGCAACGCGCATCAACAAATCAACCAGCACGGTTAGAAAAATCTTGACTGAGCTGTTTCCTAGGGGGGTGTTGGCCTGAGTAAAAACACAGTACTGGGATCGATATAGCCACCGTAGCCGCTAAAAGGCCGCGCTGGGTTTATACAATGCTGTCAATTGCTGATTACAGCAAATGCAGATCGTTCTTTGCACCCAGAATCGAAAAAGGCCACCTTACCAGGGTAGCCTTTTTCTGGGGAATCTTGTTAGAACCCCATGTTGTTTCTTCACAAGAACATGGGTAGTTTATCAAAAGCCAAAAGGATAGCGAATCCTTTTCGATTGGATACCCATGGAAAACCTCAAAAGTCCAGTTCTGGACACACCCCCCCAATTCGTGACTTATCGCGAGGCTGCGGCCATTCTCCGTATGGGAGAAGTCGCGTTTCGCAAAAAAAGCAAAGACGGGCAAGTACCTGCCGGTTTCAAAGTGTCAGAGCGAAAAACATTGTGGTCTCGCGCTGAGTTGATCGCTTTTGTTGCGAGCCGTTAATCATGGCCGCACCAGACTACATGCCCGCCGGGGCAGGCACCGGCACGCCTAGATTCAGCAGCGACACCAGCAAGCCACACCCTTACCGGGTAAGACCGCACCAGCCAGCGGCAAGCAATGCAACTGCAAACCTGATCGCCAGTTTTGAGATGGCAGGGCACCGCGTCATCCGTGGCGCTGGTGACACTTTCACCGTTTGCAAGTTCGGGCAGTCGCGTTACTGCAAAGACCATTCGGAGCTGGTGGAGTTCGCAGTCAAGACGGGGGTGAAGTTGTGAGCAACCCATTCAACCAAGCACCCGGATACCAAATCGGCGAGCAATTGGCCGTCAATGTGCTGGGTGCCAGCAGCGCCCGTGAAGCCGCGCAAGCTATACGCCGGGCATTGTTGGAGCTTCGCAAACTTGACCACCCGAAACAATCGGCGACCGGGTTTGTCAACGCACTGACCGCCATATTTACCGATGGCCAAACACCAAGCGAAACCGCGATATGCAATGGGCCGTCAAACATTGAGCGCGAATCTGAGCACGATGGCATTCATTGCCCGGTATGCGCTGAATCAGCAATCATTCTGAATATTGAGCGCAACCATTTTGCAGTCTGCTATGAATGTGGGATTTATTTTATCTTTGGATCCAACCTGTTTAGTGCCTGGCGCGATGAATCGCCCGAGGTTTGGGAGGAAAACAGAAAGGCCTTGTCAGGGATGACACAGTACATATTCAAGCCAATCGCGCCGCCGCCTGTGTCATCCAGTGACGATGACGGCATCCTGTTTTGATAGGTGCCAGCAATGACCACCAAATCAAGAGCAGCCACCAGCAAGCCACCGCGCAGAAACGAGCGCCGACAGCAGCGTGACAGAAAGCGCAATCCGTACCGGGTGGAGGTTCAGACCATCATGGTGCGTATGGGGGTAAAAAAATAATGAGTAAAGACCTTGATCGCGCAGTCAGTGCGCTGCAAAGTTTGGATCCAAATTGTGATCGTGATGCCTGGGTGAAGCGGGGCATGGCCTATCACGCAGCCGGGGGCGACTTCGACACGTTCGACCAATGGAGCGCCGGGGCTGACAACTACACCGCCGCCGGTGCCCGTGATGCCTGGCGTTCGTTTAAGGACACGCAAGGGGGTGTTACTGCTGGTGCGCTTTTCGGCATGGCGCGTGATGCCGGATGGACTGAAGGCACCGACCGCAAACCCGCGCCAAAGAAGGCTACACGGGCCGCAGAGCCACCACGCAAGCCTATGCCTGGTAACAGTGCGCCAGAGGTATGGAATCGCCTGGTGCCCGTTCTGGTGCACCAGTACAAGGCAACAAAAGGCGCAACCGGAGCGCCCAATGAGAATTTGCGCATGGTGCCCACTGACAGCACATTGACCATTGCGATGCAGAGCCTGGCCGGTGCTTTGGCAGTGCCAGCTTATGCGCCGGATGGCACGATGCAGAGCATTCAATTCATACCAGCACCCGGCAAAGGTAAGAAGCTGAATCTGCCCGGTGCGTCAATGTCTGGCGCATGGCACACCGTTGGCGAGATCAAACCCAGCGAGCCGGTTTACCTGTGCGAGGGTATCGGCACCGCCTGGGCCGTGTGGATGGCTACAGGGGCCGCTGCTGTCGTTTGTTTCGGCTGGGGCAATGTGGCCAAGGTGGCAACTGCTTTGCGCCAGAGTGATGCAGATGCCCGGCTGGTTATCTGCCCGGATGTTGGCAAAGAATCCGCCGCCGACAAGATCGCCGCTGAAGTTGGGGCCGGTGTGGCCAAGATGCCTGATGGATGGCCGGATAACTCAGATTTGAATGATCTATTTATGTCACCTGATGGTGGTTTTGATGCGGTTCAGCAAGTGCTGGAATCGGCCAGCGAGCCACCAAAGCCCGAGCCACTGCTGAAGCCGGTATCGGTGTTTGACCTATTCACCAATCCAAGCCCGCCGCCCGCGTTCGTTTGGGATGGCTATTTACCCGTTGGTGAAGTGTCGCTGTACGGGGCGCATGGTGGCACCGGAAAATCGACCGTGGCCCTGATGCTGGCAGTCTGCGCCGCACTGGGACGGCCATTGTTCGGAGTCGATACCGATCCATGCAAAGTGCTGTTTGTGAGCCTGGAGGACAGTGTTCGCATTGTTCGGAACCGGCTTGCAAGTATCTGCCGGGCATGGCTGATTGACCCGGAGCAGTTGCGTGACCGGCTGACCGTTGTCGATGGCACGGAAAACCCGGAGTTGTTCAGTACGGATGACCGCAAAGCCGGGGACGTGACAAGTTCGTTCGTGGAGATGCGCAACCGGGTACAGGCCGAGGGCTTTGGCCTGGTGTTGATCGACAACGCCAGCGACGCATTCAGTGGTGACGAAATTGTGAGGCGACAAGTCCGGGCCTTCATTCGTTCGCTCAAACTGATGGCGCAATCGGCAAACTGCGCCGTGGTGCTGCTGGCGCATATCAACGCCGTGAGCGCAAGGGCGAAAAAGTCCGAGTCGGGGCAGGATTTTTCTGGTTCTACCGCATGGCACAACAGCGTAAGAAGCCGGTTATTCATGAGCCGGGATGATGCTGGACTGATTACGCTGGAGCACCAGAAAAGCAACCTGGGCAAGTTGCGAGAGCCGTTGACGCTTGAATGGGTAGATGGCGGGTTCCCGCAAGTTATCGGACAAGCTGGTTTTGATGGAACGCGACAGCAAGGCCGGGGTGATGATGACCGGGCTATTTCGTTACTGAAACTTATCGCAGAGTTTGAAGGCCGGGGGCAGTATTGCAGTCCATCCAACAATGCCAGAAACCAAGTCTTTGCTGTGCTGAAAAGTGAACCGGCTTTTCTCAGTCTCAAATTGAACAGCGATGCGACCAAACGGGTTATCACTCAGTGCCAGCGGGCCGGATGGATAGCGCCGCTCGATTACAGATCGGCACACACAAACAAAAACTGTCAACGATGGACGGTTACGACTGATGGCAAAAACTTTGCTGGACTGTATGCACCAACAGCACCCAGTGCACCCAGTGCCCATAAAAGCACAGTGGGTGCAGTGGGTGGAGTGGGTGCGCACCCAGTGCACCCAGTCCCAGTGGGGGGTGTGGGGGGAATAGCGCACCCACAAAACAGCGCAAAAACCGGGGAGTCGGCATGAATGCGACAAACACAATGCTGCTTTGGAATCCGGTTTCTGGTGACGTGTTTTTGAAGCCGTGGCCTGAACGTGACCACCAGCACAAAGGCTACAGATCAGGTTTGGCGTGCTATTTACAGGTTCGCAATGGCACTTTTGAGCAGCGCAAGACGTTTATCCTGATCGAGGCCATGCACCTTATCGTGCGCGACGGTATCGACCCGCAAAAGCTGCACACCGTTCTACTGGGGCTGGAGGAATACCGCGATTCATGCTCGGACGATATGCCGGGCATTGCCAAATGGAGGCGGTATGAGTGACTTCAAACCCCACGTCGCACTGTGTCCAATATGCCATGAGCCATTTTTCAAAGACGAAGTTTGGAAGTTGACGTGCTTGCCGTGCTACCTGGCAAAAACGCCGCGCCGGGCGAAAACGCCACGGGCTGAAGCCCGCATAGTGGTGGTAACTGAGCCGATAGAGCCGTCAATGCTCAAACGGCTGATTCAGCTTTGCCACCCGGACCGCCACGGCAACAGCGAAGCCGCAACCCTTGCAACGCAATGGCTACTGAAGTTGCGCCAGCAATGACGGGTGAATCGGCACAAAGCCTGTTACTGAGTAACGCGATAAACCGTATAAACTGTTTATACGGTTTATCATTACCCGGTAATTGCAGGCACTTTTCTGACAGCAGTTTTACCGGCAAAAGTGGGCCGGGTGTAGTCGCAATGCGCAAAACCGGCCAGAGATAATTACAGTTATCTTAGGTCTATGCGTTGAATCGAGTAAAAACGTATCAACAATGTGAGCATGAAAACTTACAAAGCCTGATTCAAAACCGTTGAAACTGTCTCAATTCATGCCACGAATTGAGACGCTGTATCCCGACACTGATATTTTTTACAGGCAACCCCATGCAAAGCAAATACGCAAACCACGCGACAAAAGACCTTCACAGCAACCTGAGCTACGAGATTTTTCAGAATGGCACCGAGCTGATTTACCTCGGTGCATGGCCGTTCACTGGACAGGCCCAGTACGCCTACGATGGCACTGACGCGATTCAGGCCAGCGATAACCGCCGTGCCACTGGCTTGGTGGCATCCGCGCCGTCCGTGCTGGCTGACGTTTTCAAGAATGCGCGAGCTAACAACTTGTTCATGTTGGGCGAGCAAAAGCGCCTGGCAGGACTAGGCTACACGCAGAAGGCATTGATTGACGCAATCAAGCAAAAAGTCAACTTCGCTTTTAGCGAGCTTGACACCCTGGCGCAAAACGTCATGGCTGAAAAAGACCGGGCTGCCGCGCTGGTGCTGCTGACACAGACGACATTCAAAAAGTCATCCGAGAGCGAAGCGCAACAAATCGCCTTTGATTTGGCCGTCATCGCCAAGTTGGGCATCCTGTCACCAGCGGAGCGCGGTTCATTGAGTCAAGGTGACTTGATGCCACGCCTGGACAGTGACCGCCTTCAAGCCGCCTTGAGTCGTGTCCCTGCTGAAATTCATGGCCTGCCCGCCGACCAAGTGGACTTGATGCGTACCATTTACGCCGCAAAGACATGGCCGCGAAGCACCCACGCCACCGGGCTTGTTGGTGATATGGTGGCAGCAGCAGCCCGAGCTATCACATCCGCCGTGGTGACGCTGGAGAAGTTATCCGGTACGCCTGATGGCAGCCTGTTCAATAAACTTTCTGGTGGCAAGTTCTTTGCTGAATTCCGTGGCGGGATCGCAATGACTGATTCAGATTTTCAAGCCGCAAAGATGGCGCAACGATTCACACAGGGTATGCCGCAAGCCATTATCGGCGACACCTTCGCATGAACGCACTCGCTGGTGCCATTGCCACCCTGCCCATGCCAGACGCAACACGCGAGCGTTTAACCGCCTTGCTGGGCACGTTTGCGACTCCGACAGCAAAGCAGGCGCGCGCGGCTGGTATTGACATTGACATTCAGCGGTATCAAGCCGCTGGATACCGTCGGAGCGATATGGTGCAGCGCATTGCAACCAGTTACGCATGTAGTCGGGTAACGGCTTATCGGCACGTCAAGCGCATTACCGGGTAATCCATGCTGCTGCACAAAACATTTACCGATGGCATGGCTGGCGAGATTGAAAACCTGCCATTGAATGAAACCATGTTTCGCTCCGTTCACCCTGGGGCATACGTTGACTTTGCGCCGGGTTATGGACTGCGGGCCGGGTTCAGGTTTTACCGATGCAACACCGGCAAATTGCTGGCAGTGCGGTTCTGGTGCCCAGACATCAAGGATTCAAAATGAGCATTCAAACCATGAGCGCCAGACTGGACAAGCTGGCCCCCGCAACACCTGGGCACAAAATCACCGGCTTTCGCGTCATTGCAGACGGACAACCCCGCACGGGCCGCACAGTCTGGCAGGGCAAAGGCTTTCGCCTTGTCGCGCCTGATTCAGCACCGCAGAAAGCAGAATCATGACAGCCTCCAAACCACCCGGCAAGCAGTGGGCGAAGGGCACCAGTGGCAACCCCAAGGGCCGCACACCCGGCCAGTCACCGATAACCAAACTGCGCGAGGCTATCGGCAAGCGAGCGCCCGAGGTGTTGGAGCGCATGATTGAATTGGCTATGGATGGTGACGTGCAAGCCGGTAAGCTGATTTTGGAGCGGTATCTACCATCCCTGAAACCTTCAGAGTTGGCGCAGTCCATCCCTATGCCCGACGGGACACTGACAGAGCAGGCTAAATCAGTGCTGGCTGCTGTCGCGGCTGGCAAGCTGGCACCTGGCACGGGCACCGCGCTACTGTCGGCCATTGCTGGCCTGGCGCGTGTGGCTGAAGTTGACGAATTGACAAAGCGCGTTGAGGCACTGGAGGTACAGCATGGCGGCACTTGACACACGGCTGAGGGCTATCGAGGAAAAGTTGCAGCCTGAAACATTCGAGATTGTGAGATTGGGAGCCGATGGTGTGGCGCGTGACAGCAACGGCAAACCACTTGCACCGGGCCGGGAGAATGGCTGCAGTGTGATAACCATTGTCCGCAGTTATGGGGTGAAGCATGGCAACACTTGAAAATCGGCTGAAGGC
>NZ_JBMOJE010000179.1:0-7479 GCF_049316945.1 Propionivibrio sp. | reverse complement strand
CATGAAAACATTGCAAGCCATTGTTTTTACGCTGTGTTCGCCGTCCCTCTGCAGGGAGGCTTCGCGCTGCCGCCGTGGTTAAACAGAGTTTTCTGGGTTTAATCCTTAAAACCGCAGTTGGAAGTGACGCCAAAGTCGCAGGCCCTCATCCCCGACCCTTCTCCCGGCTCTGCATTCCATTCGGTCACAGGGAGAAGGGTGCGAACCCTTACCAAATGGCGTTCTACAAGGCTACAGGCTGCAAAGCCAATAAACACGCCATTCTTCCGACTAATAGCTTGTAGATTGCCTATCCATGCGGCTCACAGGGGATGTAACTGACGAGGATTGCAGAAATGGTTTGGTCTAGACCGGGCAAAGCCCTGTTGACTGCGGCTCATTTTCCGAAAGCAGGCCATTCAACCGCTCAATCAAGGCATCACGCAGGGCATGGAGTTCGGGCAGCCGCACCAGCGCCTCCGCCGTCCGGCCCCGGGCATGAAGCTCCAGCAACTCCCCCGCCAGCGCATGCACCTGGCGGTGCGCTGGTTCGATAGTCTGCAAAGCGGCTTGCGCGCCAGGTCGGACCCGGCCCTCGGTCTCCAGCCAGCGTCCGAAGCGGCACTGCTTGATGGCCATGGGCAGCAGACCTTCGCGCTGGCCCTTCAGGTAATCCTCCAGGGCCACAATCCAGACGCGGTGCTCGGCGCTGGCAAAGAGCAGGGGCAGATCGTTGCGGTCGACGGCAGACCGATCGGACCAGGCCGGATCGGGGTGCCAGGTCGCCGCCCAGTCGGGCAAATCCTGAGCCGGCATCGGGCGCGCGATGCCATAACCCTGGGCCAGTTCACAGCCGAGTTGCAGCAGCATGGCGCCATGTTCCCGAGTCTCCACGCCTTCGGCGATAACCTGGCGGCGAAAGGCGGTGGCCAGGTTGAGCACGCCCTCCAGAATGGCCAGATCATCCGGGTCGTCGAGCATGTCGCGCACGAAACTCTGGTCGATCTTGAGCTGGTTGACGGCCAGGCGCTTCAGATAGGTCAGCGAGGAATAGCCGGTGCCAAAGTCATCGAGGGCGAACATCACCCCGATTTCCCGGCAGGCCTCGATCACCTTGGAGACCCGCGGCAGGTCTTGCAGTGCGCTGGTTTCCAGCACTTCCAGTTCCAGGTCTTCCGGCCTGACTTCCGGATGCGCGGCCAGCAGGGCGCGCAAGCGCTCGACGAAGTCGGCTTGCTGCAACTGGCGGGCGCCGATATTGACGCTGACCGGAATGTACAACCCGCAGGACTGCCAGACCGACATCTGGTTGAGGGCGCTATCGATCACCCACTCGCCGAGTTCGACCGCCAGCTGGTGATTCTCGATCACCGGCAAGAACTCTGCCGGCAGCAGCAGACCGTTTTCCGGGTGTTGCCAGCGGATCAGCGCCTCGGCGCCGATCAACTCGCCGTTGCGCACATTCACCTTGGGCTGGTAATAAAGCACGAATTCGCGCGCCGCCAGCGCGCGGCGGATGTGCTCAAGGCTTTCGTGATGGCTGCGCACGCTGCGATCCATTTCGGCATCGAAAACGTGATAGCGGTTCCTGCCGGACAGCTTGGCCTCGTACATGGCCTGGTCGGCCTGGCGCAACAGCAGATCCGGTTCGACTTCTTCCGCCTGCGGGTAGAAGGTAACGCCGATGCTGGCCGAGACCTGCAGGGTGAGATGGCCAACGTGCACCGGTTGCGCTGCGGCAGTGAGCAAACGGCCAAGCAACTCCACACTGGCGGCTATATCGGCCATGTCAAGCAACACGGCAACGAATTCATCGCCGCCGATGCGCGCCAGGGTGTCGCCGTCGCGCAGGGATTGCTTCATGCGGGTGGCCACGATAACCAGCAACTGGTCGCCGACTTCATGCCCGTAGTTGTCGTTGACGGCCTTGAAGCCATCGAGGTCGATATAGGCCACAATCAGCCGTTGTTCGCGGCGTATGTCCTGCGCCATGGCCTGCGCCAGCCGGTCGGACAGCAGCACGCGGTTGGGCAGATCGGTCAGCACGTCATGGTGGGCGATATGTTCGAGATGCTTTTCGTGCTCCTTGAGCACGGTGATGTCGGAGAACAGCGCCACGTACCGCAAGGTCTTGCCCTCGGCATCGCGCACGGCGCTGATGGTTTGCATCACGACAAACAGCTCGCCGTCCCTGCGCCGGTTCCAGACCTCCCCCCGCCAATGGCCATTCTCGACCAGAGCGCGCCACATCGCCGCGTAGAACGTATCGTCCTGCCGGCCAGAGCTGAGGAGGCTCGGGTTCTGGCCCACGGCTTCATCGCGGCGGTAGCCGGTGATGCCGGTGAAGGCCTCATTGACATCAATGATCGTGCCATCGGCAGCGGCGATAATGATGCCTTCGCGGGCATGGCTGAACACGCTGGCGGCGAGCTTGAGCTGTTCTTCGGCCTGCTTGCGCTCGGTGATATCGGTGTGCGAGATGACGGCGCCGTCTCCGGCCTGCGGCCCCAGAGGCATGGCGACCATCGAGAACCAGCGTTGCTGGAGCGCGGAATGGCAAGTGTAGTCGAAGCTGTAGCTGGCAATTATGCCATCCAGAACCGCCCGTATGCCCTCGCCGACGTTCGCTGCACCTTCAGCAGACGGCGAACCGGGGACAGGCTGGCAGACGGCCAGGTAATTGGTGCCGACGCCGGTACGCGTCGCAGCCGTGCCGGGGCCGCCGCCATTTTCCAGAGAAAAACGCTGCCAGCGTTCATTGACCGCCTGAATGACCCCGTGGCGATCAATCACGGCAATTTCGGCGGGCACGGAATTCAGGATGGAGTCCTTGAAAGCTTCGCGCGCCTTGATGATTTTTTCGGCTTGCTTGCGCACGGTGATGTCGGTCAGGGTAATTCGAAAACCATAGACCGGCGGCGCGTGCAGTGTTCCTGGCCGCGCCTGCGGGTCACCTGCTCCGGCTTCATGGCGCATGCAGTTCAACCCGGTCGGCAAGGCCCCGCCATCGCCGCGCTGCAATTCCAGATCAACAGAACTCAGTCCGTCGTGTTCTTTCGTCGCCAGCAGATGCCGGGCCCAGCGCCCCCGGTCTTCAAGCTTGACGAAAGAGGAGAAGCGTTTATTCCTCAGGTTCGAGCGCTCCACCCCCAGCATCGTAGTGGCGGCGAGATTGACCTTCGAGATCAGGCCGTCGGGGGTCAGGGTGAGATAGCCAACCGGGGCGAAGTCGTACAGTTCGGTGTAGAGGGCGAGCGTCGTTTCCAGTTCCGAGCGAATCTTTTGCAACTCGGCGTTCTGTATTTCCAGCTCGATCTGATGCACCTGCAACTCTTGCACCAGACGCGGCATGTCTTCAGGCAGGACAGCGGCCCCGCTGGGCCGCCCCCTTCCTTTCAGCTTGGCTTCGGCGGCGCGGCGCAGCTTGACATCTGCATCCTGTTTGCTCATGAGGCGTCCCTTGTGCTGTCGCCAAGGGTCCGCAATTGCGCTTCCAGGTGCTTGGCCAGGGTAATGTCGTTGAACGTCAGGACGACGCCCGCGATGAGATTTTCCAGGGTGCGGTAAGGCATGATCTTCACCTGGAACCAGCGCCCTTCGCTGGCAGCGATTTCCTTGTCGGAGAAGGCCAGGGTGCGCAGCACCTCCCTGGCGTCTTCCAGCAAATCGGGATAGTCGAGGTCGTTGACGATGTCCGACAGCGGCCGGCCGACATCGCCCGGAATAAGCTTGAACAGCCGCGTGGCCTGGCCGGTGAAGCGCCGCAGGTGCAGGGTCAGATCGAGGAAAATGCTCGCCAGGTCGGTGCTGTTGAGCAGGTTATTCATGTCATTGTTGGCATTCGACAGTTCTTCCAGCTTCGATTGCATTTCGACATTCACCGACTGCAGTTCCTCGTTGAGGGACTGCATTTCCTCCTTGGAGGTGCTTAGCTCCTCGTTGGTCGACTGCAGTTCCTCATTGGTCGATTGCATTTCCTCGTTGGTCGATTTGAGCTCTTCCTGCGACGTCTGCATTTCCTCGTGCATGCTCTGCAAGTCCTGGTGCGCCTGGGCCAGCGCCTGCTCCAGCTTGGCTACGCGCTGGTTAGCGCGCGGATGCGCTTTGCCGTTGGCGTCCGGCGGTGGCGACGCGGCGGCAACCTCGTTGAACACCACCATGGTCATGCCGCGCAGGGTGGCCGGTTCGGCGATCGGCTGTATCGTAATATCCGCCACCTGGGTGCCGCCGTCGGACTCAATGTGAACATTGTGGCAGACCATGCGCTCGCCGCTGCGCTGCGCCTGCGGCAGAGCGATGGCCAGCTCATGGCGCAACCCCTTGCGCGCCATGGCGTGAATGTTCCAGTTGGCCTTGCCGGCGGCGGGCTCCAGATACTTGCCGGTACGCCCGCTGAAGAAGAGCAGATCGCCGAAACTATTGACCAGCACAGCCGCGGGCGAAAACTGTTGCAGCAGCAATTGCTCGGCGTTGCTTTGCAGATTGGTGCTGGTCGAATCGGGCAGGTTTGGTATCAAGGCTCCGCCTTTGGTCGACAAATAGCGTGAGGGGAAGTCAAGATCGTAGAGCGGCGAGGTGTTGCTGCGCCGAAACAGGCGTGCAGCACTATCGATCGGCAGGAACAGATCGCTCAAGCCGCCAATCGACTCGGAGTTGCCGAGCAACAGGATGCCGCCAGGCTTAAGGCTGTAGTGGAACAGCGGCAGCAGCTTCTTTTGCAGCTCGGCGCCAAGGTAGATCAGCAGGTTGCGGCAGGTCAGGATGTCCAGCTTGGTGAACGGCGGGTCCATGATCACGTTCTGTTGCGCGAACACCAACATCTCGCGGATATCCTTGCTGACCCGGAAGCCTTTGCCCTCCCCTTCATCAACAAAGAAACGCTTCAGTCGCTCCTCCGAGACGTCGGTGGCGATATTGGCCGGGTACACCCCCAGCCGCGCCCTCTCGATGGCATCGGCGTCAAGGTCGGTGGCGAAGATCTGCAGCGTAAAGCGACCTGGCGGATTGAGCTTTTCCTGCACTTCGCGGAAGGTGATGGCCAGCGAATAGGCTTCCTCGCCCGTCGAACAGCCGACGACCCAGGCACGAAACGCTGCACCCGTCGGGTGGGCGGCGAGCAGTTCGGGCAGAACCTGATCCTGCAGACAGACCCAGGGCTGCGTGTCGCGGAAAAAGCGGGTGACGCCGATCAGCAGTTCCTTGAACAGCAGATCGAGTTCCTGCGGGTTCTCGCGCAGGTAACGCACGTAGTCGGCGATGCTGGCGATCTGATGAATCGCCATGCGACGCTCGATGCGCCGATAGATGGAACTCTTTTTGTAGAGTGAAAAATCGTGGGTCGAGCGTTCGCGCAGCAGGATGCAGACCTTGTCAAAGGCGCTGGTCAGCGTCACCACCTCGTCCTGTTCGGGCAGGTGATCGGAGGCGGAGGCGGAGGCGGAGGCGGAGGCGGAGGCGGAGGCGGAGGCGGAGGCGGCATACTTGAGGAAATCGATGATGCGCAACGGCAGTTCCGCCGCGGCGGCGATGATGTCAACCTGCCCGGTGTAGATGGCGCTGCGTGGCATGCTGTCGAACTTGGCCAGGGCCGGGTCCTGGACCAGTACCAGGCCGCCTTTCTCCTTGATGGCGCGCAGGCCGAGCGTACCGTCCGAACCCATGCCGGAGAGGATGACAGCAATGGCTTTTTCGCCCTGGTCTTCGGCCAGCGCACGGAAGAAAAAGTCGATCGGCAGACGCAGTCCACGCGGCGCCACCGGTTCGAGCAAGTACAGGCAGCCATGCAGAATCGACAAATCCCGGTTGGGCGGGATTACATATACGCAGCCCGACTTGACCCGCAAGCGGTCTTTCGCCTGCTCGACCGGCATCAGGGTGGCGCGCTGCAGCAATTCCGGCATGATGCCCTTGTGGTTGGGATCAAGATGCTGAATGACAACGAATGCCATCTCAACACCCACCGGACAATGGCTAAAAAATTCCTCAAGCGCTTCAAGGCCACCCGCCGAGGCGCCAACGGCGACAATCGGGAAAGCGGCTTTAGCCTGGCTGGCGCCAGTCTCGACGACCGCGTCGGTTAACTCAGACGGCGCGCTCTCGCCCGGCTTGGCCGGAGCGGCTTTGGCTTTCTTCACTTGTGCAGGCTTGACCATAAAACCTCCAGGGCAGGATTGAACTGATTTAGATTTCCGCCCTTATTTTAGCCCGCAATTTCATGAATTTCATCATGCAAATCAAAATCTGCATGCCTGCAATGAACGGCCACTCAAACGGCCAGCGAACGTCGGGGTAGCCGGCCGGTCAATGGCTGCGGCGCAGCTACCCTTTTATCTCGGCTTCGCCTTTGAACCAGTCTGCCCAATCGTGTCCGGGCTCGAAATTGCGCCGTTTGGCGTGGTAAAACGCGGCTTCCGCAATCCTTTGCTGGAAATCGTCATTGCCTGACAGTGATCCTCTTTCTTCTGACCGGTGCTCTTGCCACTCCATTAAAATTGCATTGCCTACGGGATTGTTCTCAGACTCACTACGGGTTTTCATTTCAATCTCCTGATGGAACCATCAACACGCCCTGAACGGTCATGGCTCTGTTTGGCATCCAGAATCATGAGGGCCCTGCCCGTTTCCCTCACCCCTCACCCGGAGGGCGAGCATGGATTCAAGACTCGCTGGCGCGACTTTCACGTTAACTACGCGACAATAAAACACGCATGCCGGTCAGCGCGCATGGGTTTTTTGCGAATAATCTTTATTACTTTAGTTATACACTATTATTAAATCAAGGTGCTTTTCCATACGATTTTCCATACAACCCGGCCTGTCCGGTTGCTGGTCAGGAGGTCTGTTGCCGCAGTCATGCCGGACGAGAGCCGAGGAGTTGAGCATGCTCACTTGGCTGGATCAGATTGAGTCGCCCATGCCAATCGCCAGCATTTACGGGCTTCTTTAGGCACGATGCCGTGGCAGCCAATGTTCATGCGGCCTCCACGGCATGCTATCCATAGAACGCCTATTTACGCGCTTCGCAGCCCCATGCGAGATTCCATCATGATTAACCGGGTATCCGGAATCCGTGATTGACTTTCTGTTGTGCGGTGCAACATCTATGTTACTTTAGGCTGCTAACTATTTTGACCGGCGGCAATCGGCCAGAAGCGGCCGTAGAAGCCTTCGAAAATCGATGTGCATCAACGGCTGGTAACTCATCAGATACCGGCCGTTCGACCTTGTTGGCTGTCAGCCATCTCCTCGGCCTGAGCAGCCATTCAGGGCTTGCTGCTTGAAGGCCGCACCTCGGCGCATTGCGTTAACCTTGGGACCCACGCTGCCGATTTTGACGGCACCAGACTGAAGAGGCTGAAATCTTTTCCCAGAGCGGTTCTACCGACCGATCAGGTGGGTTAAGTAATAGCGCATAACCGAAGTGGAACGAATCTTGCTGATCTGGTTGAAATCCCCTGGAGAGGCAAGCGATGACGGACAAGATACCTAAACGAAACCTAT
>NZ_JBMOJE010000178.1:0-7489 GCF_049316945.1 Propionivibrio sp. | reverse complement strand
CCCCCCCCCCCCCCCCCCGGGGGGGGGGTGGTTATCCAGCACGTTTCAACATGGTTTCCTCTGCGTTACCTCTGCGCCTTTGCGGCTCTGCATTCCCTTCGGTCACCTCTGCGGTGGATGTTGATTTCTTCACAAGATATCAACACCTCACAACTCCATCGTATCGGCAAAGGTCAGCGCCTGCATCTGGGCACGGTTGAAATGGTCGGCGGAGAGGCCGAGCATTGCCGCCTGTTCGGCGAGGGCTTTTCCGTCGTAGCTCTCGCTGACCCTGGCCAGTTCGAGGAAGGGACCATAAACCCCGCCGTTGCCGAGCAGCGCGTCGCAGATCGGCTCCGGCAGGCTCATCGATTCGAGCACCTTGTCCATGCTCACGCCGAGCAGGGCGTCGAGCATCGAGAAGGCGCCGGTGATGAACAGGTTGTCGAATTCCTGGCGGTCGACCAGGCCGTGCGCCAGCACTTCCATCAGGTGCGCGCGGGTCAGTGCGGTGTGCATCAGCGCCGGCGCCATCGGGTCCTTGCTGGCTGTGGCCAGCAACAGGGACAGCCATTTGTTGAGCTTGTTGTAGCCGAGAATGGTCACTGCATGGCGGAAGGACTGGACCTCGCAGGACAGGCCGAAGCCGGCGGAGTTGATGTAGCGCAGCAGTTTGTACGAGAGCGCCACATCCTGTTTCAGCGCCGCCTCGATTTCCTTGACATCGGCATTCTTGCGCACCAGGTTGAGGACGCGGACGATTTGCGCCTGCCCCGGGTTGAGCACCTTGGCCGTGGCTTTTTTCGAGCGCATGAAAAACCAGCTGGCGGCAGCATTCACCCCGGCGTCGAGGCAGGACTGGAAACCCTGTTCGTCATTGACGTTGAAGGCCACGCCAATGCCATAAGGCTGCGTCTGCGCGGCCAGAATCTTCAGTTGTGCCGGCGTATAACGCAGCGCGTCGAAGGCGATGAAGCGGAACGTCACGCCGGCCGCCAGCGCGGCTTTCGCCTGCGTGTCGAAAATCAGGCACAGCGAGGGTTGCGCGGCCTGCACGGCAGCAATGAAAGCCTCGGCGCCGGGCTCAAGCAACGACGCTGAAGGAACTTCGATGGTGGCATTGGCCGGCACCGGCCATTCGAGCAGCGCCGCATCGACGGGCGTATCGCCACAATTGATGAAGACCAGTTTTTCACCCTGCGGCCAGCACTTGGTCAGCGCGTTCAGGGTGGTGGCGGCATCTTTTGTCGTCGCGCCGTCAGCCAGGTGCAGCGTCAGGCGGCTGGCGATGATCTTGCTCTGGCGATTGACCAGGGGCTGGCGGGAAATGAAGACGTCGGGCATGGCGATCAACCTGCAATATTGGATGGATTCTGGACAACGGTTGCCGCTTCGCTAACTGCTTCACTGGCTTCGTCGATGGCATATTCGAAGGAATCGGCGAAAAACTCGTTTTCCGGCAGCTGGCATTGTCCGACAAAATCCCGCCGGGCGGCCGCCACCATCGCCGGCGAACCGCAAACATACACCTGGTGACCGGAAAGATCAGGAAAATCCTGCATCGCCGCGGCGTGCACAAATCCGATGCGCCCGCTCCATTTCTCGCACTGCGGCGTATCGGACAGCACCGGAACGAAGCGCATGCCGGGCTGCTCGCGGGCCCACTGCTCGGCCAGCGGCAACAGGTAGAGATCGGCGCGCTCGCGTCCGCCCCAGTAGAGGGTGATGGCCCGCGTCGTCTTTTCGGCGATGGCGTGTTCGACAATGGCCTTGATCGGCGCGAACCCGGTACCGCCGGCCACCAGCAGCATCGGTTTCTGCGAATCCTCACGCAGGTAGAAACTGCCGTGCGGCCCGTTGAAGCGCAGCATGTCGCGATCCTTCATGGTGCTGAACACATGATCGGTAAACTGCCCGCCCGGCACATGCCGGATATGCAGTTGCAGGCAGCCATCGTCGTGCGGCGCATTGGCCAGCGAAAACGCCCGCCGCCGACCGCCCTTGAGCAGGATATCGATGTATTGCCCGGCAAAGAACTGCAATCGCTCGCTGGCCGGCAGCCTGAGTTCGACCAGCATCACGTCGGGCGCCGCACGCGTCAGCTTCTGCACCCGCGCCGGCAGGGTCTTCACCGGGAGTTCTTCCGACGAACGCAGTTCCCGGCTCTCGATGCTCAGGTCGCTGCTTGCACTGGCGCAGCAGAAAAGGGCAAATCCGGCACGGCGATCGGCCTCGCTCAACACCTCATTCAATGCCTTGCCGTGATCGACCTGCCCGCTCAGCACCTTCCCGCGACAGGCGCCACAGGCTCCGTAGCGGCAACCGTAGGGCAAGGCCAGCCCCTGGCGCAGCGCGGCGTCGAGAATCGTCTCCTCCGCCTCGGCCTGAAAAACGTGATTGCTCGGCTGAACGCTGATCTGAAACCCCATCGAATCTCCCTGACGGCATGAATCCGGTAAAATTGCGCCGTGCAAAAATTATTGATCGTCGGCTGCGGTGACGTGGCTCGCCGTACCCTGCCCCGCCTGCTCGGCCATTATCGACTCTTCGCCCTGCTGCGTGACCCGGCGCAGTTCGCTTTCTGGCGCGCCAACGGTGCCTGCCCGATCCTCGCCGATCTTGATCGTGCCGCCAGTTTGAAGCGTATTGGCGGCCTCGCCGACATCGTGCTGCATTTTGCGCCCCCACCCGATCGCGGCAGCGCCGATACCCGCACGCGCAATCTGCTGGCGGCATTGAGCCAGGGAAAAAGTCTACCACAGCGGCTCATATACATTAGCACCAGCGGCGTTTATGGCGACTGCGCCGGCGCGCACATCGACGAAACCCGGCCGCTGCGCCCGGCCACCGCCCGCGCCCGGCGTCGCGTCGATGCCGAACGCCAGTTGCGCCGCTTCGGCAGGAACAACAGCGTCCGCGTCAGCATCCTGCGCGCCCCAGGCATCTACGCCGCCGACCGGCTGCCGATCGAGCGCCTGCAAAAAGGTGTGCCGACGCTGTGTGCCGAGGACGATGTGTTCACCAATCACATCCATGCCGACGACCTGGCCATGCTGACCTGCGCCGCGCTGCGCTACGGCCGCGCCAACCGCTGCTACAACGCCAGCGACGACTCCGCGCTGAAGATGGGCGAATACTTCGACCTGGTTGCCGACCGCTTCGGCCTGCCGCAGGCGCCGCGCATTACGCGCAGCGAAGCGCAGCAACGGATGTCGCCCGTGCAACTGTCATTCATGAGCGAGTCGCGCCGGCTCGACAACCGGCGCAGCAAAAAGGAACTCCGGGCAAAATTGCGCTACCCGCAGGTTGCGGATGGCTTGACGGGCATGGGGGCCGCTGATTAGCCCGTTACCCTCAATTTATCCTTAAAACCTCAGTTTAACCACGGCGAACACGGCGGGCACAGCGAAAAGCTGCTGCGAAGCAAATACTCTTGGGGTGCTCAGTTTTTTAGGATTTCATGGCTCACCCAAAGGGTAAGGGTGAATTATGAAAATATTGCAAGTCATTGATTTCCCGTTGTGTTCGCCGTGTTCGCTGTGGTCAACTGCCTTTTCTAGGTTTATTGCCGCCTGGCAAGAAAGGAAACATCGATGTTTTACCTGGTACTCAAATCGTTGCATCTGGTGCTGGTCGTCAGCTGGTTCGCCGGCCTCTTCTACCTGCCGCGCATCTTCGTCAACCTGGCGATGGTGCCGAAGGAAAGCCGCGCCGAACGCGACCGCCTGCTGCTGATGGCCGGCAAGCTTTATCGCTTCATGACGCCGATCGGTTATCTGTCGATTGCCCTCGGCCTCTGGCTGTGGCTCGGTTTTGGCGTCAGCGGCGGCTGGCTGCACGCCAAAACAACGCTGGTCGTCGGCCTGGTTGCCTATAATCTCTACTGTAAAAAGCTGCTGAATGATTTCCAGGCTGGCCGCAACACGCGTGGCCACGTCTGGTTCCGCTGGTTCAACGAAATCCCGGTCATCGTCCTGCTCGTCGTCACCCTCTTGGTCATTCTCAAACCCTTCTAGGAACTCCTTTGGAAAAGTTTTTTGCCAGTTGTCCGCGCGGTCTTGAAGCCCTGCTTGCGGAAGACCTCGTCGCCGCCGGCGTCAGCGATCTGAAGCCGATTCCCGGCGGCGTGCATTTTGTCGCCGACTGGCCGACCTGCTACCGCGCCAACCTGCACTCGCGCATCGCCACCCGCATCCTGTGGCGAGTCGCCCATGGCCGCTACGCCAAGGAAGACGACATCTATCGCCTGGCGCTCGAAACGGCGTGGCCGACGTGGTTCGACTTCGGGCAGACGATCCGCGTCGATGTGATCGGGGTCAAAAGTCCGCTCAAGAGCCTTGAGTTCATCACCCTGCGCATCAAGGACGCCATTTGCGACCGTTTCCGCGCCGACACCGGCAAGCGCCCGAGCGTCGACACGCGCGAGCCGGAGGTGCGCATGCACGGCTTCATCACCGCCGACGAATGCACGCTGTACATCGACACCTCGGGCGCGCCGCTCTACCAGCGCGGCCTGCGCCAGAAGACCGTCGAAGCGCCACTGAAGGAAAACGTCGCCGCCGGCATCCTGCGCCTTTCCGGCTGGCAACCCGGCACGCCGCTGCTCGACCCGATGTGCGGCAGCGGAACTTTCCTGCTTGAAGCGGCGCAGATGGCGCTCAATATCGCGCCGGGCGCCGGACGCGACTTCGGCTTCCAGCGCCTGAAGAACTTCCAGCTCGCCGTCTGGAAGGATCTGCTCGACAGCGCCATGGATGCCGAAAAGCCGGCGGCCAAGGCGCAGATCTACGGCAGCGACATTTCGCCGGTCGCCGTGCGCGCCACGCTGGCCAACCTCGACCGCGCCGGCCTGCTGCCCGCCGTCACGCTGAGCACCGGCGATCTGCTGGAAATCGACGCCCCGGCCAACTATGGCAACAGCCCCGGCATCATGGTCGCCAACCCGCCCTACGGCGAACGCCTCTCTGAACAGGACGAACTGGCCGCCTTCTACCCGCTTTTGGGCGGCGCCCTCAAACGCAATTTCGCCGGCTGGAACTGCTACCTGCTGAGCGCCGACCTGCGCCTGCCCAAGCTGATGCGCCTGACGCCGAGCAAGAAAACCCCGCTCTACAACGGCGCCATCGAATGCCGGCTGTTCGAATTCAAGATGGTCGCCGGAAGCAACCGGAAGTAACTCAGAGCCGGCCTGCAAGGCAGGCTGGACGGGCTTCTTCAGAGTAAGTGTCGCGCGAGGCAGCATTCATGCGGATCTCGGGGCATGCCGCCTGGAAATGCCCTGTTGCAGAGCTGTTCAGGGCTCTGCACCCCACAGGCCATCGGGAGTAATAAAAGCATGCAAAACAGATCGTTAATACACCTCGGCCATCACCACCTGCGCTCTGTCTTTGCATATTGGCTTGCACACCGTTACAGCTTCCTTTTCTATACCCTGTTTCTGACGCTGATCGCCGCGCCCTTGCTCGCTGCGTTTGGCCTGGTTCAAACCCATCTGATGATTTTCGTCGGCATCAACCTGGTTGCGGCACTCGTAGGAATCAGGCGCCGTCATTTTTCACACGTATTGCTGATACTTTTATTCGCCTTGATCAGCATCCGGATAGTGGCCGGATCCATCGAATTACAAAGCGTGATTGCCGCCAGCACCATCGCCCTGGTCATCCTGGGTTTTATTGCCGGAATCGACACCGTGCGCGTCGCCATGAGTTCAAGCAGGGTCAGTGCGGAGCTTATCTACGCCGGATTAAGCGTGTACATGCTGGTGGGAATATTGTTCGCCATTCTTCACTGGGCCGTCGGGCTGGAATGGCACGACGCTTACCTCCTGCCCGAAGGCGGATCGCTCTCCTTGCATACCAGCATGTATTTCAGTTTTGTCACGCAGACGACGCTGGGCCTGGGCGACGTGCTGCCGAAAAGTGATCTGGCGCGCGGTCTTGTGATGGTGCAGGCGGTGGCCGGACAACTCTATCTTGCCGTCATGGTGGCGCGCCTGGTCAGCCTTTATGTTTCCAGCGCCGAAAAAAATAACGAAGGGAGTTCTACATGAAGCGACTGACGGGCCCAGCGAAAAGCTGCTGCGAAGCAAATACTCTCGGGGTGCTCGGTTTTTCAGGATTTGATGGCTTACCCAAAGGATGAATCATGAAAACATTGCAAGCCATTGTTTTTCCATTGTGTTCGCCGTGTTCGCCGTGTTCGCCGTGGTCAACTGCCTTTTCCAGGATCAACCGCCTCCTCATGCAACGGACGCACCCATGTTGAATATCGAAACACCTTTTACCGGCAAATTTGCTTTTCTGCATACCGGTTTTCGCCCCTTTTTTGCGCTGGCGACCCTGGGTTCTGCGCTCTTGATGCTGCTTTGGCTTGGCAGCTTCGGGCTGGGCATGCCGGTCTTGCCGAAGGACTATCCGCCGATCACCTGGCATGCCCATGAAATGATTTTTGGTTTCGGACTGGCGGTGGTGTCGGGTTTCTTGCTGACGGCGGTGCGCAACTGGACCAACTTGCCGACGCTGACCGGCTACCCCTTGCTGGCGCTGGCCGTCATCTGGTTGCTGGCCAGAGTGCTGCCGTTCTTCGCGATCGGTGGCGCCTGGCCGGCGTTGGCTGAACTGCTGTTTCTGATCGTCCTGCTGGTGGCGCTGACGCGGCCCGTTGTGCGGGTAAAGCAGTGGAACCAGATGGCCATCGTGGGCAAGGTTGCGCTCTTCATTCCGGCCAGCCTGGTATTCCATCTGGGGGTTGCCAGGGTCTGGCCGGAAGGGATCGGCGTTGGCCTGTATGCCGGTTTTTACCTGATCCTGGGCCTGGTGCTGACGCTGATCCGGCGGGTCGTGCCGATGTTCATCGAGAACGGCCTCAACAATGGTTTTGTGACGCGCAACGACCCGCGCGTGGATCGCTGGAGTCTGGTGCTGTTTCTGGCGCTGGCCATTGCCGATGTCTGGCTGCAGTCCCGTCATGATGCGGTGTTGCTGGTTCTGGTTTCTGTGCTGGCCGGACTTCTGGCCATTCTCCACGCCTGGCGGCTGGCCGGCTGGGTGCATCCGGACGTCTGGAAAAAGCCGATGATCTGGGTGCTGGTCGTGGCTTATGGCTGGCTGGTGCTGGGTTTCCTGCTCAAAGCCCTGGCCGGAGCCGGCTGGGCCAGCCACAGCCTGGCCGTGCATGCGCTGGCCGCTGGCGGCATTGGCATGGTGACGCTGGGGATGATGGCGCGGGTCAGCCTGGGCCATACCGGCCGCAATGTGAATGCACCGCCACGCGTATTGCCGGTGGTGTTTGCCCTTGCAGCGCTGGCAGCGGCATGCCGGGTCGTGGGTGTCTGGCTGCTGCCGGCGTATTACGCCCACTGGATCTTGCTCGGGCAAGCCTTGTGGGTATTGGCGTTTAGCCTGTTTGCGCTGCTTTTCTTGCCGATCTGGGTCAAGGCCAGGATTGATGGCCGACGTGGCTAGTAGTCAGTCACGGATAACCCCGTCATTCCGGGCTTGACCCGGAATCC
>NZ_JBMOJE010000177.1:0-7665 GCF_049316945.1 Propionivibrio sp. | reverse complement strand
GGACAGTGATTCCAGAGCAAACTGGACAGTAATTTGTAGTTGCGTAGCACGCGGGATAACCGTGGCACCCTCGGTAGATTTGCCGAGGCCAACATGGCGAATGTCAGGTTATTCATGCGTAAGATTATTGAAGTTCTACGGCTGCACCACGAGGGTGGCCGAAGCCATCGCGAGATTGCTCGGGTCGTTGGCACATCACCGACGACCGTTGGCGAAATACTGCGCCGGGCGAAGCAATGTGGCCTGACCTATCCGCTACCCGACGGCCTGAGTGAGATGGGACTGGAAGCCCAGCTTTACCCGCCGGCGACGCCCTCAAGCCGTACCCGTCCTGAGCCCGATTGGCCGGCCGTGCATCGCGAAATGCGCCGCAAAGGCGTCAACCGATACCTGCCTTCCGCTGCCCGTTGTGCGATTCCCCATGCGCGAGCGCTGGGCGTACTGTTGTCTTCCGCCGAATTCCTTGAGGCGCACAAAGGCCAAAGGCAAAGCCGAGGCCGAAACGGAAGAATCACCTGACCGCCAGGCGGCACGGTATGTGTGGGCGCTGCTACTGGCGCCAATCGACGAAGTGTTCCCTCTGATCTGCCCGAAATGCGATGGCGCGATGAAGATCATCGCCTTCATCGACGAAAGCAAAGCGATGCGGGATATCCTCACCCATCTTGGCGAACCGGTCGACTCTCCGTGCATCGCCCCGGCTCACGGCCCGCCGCTGTGGAAAGCCGCCGGGTCGGGCGGCGACGATCTTTTGATCCAGCCCCTTCCGGAGTACGAGTTCGATCAGCGCATTGCGTGGTGACGTGGTAAGCGGGCCTCTGACGCTGCCCGACGGGAGCGTTCGTGTCTGCTCCCCTGAAAACGAAAGGCGAAGGGCGTTTTCAGGGTAACAGACGCTGATTTCAGGAGAGATCGGACGAACCTGGCGGAAAATTACGGTTGACGAAGCGCGGAAGGTGCAGGGATACTTCGGGGAAGGTGGTTGAATTTCCTGTCCTTTATCCTTCTTAAAAAATACCTATGAAAAAAGAAGATTTCTTTTGGTCGCTAAGCTTATTTGGCACAGCGGTTGGTGCAGGGATTCTATTTTTGCCTATTACGGTTGGGATTGGTGGATTATGGCCTTTCGTGATGATGGCGCTTTTAGCATTTCCGATGACTTTTTATTCGCATCGAGGGTTGGCGCGATTTGTTTTAGTCGGGAAAGGGAATAGCCAAGATATTACAGTAGTAGCCGATGAGTCTTTCGGCTCAAAAATCGGGTTTCTCATCACTACTCTCTACTTTCTAGCGATTTTTTCGATTTTATTGGTCTATTCTGTAGCTCTTACCAATACGATTAATTCCATCATCTCCGATAATTTGCATTTATCCCCTCCACCTCGTGTGTTGCTAGCAGGCATTTTGACTCTTTTTCTTATGTGTCTCGTGCAATACGGAGAGGAAATCATCATTCGAGCCATCAGTTTCTTAGTTTTTCCTTTTGTGGCTGCTATTTTTACTTTGTCGCTTTACATGATTCCAACTTGGAATGGAGGGATTTTTGAGGCTCCAACTCCAGATTTTTCTCATTTTGCGATTTCGATGCTCTATATTATTCCAGTGATGGTTTTTTCTTTTAACCATTCGCCGATCATTTCTTCCATGGTCTTAGCGCAAAAGCGGACTTACAATAGCGATGCGGAGCCTCATATCAATAAAATCTTACTTTGTGCCCATTTTTTGATTGTGGGGGTAGTCGTCTTTTTTGTGTTTAGTTGTGCGATGACTTTCTCTGGCGCGCAACTCCAAGAGGCCAAAGTCTCAAATGTCACCATTCTCACCTATATGGCTACGGTGTTTCACAATCCGGTTCTGCACAATGTAGCTCCCATTATTGCAGTGATCGCCATTACCAAATCTTTCTTAGGGCATTTCATGGGGACAAAAGAAGGGTTCATTGGGATACTTCGTCGCGCACCGTTTGTCGCCAGATATTCGGCACTTACAATTAACAAAATCTCGCTTGTAGTAATCGGGCTTTGCGTTTGGATTGTGGCAGTTTACAATCCGAGTGCCTTGGATTTGATTGATGATTTAAGCGGTCCTATTCTTGCCATTATTTTATTTCTAATGCCGGCGTATGCGGTGCGTGCTGTTCCCGCAATGCGTAAATATGCAGGACCTGATACCTATTTTGTCGCAGTAATTGGGCTGCTAGCGTTAGGATCCATTATTTTACAGTTTATCTAACGAGCCAACATGTATTACGGATTATTTGAAATGTTTAAAATCGGGATCGGTCCGTCAAGTTCACACACATTTGGCCCGATGGTCGCAGCGCATCGATTTGTGCAGACAATGAAAACTGAAAATGTGTGGTCTGCGGCGGATCGTATTCAAGTAGAGTTATTTGGTTCCTTGAGTGCAACGGGAAAAGGGCATCTTACGGATCAAGCAATTATTTTAGGGTTGAGTGGATTTTTACCAGAGGATGTTGATTTAGATAAAGTGCCCAGCATTATTGCCGCGGTGATGCAAACGAGGCAGGTGCACCTTATGCCTAATAAAAAAATGGGCTTTGAGCTGATTTTTTCCAAAAAAACGCTAAAGCTGCATGAAAACGGCATTCAATATTCGGTATTTGCGGGTTCTAATCCACTGCTTGTGAGGCGATATTATTCGATTGGAGGAGGCTTTGTGGTTTCTGAGGAAGAATTCACAGCCACAAAAGAACCCCAAGCTCCCACGGTGCCGTTTTATTTCACTAATGCGAAAGAGCTGGTGGTATTTTGTCAGGATGCTTTGATGAGTGAGATTTTAATGCAGAACGAACTTGCATTGCATTCTCCTGAAGAAATTGCCCATTATTCGCAAAAAATATGGGCTGTGATGCAGGAAGGAATTCATCGAGGCCTCAAAACTACTGGAAATCTCCCGAAACCAACGGATCTTGCAAGGCGTGCGAGTGCTCTGTTTCAGAAACTTCAGTGTAGCGAAGAGAAAGAAACCTCAATTATGGTGCAAATGGATTGGGTGAATGTCTTTGCCTTAGCGGTTTCCGAGGAGAATGGAGCTGGTGGCCGCGTGGTAACGGCTCCTACTAATGGAGCCTGTGGAGTGATACCAGCAGTGCTAGCGTATTATGACCGATGGATTCACCCCCTTGATGAGGCCAGAGCTTTAAAATTCTTTTTAGTAGCATCGGCGATAGGAGCTTTGTTTAAAAGAAATGCTTCCATTTCAGGTGCGGAGGTGGGATGCCAAGGCGAGATCGGCGTTGCGAGTGCTATGGCAGCTGCAGGCTTTGCGGCACTGCACGATGCCGATGCAAAACAAATCTGCATGGCGGCAGAAATTGCGATGGAACATCATTTAGGGCTGACTTGTGATCCTGTAAATGGACAAGTGCAAATCCCTTGCGTAGAAAGAAATGGAGTTGCAGCGGTAACTGCCATCAATGCTACGGCAATGGCATTATCGCGAAGCGCAGATCAAGCGCGAGTTTCTTTGGACGCCGTGATTGAGACGATGCGGCAAACTGGAAAAGACATGGACCCTAAATACCGCGAGACTTCCTGCGGGGGATTAGCTAGGCTCATTCAATAGTACCAAACCTCGTATTTGCCTCACTCACGAAATGAAGATACTTTTAAGTACCGACCATTTTCATTTTGAGTCCACCGGCGGCTTTGGCCGAGGAGGAGTCGAAGGAGGTGGCGCGGGGAGCGGCAGCTTCCTGAGTAGAGCGGTCGTCTGAATGGCGGCTTCGCGGCATGGCTGGACGGCCGCTGATGGCCGTCAGCCGACCGCCATCAATTTTCAATCACCGACCGCTTTCGGCCGAGAAGCTGCCGTTCGCTCCAAAATATCACTTTCGCATTTCAAACGGCTGCTTCCGCGTTTTCTGCGTTCCCATCGAACGGCAGCTTTACAAAACCCCCGATGACCGCTTTGGGTCGCTTGCTGTCGGTGGCCAAAAATTCCACATAGATTATCCACTTGAAATCTGCTGCGACGCAGCATTCAAAGCGCCCGTCGATAAAATCCGGATAACCGAAAATACTTAATGCGCTTGTTGAATTCTTTATCGCCGAGGCGTCAGTGGGTCGCCGACTTTGGGCTGGAATCGCTGGCAGGGTTTCGAATGGAATATGGAATGAGTGGCAGGGTATTGGAATGAGCACATCAGTGCGTCGAGCCGTCCTCGGGGTCGTCTTGTAGGATTGTTTCGTAGTCCTGGCCACCGTAGAACACGCCAATGATGGATACCTGCTCGGTGGTCACATCGAAGGCAATCACGGCGCGTTTCTTGTAGTTAGTTATGCGCAGACCGGGCCGCACGTCATCGCGCATGGTGCCGCGATAGGGGAATGCATAAGTCTTCTTGCCTGCTGTCTTGAGGTAGTCGAAGGCAAAGCCTCAAGGAGTGATCAATCAAAGAAAGGCGCAACTGCGGGCATTCGTTCTCGAACAAATGGGTCAGCCATAAGGAGCGGAGGTGGGGAAGCGCCAAGGGTGGCTGAGGTTGCATAATGTGGCTTGTGTTTGACATAGCCACTTGAGACAATCAAAAGCAATATTAACTAAAAAATCTTCGGTGGCAGTTGAAATGCAGGAACCTACGCACATACGTGCTGTATCTTTTGTACTCGCCCTTTCGGTTGTCGTCGCCGGATGGTTATTTTTTGAATACAGCAACCGGGCAGCATCAGAGATTGCACGGCCCATGGATGTAAATTCAAATTCCGAACTGCCTTCCCAACGTTTGCCGCCACCCATGGGTAAAACAGGCATATCTCCCAACACAATACCGAGCAATCTGAGTATCAACTACAAGTGCGGAAATGGTGGTCAAGTTTCGTACGGTGACAAACCATGCTCTGTCAAAGAAAAAACCATAGCTGTCACCGCTGTCGAAAATGAAACACCAAGGGCTAATAATGATCTAGAGCGACTTAAATCAGCCGTTTCTGCGATGGAAAACTCCAGGCTAGAACGAGAGAAACAATTTGCAGCAGCGACAAAGACCACACGCACAAGCAACGCAACTCAGTTCAATGAAATCCGGTGTCAGCAAATCGACCTAGCGATAGCGAATAAAGATGCCGAATTGCGCCAACCACATAGTGCGCAGCGGGGCGACTACTTAACCGGCGAACGTAAGAAATTGATGGACGAGAGATTCTCGCTTAGATGCTGAGATATTCCCCAGGACTTGCATTTAGCGGCTTGCCTGGTGAGCCAATTCACTCTTCCCAATCAGGATATTGGTCTGGCTTTACTCCTGTTTCGAGAACCAACCTTGGATACTCGATACCTTGGCATGGCTCTTGGTCACGTTTTCTTGATTTTGTGATTTTGAAAAGCCAGTTGTCTCCAAAATCAAAAAAGTAATACAAGCTCTTCTTGTCGGGAAGTGGATACAGATCTTCTATAGCTGTACTGAAAACTTCACCATTTTCATCATCAAAACGAACCCGATTGCCACTTCGTGCGGTTCGTGAGATGTAAAATTCATACAAGTGATCATTGTCAAAATTGACGGCGTCTTGAATGGCAAGATGAAGTTCATCCAGCGTTGAAGATGAATCAATCTCAATCATTCCTTCCCATGCGCCGTTTGCATAACTGCCGGAGAGCAGTGTTACTTTGAGAGTAAGGATCATTGTGTGCCTGGTCTCAATTCATGAAAAACATTCGCCAGACCGGTTGGCCTGGACTGTCTGAAAATATCAGAACATGCCGATAAAAAATAGTGCCTTGATTCATAAGGGGTGCAGAGAGATCAGATAGAAATGGCCGCAAGCAAGTATTCTTGGGAGTTCGCTCCCTGTTTCCGTAAAGGCGCCTTTGGCTGGAGTTCAGATCCGGCCATCACCCGAATCAAGGAGGCACTCTCAGAAATCAAGGCGGCGGCAAGGAAAGATGCGCTGCTCGGCGCTGAGGGCGCGGTGTTGTTCCTGCAAAAACTCTCGCCCTCGCTCCAGAACATCGACAGCTCATCCGGCGCCATCGGATCCGCCGTCAATCGGGTCATCGATGTTCTCGTACCAATCATAGCCAATGCTCCAGCCGACTTGCCTACCCGTTGCAAATGGCTGGAACAGCTTTACCAGGCTCATGCCGAAGAGGAATTCCCGTACATCGAGATCCTTGGGGACTACTGGGGCGAGCTTTGTGCCTCGCCAGAACTCGCGGCGGAATGGGCCGATCGCCTGGTAGAAACCGTCATCGCCAACTGGAATGACACCCGTGAGAACCACGGTTTCTTCCACGGAACGACCATGTGCCTGTCGGCTCTGGTCACCGCTGGGCGGCACGATCAATTGTTCGCTTTGCTGGAGAAGGCCCCCTATCTTTCGTGGTCGTATCGGCAAACCGCGTAACCAGGCATCAGTTTAAATTCATCCAGACCCATGATGTCCAGCACCAACAAACCTCTCGATCCATTTTGTAGGCCACTCAAAAACTTGGTGGATGCGCAAACAATGGTTTTTGAAATCCAGGAGTTTGTTAGCAAAAGGAAACTCACCCTGCGCCCACCACCGCCGACGCCGAGCACTTGCTGCGGCCGTGGCTGCAACGGTTGCGTGTGGGAGGGATATTTCGAAGCACTGAATTACTGGCGGGATCAGGCTAGGGATCTATTGAGGTAATCTTCAGCCAAGGGTTACGGGGATCAATAGCGCCAAATGGCTCTGAGAAACCAGATTCGATCAGCAATCATTATGGGAAGGTGTTGGCCTTCGGCCGTTTAAGGATTGTGTCATCCACCCATGGAATTTTCCGGATTGTTGAAATGTGCCACGCCAATTGCTGGGCCACTCGGCCTATTCAAGAGACTGCTACGCCGAACAACCATTTATGGCTGTGCATGACACCGATGGCGACAAACAGCCCGATGCCGAGGCCGATTGCGTCCCACTTCCACAACGGCTTGAAAGTGGCCCGTTTGCCTGCGAGCAAGAGAGATCCCAGCGCATAGACTGAAAAGACAAGAAACGCGCCGAAAAACAAGGTTTCCCGCAAGCCACCGTTAGCAAGCAGGTGTGTGATGGACCAGATGATGACGCCGACAAGCATCGGGTGATGCAGCGTTCGTCGGATGTATCCACTAAGGTTTCCACCGCCGATCACAAAGAGCACCATTGCAATACTAACAAGCACGGGCGCCCACAGTATCGCGAATGGACTCGGGGCAAACAGGACGGTGTTCGGTGCGTACTTCCAGCCGAAACTGATTAGGAAGACTGCACTCAGGGAACCGAGTGCCACCAAACCTTTCCATGCGTTTTCACCCGTTATCCTAGCTATGCTTTCGCGCACGGGAGGTGTTGCGGTGGTGAAATGGAGGGCAAAGAACAGTACCAAGCCGGAAACAAACATCCACATCGTTACTCTCCTTCGCCATAGATTCTATGAAATACTCAGTTTCTTGAATGGACGGATTCTCAGTCAATCGCTTAGGAGAATACGTTGGATTTATTTTTGCAGAAAACCATCATGCTGAGCTTGATTCCCCGAAAGCCTCTGATGATTGATACAAGACGAATCAGGAAGTTCCCATTATGGAATCTTGCACGGGTGATTAGTCAGCGAAGTTGTAGGTCGCGCTCTTCACAATCCCCGCGTGTTGCCGGCTGAGTAGATCCGCACAAATCTGGCGGCAGTAAGGGCGGCGAG
>NZ_JBMOJE010000176.1:0-7727 GCF_049316945.1 Propionivibrio sp. | reverse complement strand
ATCAATGCAGGTGAGAAGATAAAATCGGGAAGTTATTTCGTAGCCGTTCCTAAGGAACGCCTACGAAATAACTTCCCGGTTTGACAAATCGAAATGGCATGCCATTTGCTAGAGCTAAAAGCTTGAAGAACAGCAAATGGAGGATGTGAGGCATGCGGCATTACCCAGAAGGTATAGAACGGCGGATGAAAGTGTTATTCAGTCGGTTGTCGGAGAAAGATCGGCGGCGATATGCGGCGGTGGAGGCGGATAAGTTGGGCCACGGAGGTCAGCAGTGGGCAAGGTGGCGACGAATAGGTCTTTCCATGCAGGAGATTGGCTCTGGGAAGTTGAAGGGGTGCGCTCAGGCAGGAAACGCCGGCCTGGCCTGCTGAGTATTGAACCGGGCTGAAAGCCTTGCTAAACGGCGTTCTTCGGGGATGTGCTCTGTAGAGCCAATGAACACGCCATTCTCCAGGTTTATATAGCGCAGATCGCCTATTCATGCGGATCGCAGGGTAGCGGCCTTGGTGTGGAAAGCGAATATTTTTTAGGGGAGGGATTGGGACAAACCGGAAAATCCGGTTTGCAACAGCTCGTCGAGAAAGGCTTGTGCCGGCAGGGGCAGAACCTTGTTGCGCAGGTGCACCACGCTCCAGGGCTGCGCCAGCGGGAACCCCATCACCTCCAGCGTCGCCAATTCGCCGCGTTCGAGACTGTCGCCCAGCGCATGACGCGACAGTACCGTCAGCCCCATGCCGCTGGCCACCAGCGCGCGGATCGCCTCGTTGCTGGCCAGCGATAGCCGTACCTTGAGTTGAATCCCGGTGGCCTGCATGTGCTGATCGATGACGTGGCGCGAGCCCGAGCCGATCTCGCGCAGCAGAAACGACTCGCCGGCCAGTTCTTGCAACGTCAACGGCTTGCCGACGGCCCAGTGCGCAGGCGCTGCCAGGGCCAGGAATTCGTTTTCGAGAAACGGGAGGCTGACGATATCCAGATCCTCCGGCGGGTAGGACATCACGTACAGGTCGTCCTGATTGCTGCGCAGCCGCTCGACGATCTTTTCCCGGTTGCCAATCTCCAGCTCGATGTCGATGTCGGGAAAGCGCCGGCAGAAGGCACCGAGCATGCGCGGCAAAAAGTACTTCGCCGTGGTTACCAGCGCCACCCGCAGCTTGCCGCGCTTCAAGCCTTTCAGCTCATCGATCGCCGACTCGAAGCGGTTCCACACGTCGTCCAGGCGACGCACGCTGGTCAACAACTCCTCGCCGGCTGAAGTCAGCGCAATCTCTCGACCACTCTGCTCAAAGAGCGGCAGGCCGATCGCATCGGCAATCTGGCGGATCTGGATCGAAACTGCCGGCTGGGTCAGATGCAGCGCCTCTGCGGCCTTGGTAAAGCTGGACAAGCGGGCCACGGTGGCAAAGGTTTCAAGCTGGCGGAAAGTAATGCGACGACGAGGCATACATAAGCTCCGGCAAATACATAATAACAAAATATCTAATTGGAAATTATATCAATAAACTGCGATAGTGCATTTGTCCAAGCCGTACAAGGACATAACAAAGTTTTTTGAACCAACCACTGCAAGGAGAATAACCATGCGTCACTACCCCTCAGACAGTCCCGAAGCCATGACCCGCGTTGTTGCCCTCGCGCTGCTGGCAGACGGCGCCATTGATCTGAGCGAACTCGAAGCGTTGCAGCGTAACGACATCATTAACCGGATGGGGCTCGATCATGCCCGCTTCGACAAGGTCATCCATGAGTTTTGCGAAGACATGCTGGCCTACGCCCACCGCATGCCTTCCGGCCAGTTCGAACTCGACCCGGAGAGCATCGAGCACCTGCTCGGCGACATTCGCGACCCCGAACTGCAGAAGAAGGTCTTGAGTGCGATGCTCGATATCGTCAATGCCGATCGCCGCTTCGCGGGCGGGGAAGCCGCGCTGGTCGCGCAGGCGATCAAGTACTGGAAGCTCGATCTTTCGTAGGAGTCTGCCTACCAGCAACAATGCGGCAAGCGAACCAAGGAATGGTGCGCTTTCTGGTTGATGGCCAAGGTCTGCGACCAAATAAATTCCGGGCCTGGATTTCACCTAAACGAACCGCATTCACCCGCAACTTGTAACAGCATCGGAGAAAAAAATGAGTCCGACGACAGAAAATATCAGTTCCTCCCGTTCGCTCGCTTCTGCAGCGGCCTACGCTTCCACGATATCCCTTTCAACCGGCACGACGATAAAGTTTCGCAAAAGTCTTTCGGCAGCGGTCGAGCACTACGACACATTCCTGATCGACCAGTGGGGCGTCCTGCATGACGGCCGAATGCCTTACCCGGGTACTGTTCATTGCCTTCATCGTTTGCTCGGGGCGGGAAAGCAAGTGATCCTCATCAGTAATTCCGGTAAGCGAACAATCCCGAACGAAACTCGATTGCGTGAAATCGGGTTTCCCCGCGAGAGCTACTCCCACCTGGTTACCTCAGGGGAAATCGCCTGGCAAATGCTGGCACGCGGACAAGGACCTTTCAGCAAGCTGGCAGGCGATCAGGCTGCACAGCGCTGCCTGCTACTGACCAGCGATGATCCAGCCGAATTCGCCGAAGGGTTACCAATCTGGCTTGCCGATGCTGAAGCAGCCGATTTCATCCTGCTGGCGGGGATTGATGACGCGAAACCGCAAAAATACTACGAGCAGATGATGGCGACCGGGCTGAAACGGGGCATCCCCCTGATCTGCGCCAATCCCGATCTCATGCGCATCACTGCGCAAGGACTGAAACCGGGTGCCGGGGCGCTGGCAGATCGCTATCAGGCGAGCGGTGGCAAGGTAAGCTACATTGGCAAACCGTATCCGGAAATCTATCGGCATTGCCTGATGCTGGCCGCTACAGGCGCTGCTGGGCGTGCTCTGGCGATCGGAGATTCGCTGCATCATGACATCGAAGGGGGTCGGGCTGCCGGAATCGATACCCTGCTGGTGATGGGCGGTGTGCACGCCGATGTTTTACCCGATAACGCCGATCAGGCTACTCTCAACGCCGCAATTATCGGGATTGCCGGCCGTGATGGAGCACTACCGGACTGGGCAATCCCTTCGTTCAAATGGTAACTTGCCTGGGAAGTGCTTTCAGCCAAGCGCCAGAAGGGCGGAAAGTACACAGTTCAGGGCTTCCCTCACGGCTTAAGATGACGAGGCTGTATGGATTTTCCGGCTCAGACTCAATAACGACTACTGCAGGAACACCATGAAATATTTATCTGAACTTTTCGAAAAAAACCGCGTGTGGTCGCTGAGTCAAATCAAGGAAGACCCCGAATACTTTCAGCGCCTGGTGAAACTACAAGCACCCAAATACCTCTGGATAGGCTGCTCTGACAGCAGGGTACCGGCCAACCAGATCACGGGATTGAATCCTGGGGAAGTATTCGTTCACCGCAACATTGCCAATGTGATTGTGCATACTGACCTCAATTGCCTTTCCGTGGTGCATTACGCCGTAGAGGTTTTGCGCGTGCAACACATCATTGTTTGTGGCCACTACGGTTGCGGTGGTGTGCGAGCAGCACTTGATGGCCAGCCCCTTGGAATGATCGATAACTGGCTAAGACATATTGAAGACGTTCGAGAACGCCACGCTCATCTTCTGAATGGCATTACAGAATACGATAGTAAATGGGCAAAATTGTGCGAACTGAATGTAATTGAACAAGTACGCAATCTGGCTCGGACGACCCCCGTTTCCGATGCCTGGAAATCTGGTCAGGAGTTGATGTTGCACGGCTGGATTTACGGCTTGCAAGATGGTCGTTTGGTCGATTTGGCGATGAGTGCCCGTTGTCGTGAAGAGGTAGAACAGGGGTATGCCAAGGCATTGCCAGGCTCGGGTGACTAACCGCCTTTGGGCTGAAAGGGTTCGAACTGCGTTTACGCTGTGATTGTCAGGAAATCCGCCCATGTACAACTGCACGTACTACTGAAGCGTGCGTTCGATCAATGGTGATTTGCACAAGAACATTTTATTCGCCATAAATCACCGGCGATTGATCGGTTGCAGCACCGTTATGGGATAAATCTTTTCGATATACTGAAGCAGGCATACAGCCCTCTGCAATACGGTCTGTCGTTTTCCTGCATTCCAGTACCGCAGCGGAAGGCGATTTGAAACCTTCCTCTACATTCCTGCGTCACACTGGCGTCCTGATTGCATCCAGGCCCTCAGTGTACATCTCAATTAGCGAGGACTACCCCCATGAACGAATCCGATACACCAGTCACTGAAAGCCCTCCCAGCAGCTTTCCGACCATACGCCGTATAGAGCCCAGCGCTATTCTCAGCTGGCTGCACACCGGCTGGCTGGACTTTCGGCGTGGCGGTCTGGCCAGCCTGTTCTACGGCGTTTGTTTTGCTGCCGCTGGCTGGCTGATGCAAGCCGTATTTGCCAAAGCCTACGGGCTCTTTGCCGGGCTGACGACAGGCTTTCTTCTACTCGGCCCGTTCCTTGCCATGGGCATCTATGAACTGAGTCGACGCATGGAACTTGGTGAGCCACCGAAACTAGGCCCCAGCATCGCCGCAGGGCGTCCCAACCTTGCCAATGTTGGCCTGTTTGCCGCCCTGCTGGTTGTCGTACTGCTTGTTTGGGCGCGTGCCTCCATCGTTATTTTCGCGCTTTTTTTCGATGGGGGATTACCAACATTTGCCGATGTCGTCCTTACCGTCCTTACGTTCGAGCAACCCATGTTCGCTTTCGTCTATTTCGCTGTCGGTGGTTTTTTTGCGATCTTCGTCTTCGCCATCAGTGTTATCGCCGTGCCATTGATGCTCGACCGCAAAACCGATGCGGTCACCGCAGCCATCGCCAGTCTTCTCGTCTGCGGCCGCAACCCCGGCCCGATGCTGCTCTGGGCACTCTGCATCATGCTCCTTGTCGGCCTTGGTTTTGCGACGCTTTTCCTTGGTCTGGTTGTGACCATGCCAGTGCTCGGACATGCGACTTGGCACGCCTATCGTGACCTCGTCGAAGCAAACAAGCCACAGGACTGAACATCATGGCAATAACAACCTGGTCAGGCGCACTGACGCTGATTTCCGCACTGGCGTTGGGCGGTTGTTCGGGCGCAGGACAGCCGGCGAATCCGGGACTGAACGAGGGCCGGTTCGCGCCGTGTCCCGATTCACCCAACTGTGTGTCGTCGCAGGCCAGCGCAGAAAGCCAGCGGGTTGAACCACTGCGCTACAACGGCGATGCCGTACAAGCGCAAAGCCGGCTGCTGATGGCACTCAACGGCATGCAGCGGGTACGCATTGAACGCACTGATGAAGGTTATATCCATGCCGTATTTCGCTCAGCGCTGCTCGGTTTTGAGGACGATGTGGAGTTTCACTTCGATTCTACAGGTGCAATTCAGGTGCGCTCGGCGTCGCGTGTAGGTTATTCCGATTTCGGGGTGAATCGCCAGCGGGTGGAGGATATCCGCACCCGGTTCGCCGCCACGGCCGGAGCGACCCCATGAGCGCACTGCCCGCGTTCAGACTCCGGAGGAACGCGACGCCGGTTCTGAAGGCCACGATACCGCCACGATCGGCGGGCTAAGGCGATTGCCGCCTGTGATTTCGTTGCATTGAGTCAGGGCCACCTTGCTGAGGCAAACGCTGCGGGGTTGACTCAACTGCGGCTGACTCACCGTAAAACCCGTCCGCCCAGATCGCACCGCTGGCGTGCGCCGCAACCATCGATCAGACAATGATGCCATCGGCAACGCGCCTGATCGGATGAGGACGGTTGAAGTGATGCTGCAGAGCGCGTCGAGGTGATGTTCCTGCTCGAAGAAGAATTGCCGGTTGCCGCTGAACTCTTCGCGGTCAAATTCAACGACATTCGGCATCGCCATATGAATGGCAACGCGAGGCAAGCCAGTATAATCACGCCTCCTTCACCCGATGGCCCGAAAAAGTGTCCGATCGTCTTGCCGTCCTGCCCCAATACCTGATTCCGAAACAGATGCTGACCTTCCTCGCCGGCAAGTTCGCCAGCGCCGAGGCCGGTAGCCTGACGACCAACGTCATCCGCTGGTTCGTCGACCGTTACGGCGTGAACATGAATGAGGCGGCCAACCCGGATATCGCCAGCTACATGAGCTTCAACGAGTTCTTTACCCGCGCCCTGCAGTCCGGTGCGCGACCGCTGGCCGAAGCCGATTTCCTCTGCCCGGTGGATGGTGCAATCAGCCAGTTCGGCACCATCGAGCGCGACCAGATTTTCCAGGCCAAGGGACACAGCTATTCGACCACGGCGCTGGTCGGCGGCGACCGCGAACTGGCCGCCCGGTTCGAGAACGGCAGCTTCGCCACGCTCTATCTCAGCCCGCGCGACTACCACCGCATCCACATGCCCTGCGCCGGCAAACTGACGCGGATGATCCACGTTCCCGGCGCCCTGTTCTCGGTCAATCCGACAACGGCGCGCGGCGTGCCCGGCCTGTTTGCCCGCAACGAGCGCGTCGTCTGCGTTTTCGACTCGGCATTCGGCCCCTTCGTGCTGACCCTGGTCGGCGCCACCATCGTTGGCAGCATGGCAACCGTCTGGCACGGCGCGGTCAATCCTCCCCGCCCCGGCGTCATTCGCGAGTGGCGTTACGACGAGCGCGAGATCGTCCTGAAAAAAGGCGAGGAAATGGGCCGCTTCCTGCTCGGCTCGACCGTCGTCATGCTGTTCCCGCAGGACACGCTGGCCTTCAACCGCGACTGGGCCCCGACCCGAGCGATCCGCATGGGTGAGGCGATGGGAATGCCGCCCGCAGTCTGAATTCACGCCATTCGGCTAGCGCAAGGCTGTTCCAGGCAAACTCCAGGCAATCCTGACCTTTCGCCGGACGAGGCCAGGGGTTTATCGTAAAATCTGATGCATTCACAATGACCGGGTTGCAATGATGATCTCACCGGAAACCCTGCAAACCGCCATCTGCGCCATTGCTGCCGATGGCAAACCGAAGCGCATCATGCTCTTCGGCTCCTACGCACGCGGCGATGCGCACGATGATTCGGATGTCGACCTGCTGGTCATTGAGGATGAAGTACCGGATCGCGCCCACGAAATGGTGCGCCTGCGTCGCCTGCTACGCCCCTTGCGCGTGCCGGCCGACATCCTTGTTTATTCGGAAGAAGAAGTGAAACGCTGGGGTGATCAACCGGGTTCAGCGCTTTACTGGGCCTTGCGCGAAGGCAAGGTGGTTCATTGCTGAAATCCCGGTTCCATGGCTTTTGCTTGAGTCTGCGCAGCAGGACGAATAAGCCGTTGCGACTGTGAGATCCGATCAGTGAAATTGGTGACGCGATCTTTGGCTTTCACGCGCAGCAGGCCGTCGAGAAAGCACTCAATGCTGTTCTTTCGTCAGCCTGAATCGCTTGTCGCCGTACTCACGACCTTGCCGAATTACTGGACCTCCTTGCAGATTCGGATCTATCGGCCGCGTAATAGGGGACGTACCACGGTTTTCAGATCAGAAGAAACAGAAAACCTGGTCTCTGTTTTCAGCCATTCGCAAAAAAATAATGGACAGCCCGGTAGGGTGCGCAAATTCTTTTCTTTGCGCACGCGGAATCCCCCGCATGCATCGATGTGCTTGATCCGCCTGATGGTGCGCACCCCAAGAGTACTTCTTCAGGCTGGCGATGCCAACCTTCAGGGCGCACCCCAAGAGTACTTCTTCAGGCTGGCGATGCCAACCTTCAGGGCGCA
>NZ_JBMOJE010000175.1:0-7763 GCF_049316945.1 Propionivibrio sp. | reverse complement strand
TGAGTTGAGTTGAGTTGAGTTGAGTTGAGTTGAGTTGAGTTGAGTTGAGTTGAGTAGTATGGCTTCGGCTTTAAATTGCCCGAGCAACGCCACGGCCAGGCCAGCCAACGCTGCAAGGCCGAGATTACGCCATTCCATACCCAGAAAATCAACCATATCACCAAGATTAATTTCATCTTCTTTTTCTTCTTTTTCTAAATTACCCATAATTCAGCACCATCCATAAAATTGAATCAGGTTTTTTTGGGAGCTATGGAACGTAGAACCCCGTTAAGGATCCCGGCCGTTGTATAGCGCGAGACCCAATGATTGCAGCGTAATTTTGTGTGGCGAAGTTAAATTACCCCCGGCAAAGCCGGGTGTCTATCAGTTGGGCGCCTCAAAGGTGCCGGTAACCCATGAGCCGCCCAAGGCGGCTACACTCCTAACTTCATCTGATCGTAACGTTCATCCTCGCACTCATAGTTACGGATGTACGCCCTGACCATCGATTCATCTAGCACTACCGTCGATACGAAGTACGCTCGTGCCCAAAACACCTCGCCCGTAAAATCATGCTCCCTCCCACCGAAATTCCGCGCTATCTCACTCTTGCCTTTGATGCACCCCACTACGTTTGACACTGCATACTTCGGTGAAATACTCAAGCACATGGGAACGTGAGCCGACATCACACGATTTCGCACAGTAAATATACAAAGCATTAATTCATCAGTAGTGTCCGGTTAGACGTTGAACAGGAAGTTGAGCACATCGCCATCCTTGACCACATATTCCTTGCCTTCGGCACGCATCTTGCCGGCTTCCTTGGCGCCCTGCTCGCCGCCATAGGCGATGAAGTCGTCGAAAGCAATGGTCTGGGCGCGGATGAAGCCGCGCTCGAAGTCGGTATGAATGACGCCGGCGGCCTGCGGTGCGGTATCGCCCTTGTGGATGGTCCACGCCCGCACTTCCTTGACACCCGCGGTGAAGTAGGTTTGCAGGCCGAGCAAGTGGTAGCCGGTATGTACCAGCCGGTCGAGACCCGGTTCGTCGAGGCCGAGGTCGGCCAGGAAAATCTGCTTTTCGTCATCGTCCAAGTCGGCGATTTCGGCTTCAATCGACGCGCACACCGCGACCACCTCGGCCTTTTCTGCCGCGGCGTGTTCGCGCACGGCATCAAGGTACGGATTGTTTTCGAAACCGTCCTCGGCAACGTTGGCAGCGTAAAGAACGGGCTTGGCGGTAATCAGGCAGAAGGTCTTGAGGTTGGCCCATTCTTCCTTGGCCAGATCGAGCGCGCGAATCGGCTTGGCCTGGTCAAGCTGGGCAAAGCATTTTTCCAGCACGGCGACCAGCAGCTTGGCTTCCTTGTCGCCGGCACTGGCCGGTCGGCGATAACGCGCCAGCGCTTTTTCGACCGTCGCCATATCGGCCAGCGCCAGTTCGGTATCGATGATCTCGATGTCACGGATCGGATCAACACTCCCGGAGACGTGAATCACGTTGTCGTTGGCAAAGCAGCGGACGACGTGCAGGACGGCATCGGTCTCACGGATGTTGGCGAGAAACTTGTTGCCCAGCCCTTCGCCCTTGGAAGCGCCGGCCACCAGGCCGGCGATGTCGACAAATTCGGTCACTGCCGGCACCACACGCTGCGGCTTGACGATCTCGGTCAGCTTGACGAGGCGGGCATCCGGCACCTCGACGATGCCAACCGAAGGCTCGATGGTGCAGAAGGGATAGTTCTCCGCCGCCACGCCGGCCTTGGTCAGGGCGTTGAAAAGGGTGGACTTGCCAACATTGGGCAGGCCGACGATTCCGCATTTAAGACTCATGGTGATATTCCTGTTTGTTGCATTCGTTAAACAGCTTTGGTGTGCAGCAGGCGTTGTGCGGCCGCGTAATCACCAGCGCACAATTTCGGCCAGGCCAGCAGGCAGCGGTCGAGCGCGCGATCGATCAACTCCTGCTCTTCGCGCCGCGGTGCTTTCAGAACGTAATTGATAACCTCGTTACGCTCGCCGGGATGCCCGATACCCAGGCGCAAGCGCCAGAAATCAGGCACCGACAGATGCGCCTGAATGTCCTTCAGCCCGTTGTGACCGCCGTTACCGCCGCCCTGCTTGAGGCGGATGCTGCCGGGTTCCAGGTCGAGTTCATCATGCACGACCAGTATTTCTTCGGCGGCGATCTTGTAGAAACGCGCCAGGGAAGCCACCGCCTGACCGGAACGGTTCATGAAGGTGCCCGGCTGCAGCAGCCACAGATCGCCGATACGTCCGACACGGCCATAGAACTTGCCTTGCGCCACGAGCGGCACCTTGAGCTCATGCGCCAGACGGTCGATAAACCAGAAACCGAGGTTGTGACGATTGTCTGCGTATTCGCTGCCGGGGTTGCCAAGGCCGACGATCAGGCGGGGAGGAATCATGCTAAGTCACCCTGAAAAACGAAAAGCCGCCGCAGGTGAGAACCATACGGCGGCCTGTCATTCAGACGCAGAAGATCAGGCAGCAGGAGCTTCTTCGCCTTCGGCTCCCTCGGCGGCAACCGTCTTCTTGACCGAGATCGAAACCACGACGGGATCGTCGGTTCCATGCCCCATTGGCTTGACGCCGTTCGGGAAGACGACCTGCGAAAGATGGATCGAATGACCGGCTTCCAGTTCCTTCAGGTCGACTTCAATGAACACCGGAAGATCCTGTGGCAGGCAGCTCACTTCAACTTCGTTCATGGCCGGCGAAACATTGCCGCCGCTGAGCTTGATGCCCGGCGCAATTTCGGCGTTGATGAAGTGCAGCGGCACCTTCTGGTGAATCGCACGGGTGGCATCGACACGCAGGAAATCGACGTGCAGAACCAGCGGCCGGTAAGGGTGCATCTGCGAGTCACGCAGCAGCACGGTTTCCACTGCACCATCGATGTTGATGGTCAACACCGAGGCGTGAAAGGCTTCCTTGCGCAGCGACAGGAGCAGATCGTTGTGTTCGAGTTCAATCGCAATCGGGGCCGCAGTACCACCGTAAATGATACCGGGGACCTTGTTGGCCCGACGCAGGCGGCGGCTCGCTCCGGACCCCTGCAATGTGCGCTTTTGCGCGTTAATTTCAAATTTCATGGAAGCTCCTGGTTTGATGCAAACCCTGCCCGCGACCAGGCAGGGGGTTTAAGAAAACTGCAAAACTATTCGATGAACAGCGAGGAAACAGAATCCTCGTTGCTGATCCGGCGGATTGTTTCAGCCAGCACGTCGGCCACCGACAATTGACGGATGCGCGGCGATCGGTGAGCCTCTTCACTCAACGGAATGGTGTCGGTCACCACCAGTTCGTCGATTGCCGACTCGTTGATACGACTGATCGCCGAACCGGAAAGGACCGGATGCACGCAGTAGGCCAGCACCCGCTTGGCGCCTTTTTCCTTGAGCGCGCTGGCGGCCTTGCACAGCGTACCGGCGGTATCGACCATGTCATCCATGATCACGCAGGTGCGGCCTTCCACTTCGCCGATGATGTTCATGACTTCCGAGACATTGGCCTTCGGACGACGCTTGTCGATGATCGCCAGGTCGCATTCTAGACGTTTGGCCAGCGCGCGGGCGCGCACCACGCCACCGACGTCGGGAGAAACGACCATCAGGCCTTCAAAATCCTTCTTCCACACATCGGCCAGCATGATCGGCAGCGAATAGATGTTATCGACCGGAATGTTGAAAAAGCCCTGAATCTGCTCGGCATGCAGGTCCATGGTCAGCACCCGGTGCACGCCGGCGGCGGTCAGCAGGTCGGCCACCAGCTTGGCGGCGATCGGCACGCGCGCCGAGCGCACCCGTCGATCCTGGCGTGCATAGCCAAAATACGGGATGGCAGCGGTAATGCGGGTCGCCGAGGCACGCTTGAGGGCATCGACCATGATCAGCAATTCCATCAGGTTTTCGTTGGCCGGCGCACTGGTGGATTGCAGGATGAAAACATCCTTGCCGCGCACGTGCTCCTGAAGCTCAACCGTAATTTCGCCATCCGAGAAACGTCCCACAGTCGCTCGTCCAAGCGAAATGTTCAAACGTTTAACGACTTCGGCAGCCAGCTTGGGGTTGGCGTTACCGGTGAATACCATCAGGCTGTCGTAGGCCATATCGCGCATCCCGCAGCGCCGGGAAGACGCCACATAAAAGCAATACGGGCAGGAAGGCTGACTACCTGCCCGGCTTGCAAGAAACCGAATGGCTGGGGAAGAAGGATTCGAACCTTCGAATGCCGGAATCAAAATCCGGTGCCTTAACCAACTTGGCGACTCCCCAGCAGTCACTCACTAACTGTGCCTAGCGAGCGAGGCGCGGATTATACAGGGATAATTGCAAAAAAAACAGGGCGGGGAATGCGTGAAACCACGAAAAACACGAAGAACAGCGCGAAGCCTCCGTGAAGAGGGAGGCTTCGCGCTGTTCTTCGTTAACTCCTTGGTTAATTCCGGTTTCCTGGATCAAGCCAGCGAGTTTCTGCAGCTTGCGCTAGAGCACCTTCTTCTCGTTGGCTTCGCGCATTTCGCGTTTGTTTATTTTCCCCACGCTGGTCTTGGCCAGCGCCTTGATGAAGCGAACCTGCAACAGTACGCCGTGGCGCGAGATGCCGGTGGTTTCGACCAGATGCGCAGCAAAGTTGCGGATCGCGTGCTCGGTCACCTGGCCCTCGAATTCGCGCTTCAGCACCACCAGCGCCACCGGGCGTTCGCCCCATTTCTCGTCGGGCACGCCGATCACGGCGACTTCTTCAACCGCTGCGTGTTTGGCGACCACATCTTCGAGCTGCAGCGATGAAGTCCATTCGCCGGCCGTTTTGATCACATCCTTGATCCGGTCGGTGATTTTTACATAGCCGCGCGAGTCGATATTGCCGATATCCTGGGTATGCAGATAGCCGCCGGCCCACAGTTCCTCCGAAGCTTGTGGCGCTTCCAGATAACCCTGGGTCAGCCAGGGTGAGCGCACCACCACCTCGCCGGTGGCGTTGCCGTCGTGCGCCACCTCGTCCATTTCGGGTGTCACGATGCGCAGATCCACCAGCGGCAGCGGCAGGCCGGTCTTGCAGCGCAGCGTGGCCTGATGCCCGAGCGGTGCCTGCATGTCCACGCTACCGAGATGCGCGATCGACAGCACCGGACAGGTTTCGGACATTCCGTAACCGGTCAGCACATCGATGCCGCGCTTGAGCGCCGCATTGGCCATGGTTTCAGACATCGCCGAACCGCCGATCAGCACCTTCCAGCCGCTCAGATCGACGGCATCGCAATGCGGGTGGCTGAGCAGCATCTGCATGATTGACGGGACACAGTGCGAGAAAGTGACTTTCTCTTCGTCAATCAGGTGCAGCAGCGAGCCCGGCAGGTAGCGACCGGGATAGACCTGCTTGAGGCCGAGCAGGGTGGCGACATACGGGAAGCCCCAGGCATGCACGTGGAACATCGGCGTGATCGGCATGTACACGTCTTCCCGATGCAGCCGCCCATTGCCTGCGGCACATCCTAGCGCGGTGGCGACACCGAGCGTATGCAGCACCAACTGGCGGTGGCTGAAATACACGCCTTTCGGCAAGCCCGTGGTGCCGGTAGTGTAGAACACCGTGGCCTGGGCGTTCTCATCGAAATCTTCGAAGGGGTAATTCGCGTCGGCGGCCTGGAGCAGGTTTTCGTACTCGGCAGCGAAGCTGAGCGGGCTGTCGACCGGCGTTTGCTCGTCATCGATCAGCACAAAATGCTTCACGCTTTCCAGGCGCGCGGCAATCGGCACCAGCAGCGGGAAAAATTCACGATTGACCAGCAGCACATCGGCTTTGGCGTGGTTGAGGGTATAGAGAATCTGCTCGGCACTCAGGCGCACATTGACCGTCTGCAGCACCGCCCCCATCATCGGCACGGCAAAAAAACACTCCAGATAGCGGTGGCTGTCCCAGTCCATTACGGCAACGGTTTGCCCGGCTTCGACGCCGAGGCTGGACAGTCCGCTGGCCAGCCTGCCGATACGTTCGCGCAGCGTGCGGTACGAGTAGCGCAGTTTCCCCTGATAGGTGATCTCCTGATCCGGCGCGATGGCCAGCGGGGTGTGCAGCAACTGCTTGATCAGCAACGGATAGGCATAGGCTGACGGCGTGGTCTTGATGATTTTGACAGGCATGGTTTCTCCCTCGGTGTCGTTCTATTAGTGGCGACATATTACCCGCATGATCCCCGTGTGGAACGGGTTGCTGCGGCAGTCGGTGAATCACTCCACCGAACACCGGCGCTTGACACTTTATCCGGAGGGCGGCAGCATCAAAGCCGAGATTTTTCATGCCCTGTGGAGCACGGCGGCTTTTCGATAATGAAGCGAATTCCCAAGCGCATCACCCTATACAAGAAAACCAGACCATGACCAGGACTCACGTCAAAACCGTCAGCATCGCCACCAACCATGACCAGGCGCAACTGTCCAAAGGGCAGAAAGCGTTCAATAACCTGATCAAGCAGATTGAAAAAAAGCGCGCCCGACTGGCCGCCTGGGAGGCCGCCGTTCCGCCCTACCAGCAGAAATACACCAGCGAACTCATTCCTCTGGTCGAATCCTCGTTCGGGATGCAAGTCAAAATGGTACATAGCCTGGACCGCGTCAGCGATCAGAAGGGTCTGACAAAACCTGAACGCCGCAAAATTGTCGACCTGATCACCGGGTTGGCAAACCAACTATTGGCCGAGCGTGATGATGCCGAGTTGAAGGCCATCTACAACAAGCACAGCCGATCCGACTACGACAGCGAAGAAGCCGACGCCATGCAGGGCATGAAATCCGCACTGGAGGACATGCTGGATATCGAACTGGGCGACAACCTGGACAATTTGTCACCCGAAGAACTGCTGCAGCGTGCCAAGGCGCAAATGGACGAAAAGCAGGCGCAAGAGGACACCTACTGGGAGGCGGCTGAAGCGCGCCGGGCCAAACGCAAGAAGTCGGTCAAACAACTCGCCCAGGAAGCACAGCAACAGGCTGAAGCGCAACAGATCAGCCAGTCCATCCGCGAGGTCTACCGCAAACTGGCCAGCGCGCTTCATCCCGACCGTGAAACCGATCCACAGGAGCGTGAGCGGAAAACCGCCCTGATGTCACGCGCCAACCAGGCCTACGCCAAGAACAACCTGCTGCAATTGCTCGAACTCCAACTGGAGCTCGAACACATCGATCAGTCCTCGATCAACAACCTGAGCGAAGAGCGACTGAAGCACTACAACAAGGTTCTGAAGGAGCAACTGGCCGAACTGGAACAGGAAATTTATCACCTCGAAGGGAGATTCAGGGGCCAGTTCAAGATCTCACCGTTCGTTCAGGTGACCCCCGAAACGCTCCTGCGCAATCTTGCCAAGGAAATCTCCGGCATCCAGCACGCCATCCGGGAACTAGAAAAAGATCTGCTCGTGATAGAGGACATCAAGAAGCTCAAGACCTGGCTCAAAGGCTTGCGACGCCATTCGGCAATGGATTTTATCTACGACTGCCCTTTCTGACCGGCGGCGATAATATTCAACAACCCACCCCGAAAGCCGCGTGAATAGGTCGTCTACGGACACTATTCAGCGAGATGCGCATGAACATTGGCTTACCAGGCATGACATTCGAAGACGCCCGTATTTACTGCCTCGCAGGCCGGTAAAAGCGAACTCAGCGGTTGTGAAAAAATGCCTGAACACCCACCGCAGAGGCGCAGAGCCGCAGAGGTTTCGCAGAGAAAACCTTTAAAAACAATGGGGTTCCTCTG
>NZ_JBMOJE010000174.1:0-7978 GCF_049316945.1 Propionivibrio sp. | reverse complement strand
GGAAGCGCTGAAGTGGTTTAGGCTGGCAGCAGCGCAGGGGGATGACGAGGCACAGTCCGCCATCGACGAGATGTACGCCGAAGGCCGCGGCGCAGACTCCGTGACCTCGGCATTGACAACCGGTCATTAACCAAAGGATAGATCTCATGGGAACCGCACCAAAAAAACACAAAGTACCAGTACAGGCCACCAAGCTGAAAGTCACCGCGACCGTCACCGGCCTGGACACGGAGCTTGCCACCGTTGGCGATGCCGTCAGTCTGATAGTCGAGGTTGACGGACAAAGGTTTGTCGCACCAATCAGCCCGAAGTCGTTTCGCAAGTGTCAGGCCGCTATCAAGGCGGGCGAACCCGGCACCGTCATGGTTCTGCTGACCGGCGAGCTTGACTTGGACGCGAAGCAAATCAACGCGGCTGGCATAGTCCCAATGGTGAAGGTGCCCAAGCCGCCAAAGCCTGATGCCGATGGTTCGGGTGATGCCATTGCGCCGACTGGTGATGTATCGGTGCCAGATGCCATTGCGCCTGCTGATGCAGCGCCACCTGCTGCACCACCTGTGCCGATAGTCACGATCAAGAAACTGCGGATCCCTGAGCCGCAGGGTTGAATCACGAAATCGGAGCAAGGTATAAATTGCGCTTCGCTTATTGCCTTGATTGACCCGCCAAGCTCAAGCCAAACCGTTTAGCATTTTCGCGGGCGTGAGGCAGATAACACATTGATTTTGTTATTGTTTTCAATGTGTCCAGCCTTTGTCTTTTTGTGAGACACACCGCCATTTACAATTGATACCGATAGCCGATTAAAGCTATTTTTGCAAACCGCAGAAACGAAAAAGCCACCCGGCAAGGTGGCCTATCCGTGACTTTTGCAAGTCGTATTCTCGAATCATCCAACAGATGCGAGTTTACCAAAAACCATAAACAACCCAAACGGGTTGTGGTTTTTGACGGGTGTCGTTTCAAGGTTGCTGGTTAACCCTAACTTTGAAAGCTCTTAATGTCTCACGACACCAACACCGCCTCCACTGCGCGAGTTGAATCCCCCCTGTTTGATCGGACTGAAGCCCACACCTACCTGGGCATATCGTCGTCAAATTTTCAATCAATGCGCAAGCGCGGAATTCTGCCCAAGCCTGTTTACATTTCTCCCGACCGACCTAAGTGGCTGAAGGCTGACATTGACGCATTCATTGCGAGCCGGTAAGCATGGCCGCACCAGACTACATGCCCGCCGGGGCAGGTACCGGTACGCCCGCCAGCAGTAAACCGCCGCTTGACCAGGGCAGAACCACTAAAAAACCGAACTTTTTTTGCAAAGGTAAACGACGTTTACCAGGTCGTGACGAGACTATTTCAGGTGTTACCAACAAACACAGGAAATATTTTATGGCTGACCGAATTGAAATCTTGACGACCCGCATTGAGGACGAGCTGCGCCCGGTGTTGAAAACACCAGTGGCATCAGCTTATCTTGGAATCCGTGGTGCAACCATGCGCGAATGGGCTGACAAAGGGACTGGCCCCCTTCAACCACTCAGGTTTAACAAGCGTGCCTTGCTTTGGAAAACAAGTGACATAAAAAAACTGCTGGGAGTCGCAGCATGATGCCCGCCGCCCACAAAAACGATTGCCCGGTAGCAGCCGGGCAAATCGCAAAAACAATCACAAAACACACTGCTGATTTTATAGCATTTACATGGCGTTTCACTGTGAATCTGGTGCGTCTGAAAAACATTGGTCTGGCGCTTTGGGTCACGCGGTACGAAATGGCACCAGCCAATCAAACGATTGGAGCCACCCCATGAGCGCCGCCCCAAAGACATACGAATTGAGCACAGGGATGGAGTTGCTGGATGAGCCTGATGTCCCGTCCGTGCTGTCCAACTTGTCCGCCCGTATCAAGATCTACGCCCGGATGGCAGAGCGCAGCGTACAGACCGCCGCCGCCGCAGCCGTTACCACCGGCAACTTGTTGATTGAAGCCAAGGCGAAATTAAAACACGGCGAATGGGAAATATGGGTTACGGAAAACTGTCAACTGGCAGTAAGTACAGCGCGAGCCTATATGAGATTGTCGAAAAAGATTCAACAGCTTGATGATTCAAATCGACAACGCGTTAGCGATTTGCCATTGCGTGAGGCACTCAAGGCAATTACCACCGACCCGACAGCGCCGCCGAAGCCAGCCTACAGCAGATACCGAGAGAACCGCACCGACTCAGAGCGGGCATCGTCTATTTTTGGCAAAGCAGAGTCATCCCTGAAGGCGGTAAAAAAGCTGATCGGTTATCAACTGCCAGTCAAACGACAGCAGCTTGACGGACTTCGTAAAAAGCTAAACGATGCGCTGGTGGAGCTTGATGCTCTTGATGCGCAAGCCGCCGCTGATGCCGTGGAGGTTCAGCAATGACCACCGCACAAAAAGAAAACCCGCCAGTGCTGTCACACGTAGCCACCGACAGCACCGACCGGCAAGCATTCGCCTTGCTGAAATGGCAAGCCGGGAAGATTCAGCAAGAGCTGGTGAAGGTGCCCTCGGGCTACCTGTTGTCACGCTGGGGCCAGACCCGGCATTGCAGCACGTTGTCTGAGTTGCAGACCATCCTGGCGCGTATGGGAGTAAAAAATAATGAGTAACGACATTGACCGCGCCCGTGATGCGCTGCAAAGTTTGGATCCAAATTGTGACCGTGATGCCTGGGTGAAAAGGGGCATGGCCTATCACGCCGCAGGGGGCGACTTCGACACGTTCGACCAATGGAGCGCCGGGGCTGGCAACTACACCGCCGCCGGTGCCCGTGATGCCTGGCGTTCGTTTAAGGACACGCAAGGGGGTGTTACTGCTGGTGCGCTTTTCGGCATGGCGCGTGATGCCGGATGGACTGAAGGCACCGACCGCAAACCCGCGCCAAAGAAGGCTACACGGGCCGCAGAGCCACCACGCAAGCCTATGCCTGGTAACAGTGCGCCAGAGGTATGGAATCGCCTGGTGCCCGTTCTGGTGCACCAGTACAAGGCAACAAAAGGCGCAACCGGAGCGCCCAATGAGAATTTGCGCATGGTGCCCACTGACAGCACATTGACCATTGCGATGCAGAGCCTGGCCGGTGCTTTGGCAGTGCCAGCTTATGCGCCGGATGGCACGATGCAGAGCATTCAATTCATACCGGTGCCAGGCAAAGGTAAGAAGTTGAACCTGCCCGGTGCGTCAATGTCTGGCGCATGGTTCACCGTCGGCACCATCAAGCCCGGTGAGCCGGTTTACCTGTGCGAGGGTATCGGCACCGCCTGGGCTTGCTGGATGGCTACAGGGGCCGCTGCTGTCGTTTGTTTCGGCTGGGGCAATATCGACAAGGTAGCCAAGCAGTTGCGCCAGAGCGATGCCAGTGCCCGGCTGGTGCTTTGCCCGGATGTTGGCAAGGAAACCGCCGCCGACAAAATCGCCGCTGAAGTTGGGGCCGGTGTTGCCAAGATGCCTGATGGATGGAAGGACAACAGCGACTTAAACGACTTGTTTCAATCGCCTAATGGTGGTTTCGATGCAGTTCAGCAAGTGCTGGAATCGGCCAGCGAGCCACCAAAGCCCGAGCAGCAGTACCCGGTTTCGCTGGTTTTTGCCGACGAGCTGAGTGACACATTCGAGCCGCCCGACGAGCTGGTGGAGGGGCTTATCACCGCTGGCGATGGCAGTGTGCTTTATGGCGACAGCAACAGCGGCAAAACCTTCCTGGTCATTGATCTGGCTGCTGCTGTCGGGCGTGGCGTGCCTTGGCTTGGCCGCCGCACCGAGCAGGGCATGGTGGTTTATCTGGCAGCGGAATCTGTCGGCAGTGTCCGCACCCGACTTCAGGCTTACCAAAAGCACCACGGCTGCCTGGTGCCTAACTTTGCCATTGTCCAAAGCCCGATTGATTTATTTGACGGCAATGCAGACACCAAGCGCGTCATTGACCTGGTGCGCGTCCTGGAGCAGCAGCGGGGTCAAAAGGTGCGGCTGATTGTGGGTGACACCTTGGCGCGACTGTCGGCAGGTGCCAACGAAAACGCCGGGCAGGATATGGGCATGGTCATCAGTCGATTTGACCGGATTCGCACCGAGTGCAAAGCGCATTTCATGTTGATTCACCACTGCGGAAAAAACGCAGCAAACGGTTCCCGAGGGTGGAGTGGCATTCGCGCCAGCATTGACACCGAGCTGGAGGTTACGGACAACCCCGCCGGTCGGTGCCTTGAGATAACCAAGCAGCGCGACCTGGGCACCAAGGGCGAGCGTATCGGTTTTAGGCTTGATTCAGTTGTCATGGGCGAAACCAAGTGGGGCAAGCCCGCGACAAGCTGCATTGTGGTGCCCGTCGATGCGCCGGTGAAGGTGTGCAAGGCTATCAAGCTGGGCGAGACGCAACAGGCTGTCATGGCGCTATTGCGGGGCGCTGGCAGGGATATGCGAATCAAGGAAATTGCAGAGAAATTGGCCGATCAGGATATCGGTAAAACCAGTGTCTATAACGCTGTCAATCGGCTGCGTGATGTTGAGCTTGTCGAAGTGTCAGGAGGCATTGTGCACCTGATAGGGGGTAAACCTTGATGCCCACTCATTCACGTCTATTCACGTCTATTCACGCGGGAATTATAAAAACACCCGTGAATCATTCACGTTTATTCACGCCACCCTTTAGGGGGCGTGAATGGCGTGAACGGCGTGAATGGGAATTTTTGGTGGTTGGGAGTCACTGCAATGACTAACCCCTTTTCTGGTGCAGACTTCAAACCCGGCACCTACCGTTGTCCGAGCTGCAATGAGCCATTCTTCAAAGACCTGATTTGGAAGGCCACCTGCCTTGAGTGCTACCTGGACAAAAAGGGCAAGCGCCGCGCCGAAGCTGAAATTCGTTACGTCAAGGTGGCTGCCGAACCGATTGAGCCGACCATGTTGCGCCGCTTGCTGCAATGCTGCCACCCAGACCGGCACGATGGTTCTGAGGCAAGCCGTCTAGCGACGCAGTGGCTACTGCAACAGCGAGGGGGCCAGCATGGCTAAAAAACTCAAGCAGCAAGGCCAGATCAATCTGCTTACTGGCGACGTGGAGCCGCCGGTACGAGTCCACGGCAAGCCCGAGGCTGCTGCACTGATCGAGGTTTTACGGGCGTTACGGGCGCACCCTGCCGTGAGCTGGGCTGAACGCATGAACAGCGGTGCCGCCCGTATCGGCAACAGGTTTGTGAAGTTCGGCTTTACCGGGTGCCCGGACGTGTTGGGCCAGTTGCGTGATGGCCGACTGTTGGGTGTTGAGGTGAAAGCACCCAAGGGCCAGTTGCGTCCAGAGCAGCGCATCATGTTGGAGCGCATCAATGGCGCCGGGGGCTTGGGGTTCATCGCCCGCAACTGCAAAGACGTGTTCACCGCACTTCAAACGAAAGGTTCGGCATGACACCAATACTCGCGCCACAAACGCTATACCGGCACCCGGACGGCTGGAGTATCAGTTACGCCGAAAACGCATTGATCTCAACAGACGATGATTTGAATTTTGTGATTGTGCCGATTGGCAATATTTGCCTGTTGGAGCTTGCAAAGAAGTTGTACGACATTGCAATGAAAGGTACGCCATGAGCACCAAATTGATACAAACTGCGACAGCACAGCGTCAACGCAAGCACAGGGCCAAGCGCAGCGCCGCCGGGTACCGTTCAACTGTACGCCACCCTGCCAGCCGACACCAAAGAAACGATTTATACGGTTTATTTATTTTCAATCATTTTTTTAATGGCGGGATTGGTGGCGGGATAAATCAAAAATCAATTTTAAGTTGTTGATTTATATAGACACTCGGCGGAGTACGCGTCCGCCATAGCATCAAACCGCTTTTAAAAAGCCATTTACCAAGCGCCAGCACATCGTATGCCCGGTCATCCAACTATGGATCATCGCGAAACCCCAAGCCGGAAAACGATTTTCCTGATGATCGTGAACTGAATTTTTAGCCCCACAGCCGCATCAAACACCAGTCTGGCACACCAGTGCCACCACCACCTCAACAACCCGCCACGGCCAACCCTGACAAGACCGTGGCGTATCGGAGAAACAAACACAAGGAGCTGGCAAGGGGTATGCTCAAAGTTAAGCACACCCGAGATGCTCCAAATCTGGATCATCCAACCAGGCCAAGGGGTATGCGCAACTTCACGCACACCCCGGCCAATTGCAGGAATCCCTGCAATTAGAACCAGCCATTGCGTAACTGGCACTGCCCGGTCATTGGGCTGGACTGAGATTGATGCGCTTGTCATTGATGATTTGGCGCACCTTCAGACCGAGCTAATCGAGATTGACGAGAATCTGTGCCGGGCTGAACTGAGCAAGTCGCAACGCAACAAGTACACCAAGCGTAGGAAGCAGATTTGGGAGGCGATGAACCCTGAGACGGTGGCTCCGAAAGTCCCAAAACCACGGACTAAGAGAAAGAGTGGCGGGAAAGGTGCTGTAAAAAATACTGAACCTGAATCGGCAGGGGATGATGCTATAAATCTTGAAGTGCGACAAGCTGTCGCACTTCAAGATACAAGTAAGCACGGAGGGTCACGACCGCACCCGCTGAATTTTGCAGCGTCAACCGAAGAAGCCACCGGCCAAGATAAGCGCACCACCCAACGCGCCATCGCCATTGCCAAAGTCCTTGATTATGCCGTGCTGGACAAAATCACCGACACCAGCTTGGATAGCAATGTTGAGATGGCCGCCCTTGCCAAGTTGCCAGAGCCAGAACGGGCGGTATTGGTAGAACGTGCAGCAGCAGGGGAACAGGTATCAGCCCGGCCAGCAAAGCCAGCAGCGGCCAAAACCACAAGCGTAGGAAGCAGATTTGGGAGGCGATGAACCCTGAGACGGTGGCTCCGAAAGTCCCAAAACCACGGACTAAGAGAAAGAGTGGCGGGAAAGGTGCTGTAAAAAATACTGAACCTGAATCGGCAGGGGATGATGCTATAAATCTTGAAGTGCGACAAGCTGTCGCACTTCAAGATACAAGTAAGCACGGAGGGTCACGACCGCACCCGCTGAATTTTGCAGCGTCAACCGAAGAAGCCACCGGCCAAGATAAGCGCACCACCCAACGCGCCATCGCCATTGCCAAAGTCCTTGATTATGCCGTGCTGGACAAAATCACCGACACCAGCTTGGATAGCAATGTTGAGATGGCCGCCCTTGCCAAACTGCCAGCGCCAGAACGGGCTGTACTTGTAGCACCAACGACACCAAAGGCCCCCCCAAAGTGACGGCACCTTTCAAGGGGGGTAGCAGTTTGCGACCCCCCCTTGCACTACGAAAAATCCGTAGTAACAGGCCGTCTCCTAAGTTTTAGGGAGACGGTCAACCCCCACCGCACCTATCCCTGCAACCGTCAAACATCAGGACATTACAGGGGCTACTTTGGTCGTGATAGCACCATAGCGGTCAGGTCAACCAAGGAACCCAGATGCCAGAAACCCCAGAATCACGCCGCGCAGCAGAGGCACAGCAAGGTATGAAGCTGCTTCATGCCTTTCAAGACAGGCTAGAAATGCAGTCGGTCATGAGCAAATCGCTTGGCCGCAAGGTCATCCTCAAGACCACCGAAGGCGACTTCAGTTCACACACCAAGCCGCGCAAGGCCGCACCGCCCTACAGCCAGCCCAGCCGGACACCGATCCAGATACCTAAGCAGTTTGCAGGCGACAGCGACAAATCGTTCATGTTTCGTCTGGCAGTCCATGAAGTCAGTCACTCGCTGGCAAATCTCTTGTTCACTGGAGGCGTTGACGGTATTTTGCTGACCTCACTTGACGATGGTGGAGTTGGCAAGTGCTACGGATTAACCGGCACTGGCGTAGATGCTGCCCGTGTTGCCATTGCTGGCCTCGCAGGCGAGAGGCTTGTCGCTGGCAACCCGCTACCCATTGAAGGCTTTGCCGTGGACATTGAATCTGCATGGGGCCACAT
>NZ_JBMOJE010000173.1:0-7984 GCF_049316945.1 Propionivibrio sp. | reverse complement strand
AACTAATTTCCTATAAATACTGAATAAATACGGACTGGATCAGGAAGTCTGAGCCTTTATAATTGCGGCGTCGATCATTTTTCCCGAGTCCATGCCATGCCTGTAAATCCCCCACAAATCCTGCTGCGCGAGGAAGAGGTCGAGTTTGTCGCCATTCGCGCGCAGGGCGCCGGCGGTCAGAACGTTAATAAAGTGTCGAACGCCATCCACCTGCGCTTTGATATTGGCGCTTCCTCGCTGCCGGATGAAATCAAGACCCGGCTGTTGCAATTTCGCGATCAGCGCGTCAGTGACGACGGCGTGGTGGTAATCAAGGCGCAGTCGCACCGCAGTCTGGAACGTAATCGCATCGACTCGCTGACGCGTTTGCGCGAGTTGATCGCCCGCGCCGCCTTCGTCCCCGTCGTGCGCCGTCCGACCAAGCCGACGCGCAGCGCGCAGAAAAAGCGTGTCGAAAGCAAGGTCAGGCGCGGGCTGGTGAAGGTGTTGCGCGGCCGCGTCAGCGATCTTTGATCGGGTGCAATAAACCGCCCCGATTCAGATGCCAGGCGTTGCACCGGCCGTGGAGGACTCCATCAGGTGTGGCAAATACTGCTTCACCAGTTCGGTGACAATTTTTGCCTGAAGAGCATCCTTGCCGCGTTTGTTGGCCTCCCGCAATTCCTGCCGGGATAAAGCCTGCTTGATCCGGGCGAAATCAAGCGGGTGTACGGTACGCATGAGCGCCATTTCTCCGGAAGTGGCAATCACTACCTGATCAAAGCGGCGGGCGGATTGGAGCTTTTCGCCCATGGAAACCTGGGCCGCCCAGAAGTCTTCTTCAGCATCGCTCATGCGCATGGGGTGGGGATCAATAACGCCAGCGTTGCGACGGATGATGTCCACCTCGAAACCATCATTGTTTCTTGCGCTGTAGTGCTGATCCGCGACGACTTCGAAGCTTGGGTCGGCCTTGCGCAGCAAGCCAATCAGCGAGCTGTCGAGTTTCTTCATCGCGGTGAAGAAGGATACACGTTTGCGTGTGTCGAACAGCATGTCCACATCGCGAGTGGCCATGGCTTGTTCGGCTATTCTTACCCCGGCAGCCATCTCAAAGGCGTATAGGGCATGCGTGCCCACCACCAGGAAGTGTTCTTGTACGCCCGCGTTTTCCAGAGCATTGATGACGCTGACCACGATGTTGGGAACACGGCCAACCCGGTGCGCGCGGTTGAGTCGCTGCTGAATGGCGAGTTGAGCCTTCAGGGCTTTGACGCGCTCTTCAAGGCTGGCCTTTCTGGCCATGAAGTTGTCGAACAACTGCTGATTTTGATCGGAGTGTGGGCCGAGGGATTTTTGACCTCCATACGCAGAAGTGCGGATCAGCGTCCGAGTGCCCCTCAGTTCGCGCCAGATCATTGAGCCACGAACTTCTGCGGCAGCCTTCCTGGCCTGGACCAGAGAGAGAAAGACCGTTTCCGCGTCGATGTACTGCCGCTTCTGGTTCTCTGAGAGATCAAGAAAATAGATTGACGCAGCCATGTTCAATATAAATATCGAAAGTTTAACTTTACTTTGAACATCAATAAAAATCAACAAATTGGACGACACGATACAGTTCAGGTGAGGCGCTGTAACAAAGGCTATCCACTTGGGCCTTAGGGATCAGGATTTCCCGTTTGCGCGAGGTGATCGCAGGTGTGTTCTTTGTTTCGATAGCGTAATAATCAATAGCTTGGTGTTTCAACTATCCAGATAAGCAAGGCTGCAACCCCTATGAACAGGCGATCTACAACCGATGTGCCTGAAGAGTGAGGTATTCATTGGCTCTGCAGGCGTGATGATTGAAGAACGTATATTGAAGAGCATGAAGAGCATTCCAGAGGATCGGTAGTTCATTGGCTACGAAATTCAATACTGTTCTCCTGATTGCTTGAAACGCGTAGCCCTCTGTCAAGGTCAGGCTTGGCACCATTGCAGCATAAAGAAATTGCGTAGCGCATACTTGAATGTAGAATACGGGCCATGACACGTTCTAATCTTATCGAAGCTCTTACATACCGCTTCGCCAATCTGATGGCGACTGATGCGGAAATCGCGGTCAAGGTAATTATCGAAGCCATCGGCAATGCCTTGTCAAAAGGTGACCGCGTCGAAATCCGCGGCTTCGGTAGTTTCAGCTTGAACTACCGCCCGCCGCGTAAAGGGCGCAATCCGAAAAGTGGAGAAGCGGTGTCGGTGCCCGCGAAATATGTTCCGCACTTCAAGGCCGGCAAGGAGATGCGGGAATGTGTCGATCAGTCTGTCGAGCATGAAAAGCTCCTGCGGGTCGCCTGAGTACGGCCGTTTCTGTTTTTTATCACCTCACCGAACCCGATGCCACGCACCGCCGCCAATGGCATAGAGCTGCATTACGAATCCTTCGGTGCCGCCAGTGCCCCGGCCATTCTTTTGATCATGGGGCTGGGTGTTCAACTGACGCGCTGGAACATCGAGCTGTGTGACTTGTTGGTGGCGCGCGGATATCGCGTAATCCGCTTCGACAATCGCGACTGCGGCTTCTCGACGCATTGCGATGGCATGGCTTTGCCGGACATCGGCGCCGCCATGCGTGGTGACCTATTGACGGGCCTGCCCTATACCCTCGAAACGATGGCCGCAGATTGCATCGGCCTGCTGGACGTGTTGAAGATTGAGCAGGCGCACCTGGTCGGCGCCTCAATGGGGGCCTCCATTGCCCACCTCATCGCCGCCCGTTACCCGGCGCGCACCCACTCCCTGACCAGCATCATGTCGTCCAGCGGCAACCCGATGCTGCCGCCGCCCAAGGCTGCCGCGGCCATGGCGCTGTTCACCCCGCTACCCGCCACGCGTGACCGTACGACCATCGTCAACGATGCCGTCGCCCGTTATCTGCCGCTGGCAAGCCCCGGTTATCCGACGTCACGGGATGACTTGCAGACGATGTTCGGCCAGGAATACGACCGCTGCTTCTACCCGCAAGGCGTGGCCAGACAACTTGGCGCACTCATCGCCAACGGCGATCGTCGCCGGCTCCTGAAGACCATTACCTGCCCGACCGTCGTCCTGCACGGGAAGGACGATCCGCTGATTCAACTGGCCTGCGGTGAGGATGTCGCCAACAACATTCCGAATGCCGAGATGCGGGAAGTTGAAGGAATGGGCCATGATTTTCCGGTGGCCCTGTCGAAAATATTCGCCGACGCTATCGGCGCGGCGGCTGCGCGATCCGTTCGTTGAAGGATAGGGGCATGGAAAAAGTGTCCACCTTTTTCGCTTGCTTACTGCTCTGTCTGGCCGCAACGGCACCTGTTGCATTCGCCAAAACCCCCGGAGAAGTTGAAATCGGCGGGAAGCTTCGTGAGGCGACAATGCAAGACCTTTCCGGCCCCTCGCAATAATTGTCGGAATTTCACGGTATGTCGTTACGCTGACCTTGCTCAACATTCAACCTAGAAAAGGCAGTTGACCACAGCGAACACGGCGAACAGCGCGAAGCCTCCCTGAAGAGGGACAACGGGAAATCAATGACTTGCAATATTTTCATGATTCACCCTTTGGGTGAGCCATGAAATCCTAAAAAACTGAGGCTTTTCGCCGTGCCCGCCGTGTTCGCCGTGGTTAAACTTAGGTTTTAAGGTTCAACGATCTGAATGGCCTTGCTTTCTGGCCTGAAAATACAGGCAGGATTGCCCTGAGGCGTCAATTACATCGCGGATCGGCTGTTGCTGGCTCTTGAAAGCCAAGGCCCGGCAACCGTATCTGAACTTCAACTCGTGGGTGATGAAGTAATGCACGCAACCGTTGCACCGGAGCGTGTGATCGAGAAGCGGTTTCCCTGAATCCATCAGGCCGCCGGGTTGCGCAAATGCAGATTTTCCAAGGTGCGTAAACTTCGGGTCGTCATCAAAACGTTCTGCGGATTTTCGAGGGAAGAAGTCTAGCGCAATGATTCGTTTTTGAACACGTGATGACTGCTGGCAGGAGAACAGTCGTTGAACCGGTCGTCGCTTGTAACGTGGATCGACTTTCGCGCCCCCGGTTTTTTGACCTGCGGCAATCCGCTGAAGTGCGAGATTATTCCAGTAGTTCTTCCCGCAGATACCATGGATAGGGGTTCTACAAGTGGCATGCTTCAAGAGTGCCGTATTCATTGGTTCTTCAGGCGATATCGTTGTAGAACGCCAATTAATGAGGCTTCCAGCCATTCAGTAATAATTAAAGTCAACTTTACTCTTTCGTCTTTCCTCCGACATAGAACGCCCCCAGCGCCGCCGTCGCCAGCGCCTGCAGTGGCGCGAGGAAATAGCGCGAGTTATTGAGGTCGGTCTGAAAATCGACTTCGGTCAGCGGCGAGGCGAGCAGGGTCAGCAGCATCAGCGTGAGGTAGGTGCATGACAGCCAGAAGGCGAGTTTGAAGAGGAAGGCGTCGGCGAAGGCGTTGGCTTTTTCCTCACCGGGCTGGCTGTTGCGGAAATCGGCGACCAGCACGCCGACGATCAGCGACAGGTTCGGCATCACCCCCGGCGCAAACCAGCCTTCCCAGAGTGTGCGGACCGAAGCCTGGTCGCCGAAAAGGGTCAGCACAAGGAGCTGTGCGGCGACGGCGCCAGCCCCGAAAAACCAGGCTTGGGCGAGTCGCCGCTTGGCGGTGGGCAGTGTCAGGGCCATGGCCATGGTCATTCTTCCAGCGAGCGCAGGATGCCGCTCGCCCGCAAGTGTTCGGCGCCGTCGAGCGCTGATGGTTTGCGCAGTTGCGCTTCGGCGCCGTGGGTATGGATTTCGAACTCGTAGACCAGCGCCGTGCACACCATGTCCGCGTTGTAGCGCCGCACAGCCACGTCGTGCGGCAGGGTGTTGGCGCCCTTGTCGATCCATTTCATCGCTTCATCGACCGGTACTTTCTTGCCGCTCGCCGCGAACGGTTCCGAACTGAAAACCAAGGCAATGACGCGGAAAAAACCGGCGTCCTTCTGTAGCAGCGCCCGCAGGTAGGCATCAAGGCTGAAGGATTTGAGAGACACCGGCTCGACTTCGACGTTCCAGCGCTGCTCGGCGGCCGGTGTCGCGTCCGGGTTGATACGTTCAAGTTGGGTGGCCGCATTGCTCCGCCGCAATGAATGGGTATTCTCGAGCCCTGCCGCTGCTTCTGGCCGACTCATGGAGCCGCGCATAGGGCATACAAGGCATTGACCGCCGCTGGCCTTCCTGCGCTGTCTCTGCACGGCTTGCGCCGTTCCTTTGGTACGTTGACCGAGTGGTGCGAAGTGCCTGCCGGGGTAGTTGCTCAACTCATGGGACACAAGCCAAGCGCGACCGCTGAGAAGCATTACCGCCGCCGCCCGCTTGATCTGTTGCGCCAGTGGCACATCAAAATCGAAGCGTGGATTCTTGAACAGGCCAGGATTGCGCAACCGGATGAGGATGCAAAGCCATTTATCCGCATAATTTCACGCTAAACTTAATACAAAGTTTTGTATAATAAAGCCATGAAACCAGTTGATTTCTGCGGGGATTCGTTGGATGCACTTCGGTCGTTCCCCGAGAGCGCAAGACGTGACGCCGGGTACCAGATAGACAAAGTCCAGCATGGGCTAGATCCTGACGACTGGAAGCCGATGGCCGGTATAGGTGCTGGCGTCAAGGAAATACGGGTGTGGGATGCGGGGGGCACCTTCCGCGTTATCTATCTGGAAATACTGGCTGACGCTGTCTTTGTGCTGCATTGCTTCCAGAAGAAAACGGAGCAGACCAGCGACAAGGACGTAAAACTGGCCCGGAAACGATTCAAGGAACTGATGAAGGAGCAAAGATGAGCAAGCAACGATTTAATAGCGTGTGGGACGCCCTTGAGGATACCCCCAAGCAGGCCGCCAGCATGCGCGCCCGGTCGGAACTGATGATGGCCTTGCAGCAATGGGTGAAGGGTGAAGAACTGACCCAGAGCACCGCTGCCGGTCTTTTCGGCGTGACACAGCCGCGCGTTTCCGACCTGATGCGTGGTCGAATTGACCTGTTTTCGACGGATACCCTAATTGACATGGCCGCGACCGCCGGCCTATCCCCACACGTCTCCATCAAAGCACCAAAGGCGAAAAAGCACACCGAATCGAGAGCAACAGCGTAATGCCTGATTGCCGCACTCGAAGCCGCTGCTATTCCGGAACAGTCACAGAATGCCGGGCAATGGTGAAATATTTCTTTCTTTTGGCGCGTATTGCTTCGGATTGATGAAATCGGGTTACATAGCGGTTACGTGACCGAAAACGCAGCACAAAAGAAAAAGGCTCGCATCGCTGCAAGCCTTGGTATGACTGGTGGTGATGGGCAGAATTGAACTGCCGACCTATGGGTTATGAATCCAAAACGCTGCTATTTACCGTGGGTTACTCAACCTTAACAAACCTATACACAGCAATGGTTTAAGGCTATAGTGACCTTAACGGGGTTACACGGAATTAGACTGAATTTCACCTAATACGTAACCCCGGTGTAACCCCGGCGTAACCCCAAAGTTGACAAATGGATAATTCAATCAGATTTACAAAAGAGACTTTGCAGGCATTGCCGACCCCGGAACCCGGTAAGCGTGTTGTTTATCTAGATTCAAAAACTACGGGGCTTCAACTACGGGTGACAGCGACCGGCGCAAAGACTTTTTCGATCTATCGGCGCATCAAGGGCGGGCAACCTGAGCGCGTAACACTCGGGCGCTTTCCTGCAATGACCATCGAGCAAGCCCGCAAGTTAGCGGCGCGAGTGAATGCAGAGATTGAGGAAGGATCGAACCCGGCGCAAGTGAAGCGGGTAATGAAGGGTGAACCGACATTTGCCGAATTGTTCAAAGAGTACGGTGAACGGCACGGATGCAAGAAATTATCCTGGCACACGGACCAGTGCAACTACGCAAACCATCTTCAAAGCCTTGCACCATTGAAGGTAACGACTATAAAGCGTGAGGCAATATCGCGCCTCATGTCGGATATGGAAAAAGCAGGTTTAGCGGGCGCAACTCAGAATAATATACGGGCGCTAATATCTACCATCTATGGCCGCGCCATTGAATGGGGCTATGCAACGGCTAACCCGGTGATCGGAATAAAGACACGCTCCAAGGTGAAACGTGATCGATTCTTGCAAGCTGATGAGCTTCCGAGATTCTTTCAATCCCTGGCCGAAGAATCAAACGAGACTTTGCGCGATTACATTCTTTTGGCGCTTCTGACTGGCGCGAGGCGTGCAAACCTGCTGGCGATGCAATGGACTGAAGTCAATTTGAATGATTCTGTCTGGCGCATACCTCGCACAAAGAACGGCGACCCACAAAACGTAACGCTATCGCCGGAAGCGGTAACGATCCTGAATGCTCGCAAGGAAGTAGCCGACAATGTAGAGGTTTTTGTTTTCCCCGGCATTGGTGCCAGTGGGCATATCGAAGAACCGAAGAAAGCAGTAATTCGCGTCATGGAACGGGCCGGAATACCCTACGGAAGAAAAACCCCGAACGGCGTAACGCTTCATGACTTGCGGCGAACGCTTGGAAGCTGGCAAGCCAAAACCGGCGCATCGCTGGCGATAATCGGCAAGAGCCTAAACCATCAAAGCCAACAAACGACAATGATCTATGCAAGGCTAGACCTTGACCCGGTGCGGGCTTCAGTGAATACAGCAACGGCGGCAATGATGGAAGCTGGGGGATTAAAACCCGTGGCTGATATTGTCCCGTTGAGAATGAGCAAAACCGCGCCCTGATGGTTCTGGCCTCCAGCTCAAGCGTCACGAGCTGGTGGTGCTGATCTCCGTCTCGACCGTCACGCCCTAGTGCTGCCGGCCTCCGGCGAGATCGTCACGAGCCGGTGGTGCCAGGCATCACGCCTTGGTGGTCCTGGCGTCCGGCTCCGATTCAACGAAATGGCATCACAAGCCCGCGGTGCTGATCTCCGTCTCGACCGTCACGAGTTGGTGGCGCTACCGGCGTCCGGCG
>NZ_JBMOJE010000172.1:0-8007 GCF_049316945.1 Propionivibrio sp. | reverse complement strand
GACAAAGTTACCAAGGTTGATGAACCATTTCATGCAAGTTTGCAGGAGGGACACTACTACAGGCCAGGCAATCATGGACTATCTTCGCTTTGAACGTCCTGCGACCACGAACCAAGATGTCTTCGTGCGCCGTCTCGCCCCACACGATGTTCCCATCAGCCCGGATGCAGTACATCGACTCATCCGCGACGCTTATCAACGCATCGGCCTGAAGCATGGCCGCGTCCATGCGCTGCGCCATACTTTGGCCCATCGCATGCTGGAACATGGCAGTTCCCTCAAAGAGGTCTCTGATGTTCTACGCCATCGCTCACTGAACACCTCCCTCATCTACGCCAAACTCGACAGCCGCAGCCTGCTGGCGGTCGCGTTACCCTGGCCCGGGAGTGCGACATGAAGATACGATGCCACGCTTCTAGTTGACCCCGCCAAAATTCAGCTCCACGCCTCGCCATAACCAGTGCCTTCGGAAAAATACCCAGAATGCACGAGCTTGATGGAGGAGTACATGCGGTAGCGACGGAGCCTTACCCTTCGGAGCGGTACAGCAACACCCGTTCGCCACTGGGTTGAACTGATCGACGATCGGTTAAGTCCCCATGGATAGGCGATCTACAGCCTGCATGCCTGAAGAACGCCGTATTTATTGGCTAGGCTGCATTGCTGTAGATCGCCTATTGGAGAGGCTTGCAAGCCGGCATGGTTTAACTCTGCGCATCCCACGGGTTGAATATTCGGATATCCGGATTCCGTGATTGACGCGAGGCTCACTTGACGCAGCGCACAAATTGTTTGCGATAGATAACGCAGTATTAGATGGTGCTGACGGTCGGCATCCGACCCCTTGCGGACGGTCGCGTTTCTCCAAACCGGTCAGTCAAATTAAGATCGGAGCAGCTCATCCCTTAGGAAACAAGTTCTTTCGCATAGCGAAAGAACATACGAAGTATTGTCGCGACCCGGCTTATCGTTGTGCGACACCAACCGCCATCGCTTCGGTGAGTCAGGTAGGTATCGACATCGCTTGGCTGGAGATCTGCTAGCGCTCGGTTGAACGTGCCGTACCAGCATAGAAAGCTCTTTATGTGCCAACGGCTCTGATTGACAGTCGCCGTCGTGAATCCACGTTCCTCCTTCGCCCAACGACAATATTCGTCTAGCTGCGCACGAAAGGGGATCAACTCCAACGGTTCCGGCCAACTGCGGAGAAGTCGAAGGCTGATGGTTCTGGTAATTGAATCGGGAACGTAAGTTACCGCTATTCAACGTGCTCTCACTGCTTGGGACGTAGAATGGATATTCAGTCACGATGTAGAAACTCTCAACTGGAGAGCTGTGTGCGGGAGAACCGCACGCACAGTTCTGAGGGAGGTTAGGACGAGAGTCCTTCTCTACCCCTATCGGGATTTTCAATGAGAACCTGAGTAGTTGCCTTGTAGCATTCTCAGGTGCAGCAGCCGAAGCGTATTCGCCCGAGAACTGCTAGACACCGCGAGCAACTGCTGGCAACGGGCCGCAACAACTGACCGGAAAATAGCGGGAAGGGTTGCCCGCCACTACTGGCCTGATGAATCATATGCTAATGTGCTCAACCGTGCGGCAGGGACGCCGCGAAAATGTGCCAGCTACCCAATATATGGGAGGCAATCGATGACGTCGCCAAATTCGTTGTCAACGACGGACGGAACCAAGTGTCAATCTTCGAGACTTCGTCATCGCTCGCAACCGCATCCGGCCAAACATCCCTGTGCCGTCAATTTCAGTACATCACGCTTCCAGGTGCTGGCAACAAAACATTATTTGCTGCATTTACCAGCACGACGATCAAATCCAAAGCCGCTGGGGCATTTTACACATAGCTTCGTAGCAATCTCGTACGGCGTCCCTTGAGGGCACTTCAAGCACGTTGGCCCACCTTTATAATCATTGTCCAGAACAGAGTCAGTGGGGCACCGGCCATTCTTGGGCTGGCCCATATCCGTCGGTACGACAGTCCAAGGATCGACTTCCTGCCTTGGCGTTTGAGCAAATGCCAAGCTAGAAAAGGAAGTTGCCAAAAAGAGCAACAATCCAAAAATTACGCCTGAAGTTCTCATCTGCACTCCTAAATGTAATGTGTTGTAACGGAACAGTTCTGATGCGGAAAAATATAGGACTGTAGCTTCAAGCCGCAATTTTTAAAGGATCAATTAGAACCGTTCCACTGTCAAGACCTATCTATGCCATTGATGGATTTACTATATTCTGTTTCACAGGCTATGTAAATACGTCAATGTACACCGTTCCAATTTGTTTCGGGCTGCACGACAAGCCCCAGAGTCCTTGCGAATGAGTGCTATGGAGGAGTTCTTCGAGTGGCAGGCAAGGCAGAGGGTTTTTAGGTTAGCGGGCGCGGCGCACCAAGGCTGAAGAGAGGCGCATTACGTATTCCGCGTCCGGTAGGCTAAAAATCCTGTTGTGCTAAACCAGCGGGCACTGACCGTGGTGCTATGGGGATTGAATCAGAGTGGCAGCGTCGGTGAAAGTAGAAGCTTGATGCGGATCGCCTATCAATGAAGCCCAGGCAGTTGATTGCCTGAAAGTTCCTAGAATGCAGGAGGGTCGCGACGTGCTGTTTGATGGCCAGACAAAGCCGGCCAGGTGAGCGCAGGGTTTGGATGTGGCGTTCCCGCCCAAAGGAAATCCGCCGTTCCGCAAGGAAATCACGGAAGCGTTCAAGTGTGCGATGGCGTTAGCGTTCATCAGCGCTTCTCCGGCGGCCCGCGAGGCAAGGTGCCCGGCAGAAAGGTCTCGATGCAAACCATGTGGCCCTGGCCGCACTTCGGGCAGTCCCGCAACGATTTTCCGGTGAGCAACTGGTAGCGGTCGCGGTAGTCGAGAGGCGCGTCGGGAACAGGGATGATCGGAGCGGGTTCGGCCAGCAACTGCCGGCAACGTTCAAGCTTGACCGCACGGTAGCGGTTGGCCAGGAAACCGTAATGCCGAATCCGTTGAAAACCGCTCGGCAGCACATGAAGCAGAAAGCGGCGAATGAATTCGTCGGCCGCCAACTGCATGACCTTCGGGCGCGATTCATGGCGGTAATCCTTCCAGCGAAAGCGGACCTGATCATCAGCGAAGTTGATCAGCCGGTTGTTGGAAATGGCGACACGATGCGTGTAGCGACCGAGATACTCGAGGACCTGCCGGGGTCCGCCAAAGGGCGGTTTGGCGTAAACCACCCACTCGGTTTTCCGCACTGGTGCCAGATAGCGGGCGAAGGCCGCGGGCGCCTGAAGTTCTTCAAGCGCGTGATAAAAGTGCAGATCGCCGGCATCAAACGCACGCTGAAACTGTTCCAGAAACAGCCGGCGAAACAGTCGTGAAAGCACACGCACCGGCAGAAAGAAACCCGGGCGGCAAGAAATCCAGCGCTCGCCATCCGCACTCAGACCACCGCCCGGGACCAGACAATGCAGATGCGGGTGGTGCAGCAGATTTTGCCCCCAGGTATGCAGGATGGCGATGAAGCCGATCTCGGCCCCCAGATGCTTCGGATCGGCGGCGATCGTGCGCAAGGTTTCGGCGGTGGCGCGAAACAGGAGATCGTAGACCACCGCCTTGTTCTGATAGGCAATCGCCGCGACCACCTCGGGCAGTGTAAAGACCACATGGAAATACTCCACCGGAAGGAGATCGGCCTGGCGATCTTCCAGCCATTGCGCACGCACCAGGGACTGACACTTCGGGCAGTGGCGATTTCTGCAACTGTTGAAGGCAATGCGCTGGTGACCGCAGGCATCACACTGCTCGACGTGTCCGCCAAGCGCAGCAGTACGGCAACGCTCGATGGCGCTCATGACGCCACGTTGCCCACAGCTGAGTGCCGTAGCATGTTGCTCACGGTAGCGGGGCCCGGCCTGGCGAAAGATGTCCGCCACCTCGAGCCCGGTGGCACGCATGTCCGGTCTCAGAAATGAGCCGGGGGCGTCGGTATCGTCGGTGGCAGTTGAACCTGGCCTCGGAGACGCGCAAGCCCGCCGCATAGGCGACCATCAGAATAGCGCGGTGCTTGCGGCTGTCGATCGACTCCAGGAAGTGCATTACTTCCTCGCGACTGAGAATCACCGGCAACTTGAAGGGGCGCTTGGGCATCGGTATCTCGTCAATGGACCAGGCGCGCTTGAGCGTTACCTTGTACAGGAAGCGCAACGCGCCGGTGGCAACACTGACACTGCTCGCCGAGAGCCCTCGGGTTTGTGTCAGATGGAGCTGATAGGCTCGAATCTCTTCCGGACCCAGTTCTTCCGGGGTACGGTGAAAGTGTTTTGCGTAGGCGATGACCTGCTGAATGCAGGACGATTGGGTGTTCTCGGCGAGATTGCGGATTGCCATGTCTTCAAGCATCCGCCGGCGTAGTGGGGTCATGGTCAAGCTCCTTATCAAGAGTGAGTGAAGTGCTGCAAGCAGCAGCAATTTCATCTTTCTCCGATCGGAGTGCTTTGGGAATCTGAGGTAACGATTAGGGCGGGTAAACTGCCACTACCGCGTCAGCGGTTTAGTACAATGGCCGTTATGGAAAGCTTTCCATAACGGCCACCAAGATACGTTCGCTCCAAAATATTACTTTCGGATTTCGAATGGCTGCTTATCAATTTTCTGCTTTCGCCGCGAAGGTCCGCTTTCATTTTCCCCCACTGGCTCCTTTGGGTCGTAATGCATAGCTATGCATTACGACCCCTATGCAGAGGATGAAACTATGCAGATTTGGTGATCTGCAACTCTCACCGGCTCAATCCCACTTTGCTCTGAGCCGGCGAGGCTGTATGCATAGTTTATAGCGCTTGCAGGAACGCCATCAAGGCGTCGGGTGGGTGTCATTTGTTCCCAGTGCTGGGTTTCGCCGCAGCCAGGCGCGAATCTCCTGAACCGTGCTCTTCCACAAAGGTGTCGAGCGTTGCTTGCGGCCTTTGCCGCGCAGATGTACGCAAGGCGCGCAGTCCAGAACCACGTCGGCCACGCGCACACCGATAATTTCAGAAACCCGTGCCCCCCGTGTTGTAGAGCATGGCCAGCAGCAGATGGTCGCGCTGCGAGGTCCAGGCAGGGCAATCGCTTACGCGAATGTCGCAAACCAATGAATAAAAACGTTTACTATCAACAACTTATGACATGGTCTTGTGAACTCCCGAAAAACAGTGTCTACTCTCTCGCTTTGTGGAGCGAAGAATTATGACACTCACCGAAGCATTTTCGGGGCTGCCGGACACACAGTAGGGGCCGATGTCGCTCAAATTGCCCTGAATACAATTTAATTCGGGCCAGATAAAGTCCTGCCTGCACTGCGCCTTGGTAGGTCAGGTGGGCGCCACCCTCATCCCCTATCGTCTTGGATTGTTACATATGTGGCGCAAAACAAAGGCGTTTTGCTCAAGTTATTTGTCAATTTGTAGAAGGTGCGCTATACTTTGAGCATCCTAGCCCAAAGCCTCCATTTATGCCCCGAATCCAACCTGCCATCAGCTCCGACCTCCAGAAGCTGGCCCAAGACTTTGGGGGCCGGCTGGCGCTGGCACGCGGGCGTCGCAAGCTCTCCTCCACGCTGTTTGCCGAACGGATGGGCATCTCACGGAACACGTTGGCACGGCTGGAGAGCGGAGACACAGGTGTGGCGCTGGGGATGTACCTCAAGGCATTGCGCATCCTGGGGCTCGAGTCGAGCCTGGCGCTTGTAGCCCAGGAGGATCCGTTGGGTCGCAAGCTGCAGGACCAGGTCACGCTCGAGGAGATGCCCGGGCGAGGGCCTCGGCCACCACGGCGCGCCCTGCCAGGGCATCTCGCCACCACGACTCCCGGCGTGCAGCCCCTGTTTAGCAGCCTCCTTAAAAAGAAACCGTGACCATGGCACGCGTAACCCTGGAAGTCTGGCTGGATGCCTCTGAGATTCATGAAGGTCTCGTGCGGGTAGGTACGCTCTACCCGCATGACGCTCGAACGGACCTCCCGCCGTCGTTCGCCTATGATGCGGTTTGGCTGAAGTCTCCTCGAAAGTTTGCGCTAGACCCGCAGCTGCCACTGATTGCCGGCGAGCAACACCCGAGCAAAACCCGGTGGTTCGGTATTTTCCTCGATGTCGCACCAGACCGCTGGGGCCGGGTGCTTATGGAGCGTAGAGAGGCGCTTGCCGCCAAAGACGAAAAGCGCACGATGCAGCGCCTGACTGACTTCGACTTCATGCTGGGGGTTAGCGATATGACGCGAACAGGAGCTCTGAGATTCCGCTTTAGCCCTGAGACCCCGTTCGTGGCGCCGGACGAGATGCGCGCCGTCCCACCGGTGACTAGCTTGGGCGAGTTGGCGGATGTAGTGGCGAATCTGGAAGACCCTTCCGCTGAAGAACGCCCCGAATATCGTAAGTGGTTGTCCATGCTGCTGGCACCCGGCACATCACTGGGTGGCGCGCGGCCGAAGGCAACCTTCCGTGAAGCTGATGGTCGTTTGTGGCTTGCCAAGTTCCCCTCCCGTAATGACCGGCGTGACTGGGGGGCTTGGGAGTTCATTACCCATGCGCTTGCCCGGAAAGCTGGCATCGATGTTCCGGCGGCGCAGTATCTTCGTTTGGGCGCGCAGTACCACACGTTCTGCGTTGAACGGTTCGACCGCCAGAAAGTGGACCTCTTGGCTCCGGCATCACGACGGCTGTATGCCTCGGCGATGACATTGCTCGCGCGCCAGGACGGCGAGCCGGACGGTAGCTATCTCGACATAGCGCAGGTGCTGGAAGACAGCGGAGGGGTTGGGCTTGAAGACGACTTGGCGCAGCTGTTTCGCCGAGCAGCGTTCAGCCTTGTCGTCGGAAACCGGGATGACCATCTGCGTAATCATGGCTTCCTGCTCACCCGAAGCGGGTGGCGGCTTAGCCCGGCGTTCGACATGAACCCGAACCCTGACAAGAACGAGCACGCGCTCACCTGGGACGGGGCGATTGCTACACCAGACATTGATGTGCTGGGTGAGACGCACGACTTCTACCGGCTGACGCGTGACGAAGCATTTCACATCATCTCCGAAGTGGTGGCCGCGGTAACGGGCTGGCAGGCCCTGGCGCGACATCAGGGAGTCCCATCCCAAGAAATTCAGTTGATGGAATCTGTGTTCCAGGTCTGAGAGGCTGTGAAAAATTCATACCAGCCTGATCTCTTCCCTCGTCACCCCGGCGAAGGCCGGGGTCCAGTTCGTCTATCTGATTGCGTGCTTATCCGGTTGTCACAGGCACTTACTAGATGTAGTGTTTCGTGATTTCGCGGAATAAAGCTCGGCATAGGTCGGCGCTTGGACATCGCCAGCGATGCCGAGCAGGGGTCGGAAGGCGTTGAATGGATAAAAGCGGCGGTTGAAACGGAAGGTGAACTCGTTGAGGTACGCCTGCAGGTGTTGCTCGCTGACGCTGTGATGGATGCCGCGAAGCCAGGTTTTGAGATTGGAGAACACAAGATGAACAATGGGCAGGAAGGTTTCGGCGACTTGCATATCGCCGCGCTCCGCGACGGCGGTATGAAGATATCCGCGTTTTCCGAGCGTCGCATAGCTGCTCCAGTCATCGGTAATAATGGAGGAACCTGTCGCAACGGCATGCTCGATGAAACCGACCAGCGACTTGGCGCTTCGGTCCGGCACCACCGCGAGCCTGACGCGTCCGGCGTAACGCCCGGTCTTTCGCTTGTTGAGGCTGCTGGCACCTTTTCGCTGGCGTACTTCGACGGCACAGGCCACGATGACCATATCGTGAACGCCTCGGCCTTTACCCCGCGTGCGACCGCCCACGTAGGTTTCATCGGCTTCTACGACGACATCCCGCTTGCCGCCGATCCGGTCCTGATCCGGTCGCACCATGCCGGCGCGGAGCTTGTGAAGAATTTGAAACGCCGTTTCGTAGCGCGAAAGTCCGAGCTGGCGCTGAAACTGGACAGCCGATAAGTAATAGCGCACAACCGAAGTGGAACGAATCTTGCTGCACGGGGTTAAATC
>NZ_JBMOJE010000171.1:0-8045 GCF_049316945.1 Propionivibrio sp. | reverse complement strand
GGTGGCTCCATTAAGCCGCGATTCAAATGGCTCCATAGGGGCGCGAGATAACACCCATAGCCAAGAATAATCTTGGTTCAAGGGAACCGTGTTGAGCGTCGGTTAGGTTTCCGGTACTCAGCAACGGGCTGCGCTTATCGAGAAATGTTCCAGCGCAACAAGACAGACTATCAACCCCCATTGTTCGAGGCCCGGCTGCCGCTCTGTCCAAGCTGACACCTTGTAGCGCCCATCACCGGCTTTCCCAACAGCTTTAACTGCTGGCACCGTTCTTCAGCGTGATACTCCACAAGGCCGCTATCCACTTCCACGGCTGGCGCTTGCCCTTAGTTCGCCCAATCAACCGATAGCCCCAACGCGTTTCACCTGAACATTGCTATCGGCTTTACCTTGCATGGATACCATCTGACCTGGTTCTTCCTGTAGCGACTAGGTTCGGTTCGCTACTCCACTGCCGCAGATTTCACGGCATGGGGAGAATTATATATTGGATCATGAGTATGCTCAAATATCTATTGACTACTATCATGAGTACGCTCATAATCACTACATCAACACCGCACCACGAACACCGGCAAAGCCAGCGAGTCTGGCATCGAACCAAGCAAGAAGGCACCGCGCAAGCAGGGGCATGAGCGAACGGGAGAACCACCGGGCAGCAAAACCATAGTGCCGCAGTCGGGCAAATGGTGCAGGGAAGGCAGAACAGCGGAGTGACTTGTACATAACTCCGTGAGTGATCGTCAGGACAGCCAATCGGCCGAAATGCTGACCCCCACGATTGCAAGCCGGATGAGCAGGTCATTCCGCTGTTCTGCTTCAGGTAGCAAGTGAAAGCATGTTGCGTTCGATGTTCAGGCTTCCTCCGAAGCAACTCATCCTGAGCACCAGCCGATTAACGAGACATGGGGATGGCATCCCCAGCGCGAATGCTCCCACTTGCTCAATCCTGAGCAAGACAACGCAGTACGCAGTGGCAGTAAAGAAGGTGCAAGGAACAGTAGTACGGGGTGGTTCCCGCAGAAACAAAGACGCCAGTGATAACAGACGACTCCCACAGGGACGACACGACACAGACGGGCAACACGAGCAAGGGTTTTCGGGCAGTCCCTTCAAAACTGCCCATCTTACAAGGAGTCGTGATGAGTTCAACTACCCGCGAGGTGACGCTAACCCTCGATCTTGGCGAACTTGGCGAGAACGATGTGGATTTCACCGTCAAGTATTCCGCCGGTTGCGCCGAGTCGGGCCGCTTCGGCAATAGCGAGAATTACGACCCCGGCTGTGATAGCGATATTGAACTGGTTTCGGCCATCGTCAAGGGCGTGAATATCCTCCCGCTGTTCCCTGATTGGGACTCAGTAACCGAAAGAATCAAGGACATACTGGACAACGAAGAACCGGAATTCAACGCGCCAGAAGACTACAGGGATGCAGCATGAAAACCGCACTCATTCAATACCGCGAAGAAACCCTGGTGATCCACTACGAGCCGTTGGTCATCCACGCAATCAGGCGTGAGACAGACCTTGGCGAGGACTTGATAGGCATCTACGGGCCAAACGAAAAGGCAATGATGGTGAAGATCGTCAATGTGCATGAGGAGCGCAAGGCAGAACTGGCCGATGCCGTCAGCCATTGTGTGATGGACGCCTACGAGAAGACCGACGCCACATCGAAGTGCTGTGAGCTGGCATCGTGATGGACGGCAGATTCATGAGCAATGACGAGTTGATCGCACACCATCAGATTCTCGGCCATGAGCGTATCAAGACGCTTCAGTTGATCGCCGCTGCTCCTGATCTTCTTAATTGGCTGTCGTGGTCTTTGATGGTTATCGACCGTGACTGCCCTGATGTTGTGAATTCGTGGCAATACGAGCAAGCCAGCGATGCCATCAAAAAGGCCGTGGCATGAGAACCGTATCAATCAGCGACAAGGCGAAAGCCATGTTCATTCTCGAATCCGAGCGACAGCAGTTGTTCCAAGAAGCGATTGTAATTTCAAATGAAATGACCTCGCTACTGCATCAAGTATCGAGCTACGGAAACATGATGATGCAGATTTTGCATAAACAAGCAGCACTTGAAGAAGCGAGGGATGCACTGTGAGCAAAACCACATTCTGCCTGGTGGTAGTTGGCCTGGCCTTCTTTCTGGCCGGGTATCTCGACCGCCAGTACGAGACACCGTATCCATCAATCATCGCTAAGGGGATGACGAAATGAGCCACCAACAGCAACACGATCAACTGTGCAACATCTTTAGCCGCTTGGTTCCAGTGCTTGACTGCGACGATCTGGAAACGCTCGCCGGTAGCTGCGGGGTGTCGGTAGCCGACTTCTACTATCCGACCGAGATCCAGCGCAACTACTACCTCGGACGGATGCACGACGCCGCCGATGCGGCAAGACACCAGCAACTAGAAGCAACACCGTTTTAACCGAATCACCTAATTTATTTAACAGCATTCCGGCGCTGGTAAGTCCGGTTTAAATCATAGGAGAAACATCATGGGCTTCATTGCAAAAGATTCAGGCGGTGGCAATTTCAAGCGCGTTCCTTCAGGCGCATTCATCGGTCGCTGCTTTTCGCTTATCGACCTTGGCACGCAGCGCACCGAGGGACAGTACGGCGTCAAGGATCAGCACAAGATACAGATTGGCTGGGAACTGTTCGGCGAAGACGACGACGGCCATCCGCTGACCGTTGATTTTGATGGCGCGGTAATGCCGATGACGATCAAGAAGTCATACACCGTCAGCCTGCATGAGAAGGCCACGCTGCGCAAAGACCTTGCAAGCTGGCGCGGTCGTGACTTTACCGACGAAGAGGCCAAGGCATTCGACATTGCCAAGCTCATGGGTCAGTACTGCATGGTCAACGTGACCACTTCCGAGAATGGCGGAAAGACGTACAGCAATGTCGGCGGGCTTACCAAGCTGCCTACCGCATTCAAGGACGCCAAGCCGGTAGCAGTGCATAAAGACCGCGTGTTCGATCTTGACAGGCCAGACATGGAAATGTTCAACGGATTCCACGAGAAGCTTCAGGAGGCCATCAAGAAGGCTCCCGAGTGGAAGGGCGGCAAGAAGGCAGCAACAGAACACCAGAGCGAGAACCCCGGCGATGGTTTCGACGACATGCCAGACGATTTGCCTTTTTGACCGCTTGACGCAGCATCTAGCCACTTCGCAAGAGGTGGTTAGCGGATGCGAAAGCATTTAGGTCGGGCGTGGCTTGGCGAGGCTCGGCAAGGCGAGGCAAGGCATGGCAAGACAAGGCAATGGCATCACGCAGCAATCAGCATCTTGAAAAGGGTGCTGACCGATGCGAAAGCATTTCGGCATGGCAGGGCTCGGCAAGGCGTGGCGAGACATGACAGGGCAAGGCAAGTTTTTAACCAACAAACGAAAGGTAACAAATGAAAACAGCAATTGTTAAATTAAAAGGCGTAAGCCCTTACTCACAAAGCAAGCATTATCAAACCGAAAAACTCCCGAAGGAGTTACACAAAGACTACGAGGCGCGGACATGGCGCGACCGTATGCACTCCACGGATGACGGCAGCGTGTTCATTCCGCCGATGTCGTTCAAGAACTGCCTGAGCGAAGCCGCAAAGTTCCTGTCAATTCAGATTCCAGGCAAGGGGAAAAGCACCTACACAAAGCACTTTGAGGCTGGCGTGCTGGTTGTCGATGCCTTGATTCTCAACGTGAAGAAGGCCGACGTACCCGGCGAGTGGTTATTTGTTCCTGCCGACGGGGTGCGCGGCTCTGGTAAGCGAGTCGAAAAATGCTTCCCCTGCATCCACCAATGGTCCGGAGAGGTGACGTTCCACATTCTCGATGAGACGGTGACCGAGGACGTTTTCAAGAGCGTGCTTGAGCAAGCCGGCGCTTTCATCGGTATCGGGCGATTCCGCCCACGTAACAACGGATTCTACGGTCGGTTCAAGGTTGAATCGATCAACTGGCAATAGTTTGTAGGTAGTACGGCGCGTCTGGGCGCGGCGCGGCGCGGCTTGGCATGGCAAGACAAGACAAGGATTCACCACAACTAAGGAGCAGTAAATGGACACGAAACAACATCCGGACTTCCGGTTAAGCAGCGACTCAGCAGCACTCGTTAAATCGCTCGAACATATCGCCGTCGGCGCAACCATCACCTATGCCGCGCTATCCTCAGTCATCGGGCGTGACGTGACAAAATTCCGTGGCACGCTCGAAACCGCACGCCGGGCAGTCCAGCGCGACAACAACATGGTTTTCGACGTGGTGCGCGGTGTCGGCATGATCCGGCTTAACGATTCCGAGATTGTCGACCTGTCCGACAAGGCACGCGCCCACTTCCGCCGTCACTCCAAGCGCACGTCAAAGAAGCTGATTTGCGTCAATTACTCTGCCCTGCCAAAAGACAAGCAGACGAAGCACAACGCCGCCCTGTCAATGTTCGGCATCCTGTCAGAGCTTACAACATCAGCCAGCCAGAAGCGCCTTGAAGAAAAGGTGGAATTGGCGGGTACGCAACTGCCATACGCCCGCGCCGCTATGGACGCCCTCGGTGCAGTGATCTAGGAGATAGATATGCGAGGCAATCGGTACAAATCAAATCCAGTAAAGGATAGATTCATAGAAAAAATAAAAATTGACATTAATTCAGAGTGTTGGATTTGGCAAGGAAATATAAATAAAACAGGACACGGCAGATTTAGGGTTAGCGGGAAAATGCTTGTAGCATCTAGGGTTTCGTACCAATTGTTTATTGGAGAAATTCCAGAAAATATGCTTGTTTGCCACAAATGCGACGTTAGGTCATGTGTTAATCCAGACCATTTGTTTGTTGGGACATATCAAGACAATTATGACGATATGGTTGAAAAGGGAAGGGAAAGAAAAGCAAAAGGAGAAAACAGCGGAGTGTCAAAACTTACAGATATGCAAGTTAAAGAAATACGAAACGGAAAAGAATCACTCAGGACCCTAGCAAAAACTCTTGGTGTTTCTTATGGGCATATTGGGAAAATTCGTCGTAATGAATTGAGAATTATATGAACCTTTATCAATTAGCTTCTGAATATAAATTAGCAGAAGAAAAGTTAATGGACTCTAATCTTCCTGATGAAGTAATCATAGACACTTTAGAAGGAATGTCCGGCGACTTGTCGGAGAAGATCATCAACACCGCCAAGGTTATCCAGAACATGCGTGCCGAGTCCAAGGCCATAGACGACGCCATAGCGTCCATGCAGTTACGCGCCAAGGCCACTGACAAGCGAGCCGATAGCCTAGAGGATTACCTTCTGGCGAACATGCAACTGGCCGACATGCCAAAGGTGAAGTCGCCCTGGTTCGTTGTCAGCCTGAAGGCCAGCCAGCGCACGATCATTGATGACGAGTCGCTTCTCCCGTTCAACTACCTGACGGAAAAGCCAGCGGTCGCAGCCTATACGCAGCCCGATAAGGCGGCAATAAAAAAAGCGATTGCAGAGGGCTTCCCGGTGCCTGGTGCGCACATCGAAAAACACATGACAGTGAGTATCAAATGACCACCCAACTGACCGTAGCCGCCCGCGCCGCTGTTGCGCTTGAATCCAGTACCGCAGAAGCCTACCTGCAATCGCTGTCCATGCAATCGCAGTCAATCACCGCCATTACCAATGCCGACGGACGCACGGAATGCCACGCAGCAGCGATGACCGCCAAGGGCGCTCGTATCGGTATCGAGAAGGCCGGGAAAGCCGCCCGCGACGATGCCATGCAGTTCAGCAAAGCTGTAATCACTGAAACGAATCGGCTGGTCGCCATCATCGAGCCGGAAGAATCCCGACTGGTCGGCATCCGTGACGAATGGGATGCCGAGAAGTCGAGAGAGAAGGCAGAGAAGGCCAGAGAAGAAAGCCTGCGCGTCATGATTATCCAAGGTCGAATCAACTGCATCCGCACGCTTCCATCGCTTACGGCTGGCGCAACGGCTGCGGTAGTCCAGTTCGACATTGATGCGCTGACCAGAACGGAGATAGACGATACGTTTGCCGAATTTCACGACGAAGCAGTTACCGCCAAAGCTGAGTCACTTGCCAAGCTTACCGAGATCCACGCCGCCCTGGTGCGCGCCGAGGCTGAAGCGATCAAAGCCAAAGCCGAGCAGGATGAACAATTCGCACGAATCAAGGCGGAGCGTGAAGAGCTTGCGAGGCTGAGAGCAGAGCAGGCGATTCGTGATGCCGCCGACAAAGTAGATCGCGAGGCTGAAGCAAAGCGCCTGCAACTGGCCCGCGACGAGATCGCCGAGGGTCGCCGGGTAATCGCCGCCGAGAATGCAAAGCGACTGGCCGCTGACCGGGATGAGCTTGCACGGCGCATGGCCGAAGAAGATCGCGCATTGAAGCGTAGCGTCGAGATTGAGAAGTTGCGCGAAGCGGCATCGAAGATTACCAGAATTCAGACGAAGCTCGGTGTCGACAAAGCTGAGTTGATTATCTGGATCGCCAAGGTCGAAGCCTGCCGCGTGAAAGCCTATGGCGTCAAAGTAACTCCGCTTTCTTGCCCGCATTGCGCCGGGTTGGTGAGCGCAGTGCATGGCACGCTTATTCCATTCGTTGAGCCTGAGCAAGCCTATGACCCGGAGGCAATCGCCAATCTTCCGATATTCGAGAAGTCGCGGGATTTGTTCGTATCGTCAGTTGCAAATGGCGATCGGGATCTGCGGACTGCTGAGGATGCCCGCGCAAAGGTTGAGGCTTTTGATGCGGAAATGTCGCAGAGGAAGGCAGCTTAAATGTATTGCGGTGCTGCCCACATGCCGTCGCCTAACGCGCAGTGCGGCGAATCACGCACTGAGTCAGATAAGCAAGGGCTTGAGCAGCGGAATGACCGTAGCGGCTACTACCACTCCCAGCATCCACTGAATCAGGGTGATCTTGCCGTTGATCGCCAGCAACTCTTTTTCGATGCGGTTGATGTCGGATTTTGTTGCAACGCTCTCGGAAGAAAGCGCCTCTGCGGCCTTGCGTGCCTTGTCCTCCGGAACGCCGGCGGCGCGGAAGGCTTCAAAGACTTCGGAAATCATCGTGGTCATGCGCGAATCCTACCCCACTTGACAACCGCTCGCAACCGGGCCTTGAAGTACGCAAGCCCTACTGCCACGTTACTCCGAAAGGAATGACGCGGCTTGCCATGATCTTCAGACCGGCAGTCAGCATGGCGCCATCGTGAAAGCAGTCCCTGAATAATCCAAAGTTTTAACCACCAACGCAGGAGCAACAAAATGAACAAGACAGAACTAATCGCAGCAATCGCAGAGCGTACTGGCGAATCGAAAGCCTATGCACTAAGCCACCTTGACGCCCTGCAATTCGTCATTTCCGAAACAGTCGCTAAAGGCGAGGAAATCATGATCCCCGGTTTCCTCCAGATCAAGGTTGTCGCCAAGCCAGCGAGTACAGGGCGCAACCCCGGCACCGGCGAAGCGATTGAAATACCCGCCAAGAACGCCGTCAAGATCAAGGCCGGCAAGACGCTTGCTGTCGCAGCGAACGGAAAGTAAAACGAATCCACCCGCCAGCCTGAAAACTGGCGGATAGGGAGTTGATATGAACCGACTGATAGCAGGGCAGCAAATGCGTATCAAAGAACTTGAAGCCGAGCTTGCCGAAGTAACGGAATCAAACAAGGCAGTAGAGAAAGCGCTTGAAGGAGTCCCGTATCTCGGCATTTATGCCGAAGGTGTTGAGTGGCTGAAGGCGCGGATTGTTGAGCTTGATTCCGAGTTGTTCCGCATGCAGCTACTTAAAACCACATACATGGTGGAACTTGATAGCAGCAAAGACAAGTGTAACCAACTCGCCGTGCAGAATGAGGGTTTTAAGCAGGTACTCAAGGAGGTGTTACGCAACAACGGGCTGGACTACCTTGAGATGCTTGCAGAAAACGCACTGGCTCTGCCAAGCAACGCATCAGAAATAATCCGCAAGCACGACGCGAAGGTGGTGCGTGACATTTCACTACGCCTGAATACATTTCACATAGACGGTGAGAATACTCA
>NZ_JBMOJE010000170.1:0-8081 GCF_049316945.1 Propionivibrio sp. | reverse complement strand
CCTTCGCCGGAATGACGGTCTTGGATGCTTGTGCCAATTAATTCACAGCCTCTCAGGCGAAGCGCTGCCATCGCCTGGTACTTCTCAGGCGGCCGAAACGACTCGATATTGAAAGTTGATTGGGAGAATCCACCCATGCTTCGCTCCATGTGTCTGTGGACGCATTGCCCTGTGCAATGCGATACCAGATTTCATAAGCGAGGCAGTTTTGTGGGCCCCGACTGCAAACTGCAGCAATAATACTCGTTTATGAGTACGCATTTCAGGGTAAGTTGAAATTCCGGGGGAGGGGTAATTATTAATTATCAATTTTAATTATCAATTACAAAAGGAATTGCTGGAATGAAGTGATCAGCCATTGATTGATAGGCGTCTCAATGCCTTTTATGGCTTCTGGTATTTGTCATCTTCTACCATGCTCCTGGCCACATCTTCCAGCTTGCGGCGCTGGGTTCGGGCCTGCTGGCGCAACTGCTCAAAAGCGCTCGGCTGGTCGAGTCCAGCGGCGCGCATGAGCATGCCGACGGCGGTGGCAATCGTGCGATTGCTCGCCATTGCGCCTTGCAGACCACTGATCTCCTGCGCGCGGGCCAGCGCGGTACGTATCGTCGGCACGATCTTCGCCACCGTGAGCGGCTTGATCAGGTAGCCGAGGGCGCCGATCTCCACGGCACGCTGGACAAACTCCTCGTCGTCATAGGCCGAGAAAAACAGGAAGGGCACCGTCGTTTCATCGCGCAGGCGGCGCGCCAGTTCCAGTCCGTCGAGACCGGGCATGCGGATGTCAAGCAGCGCCAAGGCCGGCTCTTCACTCAGGCATAGCGCCAGCGCCTGCAAGCCGTCATGTGCCTCGATGACCTCGAAACCGGCCTCGCGCAGACCATCGGCCAGGGTTAAAAGCACCAGTCGGTCATCGTCGGCAATGAGAATCCTGGTCATGACAGGCTCCGCTCTTTCTGAAAAGAACTGATTAGCACGGGGGACTTGAGTATAAGCGTGGTGTGCACAAAGTCCCGGTTATCGAGTCCATAAGACAGGTGCGCTCCCTCATTCGGCAGCAGGGAACGTACCAGGCGCAAGCCGGTGCCGAGTCCCTGGCCGGTATCGATGTCAAATGCCGGCGTCCCCGATGCGGCATTGCGGATGACAATCTGCGCGATGGTGCCATTGGACAGCAGTGATACCGCTGGATCGGCGCTGCCTGCAGGCGAATGCTTGACGGCATTGAGGATCAGTTCATTGAGCACCAGGGCAATGGAAACCGCTTCATTGCTTTCGATCTGGACCGGTCTGAACGTGCTTTGTTCGTGCTCGATATGAAACAGCACCGGTCGCTGCGACAGTTCTGAAACCATCTTGCAGATATTTCTCAGGCTATCGCACAGGCGGATGGCTTCACCGGAATTGGAGCTTTGCAAGCCATGAACGACGGCTATGGTATCAATCTGGCTGATTGCCGCTTTTAGCCGGGGATCAAGTTCCAGAAACTTGCCCAATTCGCGATGCAGCAGACCGGCGACGCCTTGCAGATTGTTCTTGATGCGGTGATGCACTTCGCGCACCAAAGTATCGCGTTGCTGGTCGCGTTGTTCCTCAGCCAGCTTGCTTGCGGTGATGTCACGGCAGGAACCGAAGACAGTCCCATCCGGAAGCAATGAGCCGCTGAAGTCCACCGCTATGGTGCCGCCGTCCCGACACTTCAGAAGTAGCTCACAGCGCAATGATCCGGTTGTCAGGAGCTTCTCGAAAAGGGACAGGGCGACCTGCATATCTTCGGCTGGCGTGATATCGGCTATGCTCATTCCCAGCATTTCGTCGTAACTGTAGCCAAACAGTTGTGATGCCTTCTGGTTGGCGTACTGGTAACGACCCTGTTGATCGACGATGAATATCGCATCTGCCGCGCCTTCGAGAATGCTTCTGGTTTTCGCCTCGTTCAGAATCAGCCTGTCTTCGATTTGCTTGCGCTCGCTAATGTCGGTCAGCGTGAGGCGTATCTCGTGGCTGCCTGGTGCCAAGAGATTTTCTTCTGCTGGGCGCAGCCCATGGCGCGAGGATGCTTTGAGCGTGCTTCCTGCTGTGCGTGTGCAGTTCAACTGGGCATGGAAGACCGACCCATCGCCGCGGCGCAATGCCAGTTCCACTTTGACTTGCGTACCGTCTCTTTTCAAACTCATGAAATGCCGGTGCCAGTTATCCTGGTCTTCATCAGTCACGAAAATGGTGAAGTGCCTGTTCAGTAATTTCTTGAGAACCACCCCGAGGAGCATGCGACCGGCGAGGTTGATCTCGGCAATCCTGCCGTCGGCAGTGAGCGTGAGATAGCCGACCGGGGCGAACTCGTAGAGATCGACAAAGCGGTCGCGTGATTCCTCCAGCGCAATCTTCGCCTCGCGCAAGGCTTCGTTCTGCATCTCCAGTTCGATCTGGTTCACCTGCAGATCATGCTGCAGTGATTCGACCGAGCGCTCCAAGGTCTTGGCTGGAGGCGCATCGGTGAACTGCGACGCGACCGTTGCCCGCAGCCGCGGGTCATGAGGTCTCATTTTGTCAGGCGAATTCATCGTTTCCATACTACCCCATCGGACTATAGTTGTCGTTATTGCGGCAGCGAGGCGGACGGTGAACGGCCAGGCAAATTTACCTTGGTGGCGCGTCGTGGACGCTTGCTCGCAGATGATCGCTCGTGGTAAAGTCACAAGCCTTGTGGATGTTGCCTTTTGGTCTCGGTTGGTTTCTCACCCTTGTTGCCAAGCGGATGTTTATAAAGTGTTTTCAGCTCCCTGCATGGGTGTCCGGTGCGCTGCGCTACTACCTGAAGGCGAACGAGAGTTCGCTTTTTTCGTTTCTTGATTCGATCTTTTTTTTGAACTGACGGGCAATCACCATGTTCGACTCCGTACGCAACAACAAGAAAATCGTGCAGATATTTCTTGCGCTAATCGCCTTGCCATTCGCCTTCTTCGGCGTCGATTCCTACGTCAGAAACACGGGGGCAGGGAGTGACCTGGCCAGCGTTGGCGATACCAAGATCACCGTTCCCCAGTTTGAGCAGGCCATGCGCGAGCGCCAGGATCAATTGCGTCAAACGCTCGGGGCAAGTTTCAAACCGGAAATGATGAATACGCCGGAAGCGAAGCTGAGCGTTCTTGAATCGCTTGTTGATCAGCGTCTGTTGCTGCTGGAGGCGGACAAGAATCGTGTGCAGACCGGTAACGAGGTGTTGCGCGATGTCATTGGCAAGATTCCTTCGCTGCAGGAGGACGGCCAGTTTTCGATGGCGCGTTATGAAACGGCGCTGCGTGCTCAAAATATGTCGCAACCGCAGTTCGAGGCCCGGCTGCGTCAGGATTTGACGCTGCAGCAACTGATTGGCGCGGTCGGTGACACGGCTTTTGTTTCGGATACCCAGGCCGAAGCGATGTTGCGGCTTCAGTCCGAGGAGCGCCAGTTCAGCGAGATACGGATTTCGCCCGAGCAGTTTGCCGACAAGGTAAAGATCGATGCCGCTGCGCTGCAGAAATTCTACGATGACAACAAGTCCCTGTTCGAGGTGCCAGAGCAGGTCAAGGCCGAGTACCTCGTGTTGTCGCTTGATGCACTCTTGGCGCAGGTTACGGTGGGTGATGCCGAGATCAAGGCCTGGTATGAGAGTCACCAGGATCGCTATCAGCAGGCCGAGGAGCGGCGGGCGAGCCATATTCTGATCATGAGCAATGCCGATGCCGACCAGGCCAAGGCCAAGGCCGCAGAGGTATTGAAGGAAGTGCAAAAGTCACCGGCGAAATTTGCCGAACTGGCAAAACAGTATTCACAGGATCCCGGCTCGGCGCAGAAGGGCGGCGATCTTGGTTTCTTTGGTCGCGGCATGATGGTCAAGGCGTTTGATGACTCCGTGTTCAAGCAGAAGGAAGGCGAAATTTCCGGTCTGGTGCAGTCCGAGTTTGGTTACCACATCATCAAGGTTACTGGCATCAAGGCCGGCAAACAGCGTTCGATTACCGAGGTGCGTCCGGAAATCGAGAGCGAGTTGAAGCGCCAGGCGGCATCGCGCAAGTTTGCTGAAGCGGCCGAAGCGTTTACCAACATGGTCTACGAGCAATCGGATAGTCTCCAGCCGGCGGCTGAAAAATTCAAATTGAAGATCCAGCAGTCCAACTGGCTGCCCAGGAATCCTGACCCGAAGGTTATGGCAGCACTGGGGCCGCTGGCGAACGCCAAGATACTTGTAGCACTCTTTTCGGACGACGCCGTCAAGAACAAACGCAATACCGAAGCGGTCGAAATTGCCCCGAACACGCTGTTGGCAGCGCGAGTTACCGAGCACATACCGGCCGCCAGCAAGCCTTTCGATACGGTAAAAGCCGATATTGAGAAGCTTTTGAAGTCTAAGGAAGCCGCCGTCCTGGCCAAAAATTCCGGCGAGGCCAGATTGGCCGAGTTGCAGAAAGGCGGCGAGGACAAGCAGGCCTGGTCGCCGGTCAAGTCCATTTCGCGCATGCAGGGTCGTCAGGTGCCACCCGCCGCCATGCAGGCTCTTTTCAAGGCGGATGTCCAGAAATTGCCAGCCTATGTCGGCGTCGGCGTCGGCGGCAGCTACATGCTCTACAAGATCGGCAAGGTCACCCAGCCGGAAAAGATTGATGATGCGAAGCGCAAGGGGCTCCAGAGCGAATACGCCGCGATTGTTGCGCAGGAAGACTTGTCAGCCTACCTTGCCGGGCTGCGCAAGCGCTACAAAATCAATATCAACAACGCGGCGCTGGAGACGAGAGAGCGCCAGTAAGGACTGAAGGCCAATAAAACGCCGACGGGAACAATCCTAGCCGTTACGAAAAGCAGTTAATCCTAAAAACCTCGGTCTATCCACGAAAATCACGAAAGACACGAACAAAATCAATAGCTTGATGTATTTTATCAATTCACCCGTTGGGTGGTGATCTTCAGCTTGTTATCTTCTTGATTCTTTTCGTGCTTTTGGTGTTTTTCGTGGACGAACTGCTTTTTCTAGGTTAATACGGGCGTACCAGATCAGGAGGGCGGCAACACCGTGCGAGGTTTGCGCGGTGGGGCGAGCAACGGGGACTCTCCGATGCGCGGGGCCACATGCCGCAACGCAGGCGATGGCCGTGGCAGCCCACTCGCTTCTGCCTGCGCCACCCAGTCGGCAAGTGCGAAGGTGCGGCGCGCGGCTAGGCGATTCATGCCCTCGTTCCACTCCCAGAGCATGCGCGACCCCACCTGTGCGAACCCGGGCGTATGCTGGATGTGGTGCAGCAGCTCGGGAACGATGCTGGCCACACCCGTGCACACACGGTCCACCAGCTCACGCTGCCGCGGCGGGTCGATGCCCAGGTTAACCTGCAGGTAGCGCCAAAGCGCCTTGCTCGCACTCCAGCTCTTGCGCCCGTCAATGTACATGCCAGGCGGGTTGTTGGCATACCGGTCATAGGCGAGAATGGTCAGCATGTCGTAGACTGGCGCAATCTCCACATTGTCAACGTCGTCATAGATGAACGCCAGGTTTTTGGTGTGGCAGTCTGCGTTGCCGAGCGCATAGGTGAGCAGCAGCGTGATGGCCAGCTGTTCGTTGGCAGCCAATAGGCATTCTTTGGGTACGTAGGCGCGGGTCAGCCGAGCAACACGCTCCCAGGTGGACTCGTACTTGTCGTCAGGCGTCAATCCGAGCAAGCTGCAGAAGTCCTCGAATCCTCTTCGTTTGCCGCTGACTGGGTCGATGTCAAACCGCTCGACTACCAGTGTTTGTCCGTCGTCGGAGACGAGCGTTCGAGCGACCTTGGCCATCGTCGCCGCAGCCGCTTTCATGCAAAGGTGCTCGTTGAGTGCCACGAAAGGTTGGTGTGCAGAACTTCCCTTAACGATGTGACGCTCGGTCGCCACCGTTCCCTTGCGAAACAATGCTTCGGTCTCGTCGCTCAGGAATTTGGGGACAACGCCTGAGACACCCGACACGGCGTGGCTCGCCATAAGCTCCAGGAACACCTGTTCAGACGCCTCACCATGAAGCAGCGGCGCCAAATCGTCGACCGCCGAGACCGCATTGGGCTGCTCGCCAGCGCTGACTTGAACGCGGCCGATGAGGTTGTGCCCAACCACCGACAACAAGTCGAGGCCACTCGCGCCCAAGTGCGGGCCCAGTTGTTCTTTGAGCACCGAAAGAAGAAATCCTTCGGGCAGGCTTACCTGGAAGAACGGATGCAGAGCTGGCCACGTCCAGCTTGAGGTCTGCACGGGCATCGCCAGTGAGACGAACTCATGCGGCTGGGCCGTTGGCAGGTAGGTCAAGGCGTGCTCGAAGCCAGCGGTGCTTTCCAGCACGGCTACGGCAGCGCCATTTACAAAGACGTTGAGTTTCACCGGGAGTCAGGCCCCACGTTGGCGTTGTGGCGGCGTTCCTCCAGGATTGACGACAATGTGGGCCGTCGGGTGGCGCTTACGAAATCCAGTTCCATACCGAGTACTTGCAGCAACCGCAAGAGCTTCGTCAGAGAGAAATCAGCCCCGCGTCCGGATTCAAATCGCGATATTGCCTCCTGACGCATACCCACCGCGCCAGCGACCTCGGACTGAGTCTTGCCGGCCTTCTCCCGCAACTGGCGAAACCGATGGCCCACATCAGGCAAAGTCTCTATCGCTGAGCATGTGTTTAGAGGCATAAATTCGTCTTTCATGCCGAGAGTATGCCATCAAACGCATGTCTAGTCTAGCCAAAATATGCTCCTCATCGCATATTTACGCATTTTTTACATTATTTATGCGTTTAAACGCATTCCGACATGGACTGATGAGTGGTTGCGGCCTCAGTAAGAGGCTTTTGCACCGTGAACGCGGGTTTCGATTAGCGGTTGGCCATTTTGCTGAAGAAGATTTCTTCTTGGACAAGAAAAATCTCCACCCATTGAAGAAGGAGCGTTTTCAAGTCTGGACCTGATAGCTATCAACTACTTTTCGTAACTGCTAGGAAACAATCCGTCGGCGTTTTTTACTGCCCTGAGAAAGGCTACGGCAGAGGATCGGCGTTGCCGAGTGCCGTGGTATTCAGGCCGCCATCGACGTACATGATTTCGCCGGTTATGGCGCTGGCCAGATCGGAAAGCATGAAGGCGGCAGCGTTGCCGACTTCGTCAATCGTAATGTTGCGTCGTAGCGGAGCGTTATGTGCGTTGTAGGCCAGGAGCTTGCCGAAGTTGCCGATGCCGGAAGCCGCCAGCGTCTTGATCGGGCCGGCTGAAATGGCGTTGGCACGGATGCCCTGCGGGCCGAGGCAGAAGGCCAGGTAGCGCGTGGCTGCTTCAAGGCTGGCCTTGGCCAGCCCCATGGTGTTGTAGTTCGGCATGGTGCGCTCGGCGCCCAGATAGGAAAGTGCCAGCACCGCCGCTTTATTGCCCCTCAGGAGCATCGGGCGAGCCGCCTTGGTCAGTGCCGGATAGCTGTAGGACGAGACGTCGTGGGCGATGCGGAACGATTCGCGCGAGAGGCCATCGAGGAAGTCGCCTTCGATAGCCTCGGTGGGGGCGAAAGCAATCGAATGCACCAGACCGTCGAGCCCATCCCAGTGTGTTGCCAGATCGGCGAAGAGTTTGTCGATCTGGGCATCGTCAGAGACGTCGCACTGGAAAATCAGGCTACTTTTGAATTCGGCGGAGAATTTGTTGATGCGATCCAGAAAACGTTCGGTCTGGTAGGTAAAGGCCAGTTGCGCGCCTTCACGGTGGCAGGCCTTGGCGATTCCATAGGCAATTGAATGCTTTGACAACAGGCCGGTGATCAGAATTCGCTTGTCTGCGAGGAATCCCATGGGTTCTCCCATAACTAATTTGTGTTGGAGTTTGACGGATAAAGCCGTTTGAGCCGGCATTATAGGTGAATTTGGCCGAAAGCCGGCCATCGTTTCCCCTTAATATCCATATCGGGATTACGGTTGGATTCGTCGGTGAGAATCAAAACCACGGCACAGCATCCGACTCTCACGTTAACGGGCAGGGCTTTGTAAGGCACACCAAGAAATGAAAGCCCTGCCCGTTCCCCTCACCCCCGACCCCTCTCCCAGAGGGCGAGGG
>NZ_JBMOJE010000169.1:0-8088 GCF_049316945.1 Propionivibrio sp. | reverse complement strand
ACTGGCACTTTCAAGTTGCCGAATTCATGGTAGTTTCACGGCGCCGCGCACACAGCTTTCTGCTGCAAAGCAGATGGTCAGGCGAAAATATAACAAAAGCATGACAAACGATTGCTTTCGCGTTTTTCCTATGAACCGCTAGGGCGCAGCACCTTGATCTTGTGGATACAGAGTTCGAGGGTTTTCTCTTGTCCGCGCTCCAATTCGACATCGATGACCTGTCCGGGGTATTCACGTTCAACCCGTTCAAGGATGGTGCGTAGCGGCAACACTTCCCCCGCTTCCAGCGCCTGCCGGGCACGCTCGTGATCGTCTCTGGCACTGCTGGCGCTACTACCACAAGCGAGTTGTGCCGCGAACAGCGGGAGCAATCACCCTTTGGGTGAGCCATGAAATCCTGAAATGCTGGATTCGGCAGTGCCGGTTGATATCCCAAGCTCATTCCTCGGGACGCCTGCAGAATTCAATCCGAGGCTTGGCGTGATGCGTTTAAGAGTATCGTGCTGATTTTTCGCAACCGCCAACCATTTTCTGAAAGCTGCCAATGGCATCCAGCCTGCTCGCACTGATCGATGACATAGCCACCATTCTGGATGACGTGGCTTTACTGACCAAAGTGGCCGCCCAGAAAACCACCGGGGTGCTGGCCGACGACCTGGCGCTCAATGCGCAGCAAGTTGCGGGGGTTAATGCCGAGCGTGAACTGCCGGTGGTTTGGGCAGTGGGCAAAGGGTCGCTTCGCAACAAGGCGATTCTGGTGCCGGCCGCCCTGGCCATCAGTGCCCTGGCGCCATGGGCCGTCGTTCCTTTATTGATGATTGGTGGGGCGTTTCTGTGTTTTGAGGGATTTGAGAAGCTGGCGCATCGCTTCCTGCACAGCAAGACCGAAGACGGCGCTCACAATGAAGAACTTCTCCAGGCGCTGGCTGACCCGAAGGTCGACCTCGTGGCACTGGAGCAAGAGAAAATCAAGGGCGCGGTGCGCACCGATTTCATTCTGTCGGCCGAAATCATCGCCATCACACTGGGTACCGTTGCCGCCAGTCCGTTCATGACCAAGCTGGCTGTACTGAGCGGAATTGCCGTGTTGATGACCGTCGGTGTCTACGGTGTCGTGGCCATGATCGTCAAGCTTGACGATGCCGGACTCTATCTCTTTCAAAAAACCGGTGAAGGGATTGTGGCGCGTGCGCAGCGCGGGCTTGGAAGTCAAATCCTTGCGGCAGCGCCGTACTTGATGAAGGGCTTGTCCATTGTCGGCACAGCGGCCATGTTTCTAGTCGGCGGAGGCATTTTGACGCACGGCGTTCCCGCTCTTGGTCACGGAATCGAGCAACTTGCGCAGGCGGGTGGTGCCGTGCCGGGTGTCGGTTACGTGCTGCAAATGACGGTACCACTGGCCTTGAACGCGGTGGTCGGAATCATCGTCGGCGCACTCGTTCTCGCCGTTGTCAGTCTGGCAAAGAGGCTGGTGGCAACGCGCAATAAACAACCAGGCAGATAACGGGTACACATAACAGCCATCGCTGGAAGCCGCGTCAACAGGCGTTCTGCGGACTCATATCCTGCACAGCAAGCAAATGCGTCATTCTTCCGGCGTATGTCTTGTAGATCGTTTATCCATGCGGTCTTCAGCTCACATCGCAGGATTTAACTTTTTCCAATCCGCCACAACTGCATTGCCACAAGTCCTGTGGCAATGCAGCAGTTACCTGCCCATCGGCAGAACTGAATTACCACCAGCCTTCAAATTGCAGACCCACCGTCGAGCCATTGTTCGCGCCGGCAAATACTCCGCTGGACGACATGGAAGCAACGGCGGAATCGGTAGAGCCATTGGCCGCCGCGGCGGCCGCGTCGTTCCAGCGGGCGTAGGTGTAGAACAGGCGCAGTTCGGGGCGCGACCAGAAGCCGCGGGCCATGGCCAGGGTCGGAGCAATGGTCAGTTTGGTCAGGTTGCGCGTCGGACTACCGCTTGGCTTGACCTGGTCATGGCCCAGTTCGCCCTGCAGTTTGAGGTGCTCGGTGAAGCCGTAAGTTAATCGGCCGCCCAGGGAGGTCCAGGTCTGGTCGACGGTGTTCGACTCGTCCTTCTGATACACCCCTGTCAGCATGCCGCCGAGATTCGGGGTCAGTTGCGCATAAATGCCGTCGACCACGCGCCAGCGTTTTACTGCAGTGGTGTTGGTCAGCGGTCCGGTACTGCCGAGCCCGGTTCCTGGCGCCACCCCGTATTGCAGGGCGAACTTGTTCCAGCCGTCGCCGAGGATGTTGGTCTGGCGGTGCTGCATGGTGACTGACCAGCCGGAATCCCCACCGGTGGCAACATGCCCGGAGGCGGGAATCAGGCTCAAGCCAAACTCCAGTTCGCCACTGGGATTGACCTTCAAGCCGCGTAGCTGGATGTCGTGCCGGGTGGCCTTGGGTGACTGGAACTGGGAGTCCTCATTGAACATGGCATAGCTGACTTTGAGTCCACCCACCCCGACATCCTCGATACCGCCGCCAAGACCTTGCGGATTCCAGTAAAAGAAGTCGGTGATGTGGATGTCTTCCCGCTTGTAGTAACGCCGACCAAACCACAACGAGCCACCGTTGAGGAAGGAAAGTTTTTCCGCCGCGAGGTAGGCCTGAGCTACTCTGCCCGTCGTGGCGTTATCGGTCAGCATTTTGCCGTCGGAGGTCGGACTGAACAGGCTGAGCATGACATTCCCCTTGAGCATGCCGCCATCGGGTAGCGTTGCCAATTCCTGCCCAACGAGCAGTTCGCCGTAGACCTCGCACTCATTACCGAGGCGGTATTTCGATTCGGCACCCGCCAGTTTGAAGCATGCTGCGGCGCCGGAAGATGAATTGACGCCTTCCAGAGCACGGATATAGCCCTCAACGGAAGTTTTCAGCCGGCCCCCGTCTTTTACTACCATTTCGCGGGCATCTACGCCGCCGACATCTTCGGCGACTGCGTGCTGGCCGAACAGGAGTGCGGCAAGGGCCAGGGTGATTATGCTGATGGGTGCCTTATGCATGGTCAGATCCTTCGGTTGACAAGATTCGGGCTGAAAATCCCCCAGCCGTGCCCGGCGCCGTCGTGGGAGAGATGCTAAAGATGGAAGCGGATAAATCCGGGAAAATCGTTTGTCGTTGCTTTCTACTAAAGTTTCGGGTTTCATTTTTGGACAAGAATAACGAGAAGTGCCTTTGCTAGCGTGCCTCCATGCGTAACTGAACTGGGTCAAGTTGGAGGGCTTGCACAAAAAAGCGTTGCACATGCGATTCGATTGTTTTCATGACCAGGTCAACCGCAGCGCCCAGCAAATTTTTCAACTCATCGAGCGCGCCGGAAATTAACGCGCGAAAGAATTGCCACAGGCGCGAGGCATAGTCGATATTGGTCGCGTTCGTTGTGATGCGCTGGCGGATGCCGGCGATGTCGGTCGCATTGTGCTGATGTTTGGCGATCGACAAAAGACAAAATCGGATCGCGGTTAGGTGGATCGACGCGATATAGCTGGCGTAGTGCCTTGCCTGTTCCTTGAGAAAGCCGAGGTGTTGTTTCGCTTCTTTGAAATAAACTTCGATCGCCCAGCGCATGGCGTAAAGCTCCAGGATGAGTTGAGGAGAAAGGCCGACATCGGTGGTCAGAAAAACCGCCCAGTCATGCTTGCCTGGCTGTGCTTTATCGGCGTCGGCGATGCCGCACACGAACAGCAAGCGCACTTTGATCCAACGCTCTGCCTTGTCCTCTTTGTCATTGAGATTAAGTTCGACATCGAGCGTTTTCGACTGGTAGGGTTGGCCGGATATTTTTTCCCCATTGGCCGCGGACGGCCGACTGGAAGAGGGAGTTGACATCCATATCGCGGCCAATGATCTTGCCCTCCTCAAGCTGGCTGAACCGGTATTTCATTTTGTTTTTCTTCATGCGCACGATCGCCACCAGCAGGGCGTCCTCCGCCGTCTTGATCATGGGCTTGGTGCCAAACCAGGCGTCTGCCAGCAAATACTGGGCGTCGACACCGCCGCGCTGCGCGCGTTTGATCATCGCCTTTGCCATCTGTGGCTTGGTCTGCTTCTGGGCGACAAGGAAGCGCTTGGCGGCGATGCTGCGTCCATCAGTAAAGGGCACGGGTAGCCCCTGTGCCTTCGTTGCGCTGGTATAGAGCTCGCTGTCGATGGGCACAAAGCCTTCTGCGCACGACAGCCCAAGCGTCAGCACCTGCTGCCCCATGACATGCCGCCCGGTGGTGTGATCAAAATGGCTCGACACGCCCGGCATCTTTTTCCCGGAGCGAATTTTAATGGAGTCATCCAGGACAAACGCCACGGGCATGTCGGGCCGTTTCAATTGGCGTACGGCTTGATGGGCCACGCGCAGGTTCAGCGCGCGCCAGTCCCAGTCTTCACGGTTCATCGCCTCATACATGATGTCCTTGCCCCCCGGAGCCAAACGTACCCAGGGATTCCCGCGAAAACAGACTGACTGAATTGACCTTCAGCCAGACCCACAACATCAGGCAGTACACCACGTCATTGACCGGCACACCGGAGCGCTTCTGAAAGCCGCAGCGCTGGAGCAGCCCGGCCATCCCTACCTTTTTCCACAAATCGGCAAATACATTGTCGACAAGGCAGTCGCTGCTACGAAGAAAATCCGAGGTCAGTGCGGGTAACGCGCAGGGCGTCGTGTCATGATTCATTGCGGCTCCGGCTATGGGTATTTTGGAAGTTTGCAAGACAACCAATTTTACCATATTCTTAGTCGATTATTCCTTTGTAAACAACAAGTTATAGTTCTTTTTTAGGTCGCTGCAAACGCCGAAACTTTAGTTTCTAGTTGACCACTCCGGCCGTATCGTTAATTGGCTTTTTCAGTGCGATCAGAATCAGGGTTGTGATCACGGTGCCGGCAGCGATGGCGCCGATGTAGGGCAGCAACTGGCCAACCGCATTCGGTATGGCCAGGACGAAAACGCCACCGTGCGCAAGCCGTTAATAGGATTTGTTGAAGACGGTTTTTTGTCCCAGTCGAATCAATACGATGCAAGAAATAGTCGCAGACGAATTTGTCTTCGGCGTTGCTTGCGACGGCTTGTCGTTTCAGGTCATTGAGCTTATTTTCAACAAAAATGTTTAACGCCTTGCACCGTGCGGCGCGTGCAGGGTGCAGCCAAAGAACATGGACAGCGCGCCGGTGGTCGCCGCGCCGGCAACACACGAAGGAATCACGCGCAGCGGGTCTTTGGCGGCGAAGGGGATGGCGCCTTCGGTGATGAAGGAGATGCCAAGCACGGCGGCGGCCTTGCCGGCGATCTGCTCATCGGCCGTAAAGCGGTTCCTGGCGATGAAGGTAGCCAGCGCAATACCCAGCGGCGGCACCATGCCGGCGGCCATTACGGCAGCCATCGGCATGAAGCTGTTGCTGGCCAGCAGGCCGACGCCGAAGGTATAAGCCGCCTTGTTGATCGGCCCGCCCATGTCAATCGCCATCATGCCGCCGAGCAGCAGGCCGAGCAGAACCGCGTTGGTACCGCTCAAACCCTGCAGGAAGTGGGTCAAGCCATCCATGATTGCCTTGGCCGGACTGCCGACCACGTAAATCATCAGCAAGCCGACGACCAGCGTGGCCATGCAGCGGAATCAGCAGCACCGGCCTGAGGCCTTCGAAATGGACCGGCAACTTGATATGGTTGATCAAGTAGAGAGCGACATAGCCGGCCAGGAAGCCGGCGATCAGGCCGCCCAGAAAACCGGCCTGCAACTGGCTGGCCAACATGCCGCCAACGAGTCCCGACGCCAGGCCCGGCCGGTCGGCGATGGAAAAGGCAATGAAGCCGGCGAGCACCGGAATCATCAATGCGAAGGCCGCGCCGCCGCCGATATCCATCAGGCTGGCGGCCAGCGTTCCTTTTTCCTTGAAGGCCTCGATACCGAAGATGAATGACAGGGCGATCAGCAGACCGCCGGCGACGACGATCGGCAGCATGTAGGAGACGCCGGTGAGCAGATGCTTGTACGGCCCCGCCTGTTTTTCGGCCGGGCGTGGCTCGGCCTTGATCGCCGGCGTGCCGGCGCTTGGCGGACGTACCTCCAGCGCTTCCTGCAAGACCTTTGCTGTTTCCTTCAAGGCCCGGCCGACCGAGGTTTCGTACACCGCCTTGCCGGCGAAACGTGCTTTGTCCACATGCGTGTCGGCGCCGATGATCACCACGTCGGCGGCGGCGACCTCCTCGCACTGGCTTATTTCGCCACATATCGCACCGTATCACTACCCTACTCAATGCCAGTTCTGGCAAGGGCTACAGGAGAATTCAATCATTTCTTGTCGTATCACACCATAGCGGGTAATATCATCATCTTTGGTAGGTTAGATGGTTGGCAGGATGGGATGTAGCAAGATAATGACAAGGGCAACTATTTTCTACACAATTGAAAATGTGAAATGCTCATTTCTATGCCTTCCCCCTTGCCGTTACTAAATCATAGCCTGTAAATAGTGCGAGGACGATTATTCATATGGCACGCAAAGCAAAGGAATTAGGAGCGTTAGAGGTCGGTAGGCTTGAAACCCCAGGCTTGAACTTCGTCGGTGGCGTGTCCGGTTTGGCGCTGCAAGTCTCTGACACTGGCGCAAAGTCTTGGATTCTGCGGGTAATGATCGGCGGCAAGCGGCGGTCAATGGGCTTGGGCGGTTTCCCTGATGTGACTTTAGCCGGTGCGCGAGAATCCGCCAGAGCAGCACGCGCCAAGATCAATGAAGGAATTGACCCCATAGACGATGGCAAGGCCAAACGTAGCGCACTGGCGGCAAGCAGGGCGGCATCCGTCACATTCAGCGAAGCGACGATGAAATACATCGCTGCCAAAGAGTCGGAGTGGTCAAGCCCGGTTCATGCATTGCAGTGGATCAACTCTTTAACTGACTACGCATTCCCGATAATCGGCAAGGTATTTGTGCGCGACATTGGGCAGGCTCAGGTGATGAGTGTTATCGAACCTATCTGGCTCACCAAGAACGAAACAGCGACCCGCGTTCGTGGGCGCATTGAAAAGGTGCTGGACTGGGCGCGGGTGCGCGGATACCGATCCGGCGAAAACCCGGCGCGGTGGCGTGGTCACTTGGATGCGATTCTTGCAAAGCCGGGAAAAATTCAATCTGTTGAGCACTTCCCGGCGCTGCCATTTGATGAGATAGGCGCTTTCATGGTGAAGCTGCGCCAGCAAGAAGGGACTCCGGCGCGCGCTGTTGAATTCGCCATTCTGACGGCGGTTCGATTAAATGAAGTTACCGGCGCGGTATGGCAGGAGATTAACCTAGCGGAGTCGGCGTGGATTATCCCCAAGGAACGCATGAAGATGGATAAGGAGCATCGCGTGGCGCTGAGTGATGATGCCGTGGCCGTGCTCAAAGCCATGCCGAGAACTGGCGGACTGATCTTCCTCAACACCAAGGGCGCGGAACTGGCAGGCAACACTATTAAACGGGTACTGAGGAGGATAGGACATGGAGACATAACCCTGCATGGTTTCCGATCAACCTTTAGAGATTGGGCATCCGAGCGCACCAACTACCCAAAGGACGCTGCAGAGATGGCGCTGGCGCATTCCATTGGTGACAAGGTAGAGGCCGCTTACCGGCGCGGTGATCTGTTTGAAAAGCGGCGCTTGATGATGCGCGACTGGGGCAAGTTCTGCGGCACCGTGGCGCTGCCTGCCACTGTCACTCCGATACGAAGCAAAACAGTTGCATGAAGAAGCGCATGGATAGGCGTTCTCAGGCCATTGATTAAAGTTTTTGCTGCGCCTAGCTGTCGGCTGATCCCTGACGGTGAAAACCGGGAAACCTTCACCCGGCTGGCGCGGCTCCTTACTTGAGGGGGTTATGAAGGATTAAATCATGAAAAAATACGTTTCGATATCCGATGCCGCCGAGCGATCCAAAAACAGCAAATCACCATTGACCGACCGCGATGTATTCGACCTTGTGGCAGACCGGAGAATCGCCCTGCACGCCCGGTTCAACGAGTCATACCCTGCACGTATGGCGACCGTCACCCCTTCAGACAATCCAGACCTGAGCGAGCGCGTGGA
>NZ_JBMOJE010000168.1:0-8159 GCF_049316945.1 Propionivibrio sp. | reverse complement strand
TACTCCGGATAGAGCAAGTGCGGTGAAGCACGCTCGGATAAATGCGCTATTCATTGGGCTTCCTTTGAAAGTGGTGCAGAATTTTAACCGCAAATTCGTCGCAAGGCTTATTTGCGCGTGCTATTAACGAGGTTGAGCGCTTTATGATGCGCAATGACAGTTCAAAGGAACTCAGGACAGGCTTATCGGCTGGTAGTTTGATGACGACCGCTGAGGCAGGCATGAATAGGCGGTCTACAGGCTATATGCCTGAAGCGTGGCGTGTTTAAAGCCTGTCCGGGTTGGTTGCTTGTAGAACGACTAGTGGTGCGGCTTGCAGGCATGGTGCTTGATCCGGGCTGAACGCAGAATAAAAAAAGCATTTTCGATAATACGCTTTGCTTGCGCTCTATATCACTAAGTCAAGTCGGATATGCGAGTTCTATGCCTATTTCAGGACTGCGCTGAACTTCCTGCAGAACCAACATTTGCGTACCAGGAAGGCCGCAACTTTCTACCATCTCCCGGAAATATTGACGCACGCTGCCTTCAACGCCCGGTTCTTTTTCCCAGCGCCAAAAAACGTCGACGCGAATGCGAAGGTTCGCCAGAGGTTTTCTCGGCCTCGGGTGGCGTAGGCGGGGCCAGCAAACCAAGCATCGACGCACGGGCAGTCATCACCGCCTCGGACTGTGTTGAAAACTTGTTCATCGGCGAAAAAAGGGAACAACTCTGATATTCGCCCAACTCCGGCTCATCACTCCCGAGAAAGGCGAAATCGCCGGCGGGGAAGTTGATGAAACGCCGCTTGTTATCACCGGTAGATATCCAGCCGATCTCGCTGCCGGGCACCAGCAGCAGGCTCATGCACCAGGGTGTCAGGACAATCCCCAGCCATTGGCCCTTCCAGCGCTGGAAGTCGATCGCCTCGACGGCGAGTACCGGGTTGAGAATCGGCACGTCAGCCATGCGCTCGTGCTGGATGCGAAAGAAGGCGGCCTCAACCGCATCTGCCGGGCTGTCAGGATGTATGCGAAACGTCAAGCGGCGTGCCCCCAACTGCGCTCGTCGTTGCCCAGTGCCATGAGTTCGTCCATCAGTTCCAGCGCCTCTTTGGCTTGCTCCGCTTCGAGCCGTTCAAAGGCAAAGCCGCCGGCCTGAATCAGCAGATAGTCGCCCACCGCCACTTCCTCGGCGAGCAGCAGCAGGCTGACTTCACGCAATTGGCCAAAGCATTCGGTGATGGCGCTGCCATCCCGAACTTCGACTACACGCGAGGGTGCGGCGAGGCACATATCAGGCCACCGCCAGGGCAAGCGCTTCAAGCATATAGCCACGCCGGATGAGTTCATCGGCGGCCATGGCGGCCAGTTGCGGGACGCGCGCCGCTACCGTGGCGGTCATCTCCATGCCCAGCTCGAGGGAGATCGGCTCAACGCCGAGCACGATGATCTCTTTTGGCATGGTGTCGAGCAGTTCGAGGCTGGCCAGCACATCGGGAAGGGCGATCTGGTGTGGCGATAGTTTGCTGCGAAAAAAAACGGGAATATCCTCGCCGGCGATCTTGACTAGCGTTCCTGGTGCGGCACCGGTCTTGACGACATCGATGACAATCAGGAAATCGAGGTTGGAAAGGTCTTCAATCATTTCCATTCCCGAGGTGCCGCCGTCGATGACCAGCACGTTGGCCGGCATGCTGTAGGCCTGTTCGAGCGCCTCGACAGCACGCACGCCAGCGGCCTCGTCGGTCAGGATGGTGTTGCCGATACCAAGAACCACTGCACGCATAGGGCGAAGTCCGAAAATGGAGGAGCGCTTCTGGATTCCGGGTCAAGCCCGGAATGGCGGTAAATTAACAGGTTAGCGATAGAACAAATTTTCCATGGACGGTTAGACCGCTTTGACGCTTATTGCCGTGTTGCTTTCCTTGTCGGTCAGGTGGATTGCGCAGGCGATGCAGGGGTCGAAGGAGTGGATGGTACGCAGCACTTCCAGGGGTTTTTCCGGGTCGGCAATCGGGGTGTCGAGCAATGACGCTTCATAGGGGCCCGGTTCGTCTTTCTCGTTTCTTGGGCAGGCATTCCAGGTCGAGGGAACAACGCACTGGTAGTTCTTGATCTTGCCGTTGTCGATGACCACCCAGTGCGAAAGCGCGCCCCGCGGTGCCTCGTGGAAGCCGACGCCCATGACCTCACCCTTGGGAAATACCGGCTTGTTGAAGGTGGCCAGATCGCCCTTGCCCATGTTGGTGAGCAAGGCCGTCCATTGCTCGGACAGCAGATCGACGTTGACGCAGCAGGTGATGGCGCGGGCGGCATGGCGGCCGATGGTCGAGTGCATGGCATCCAGCCCGATCTTGGTTTTCGCCAGTGCAGAAACCGTATCGAGTGCGGCGGTGGCGTATTTTGTGGTCGGCGCATGGCCGGCGGCCAGACAGTTCAATACCCGGGCGAGCGGGCCGACCTGGGTGGTCTTGCCGTAGAAAGTCGGTGACTTCATCCAGGAATATTTGGCGTCGTCCTTGAAGTCGGTGTAGTTCGGGCTGGTCTGGCCCTGGTAGGGGTGCAGGGCACCTTCCTTGTCGTAGTTGTACCACGAGTGCTTGACCGACTCCTCGACGCCCTTGATCCAGTATTCATCGTTGAAGGTGGTGATCGGCGTGCGTTTGGCAAGATCGCCGGCATCAATGTAACCACCGGGAAAGGCAAACTGCGTACCCTTGGTGTCCAGCGGAATATCCGGCACCGAAAGGTAGTTGGTGATGCCTTTGCCGATCGTGGTCCATTCCGGGTAGAAGGCGCCGACGGCAGCGACGTCGATCAGATAGACGTTCTTGACGAAGTCATCGAGTTCGTCGATCCAGCCCTTGATCGCCATCAGGCGTTCGACGGTCAGCACCGCCTGCGAGTCGGTAGATAGCGGATTGGCTACGCCGCCAACTGCCACATTCTGGATGTGCGGCGTCTTGGAACCGAGGATGGCGACAATCTTGTTGGCCTTGCGCTGCACTTCCAGGGCTTGCAGGTAGTGTGCCACGGCCATCAGGTTGACCTCGGGCGACAGCTTCATTGCCGGATGGCCCCAGTAGCCGTTAGTGAAAATGCCGAGTTGCCCGCCATTGACGAAGTGCTTGAGCCGATCCTGCACGCGTTTCATCTCGTGTTTGCTGTTCAGATGCCAGGATGACAGGCTTTCGCCCAGCGCCGCAGTCTTGTCGGGATTGGCCTTGAGCGCAGAGGTTACATCGACCCAGTCGAGCGCCGAGAGATGATAAAAGTGCACGATGAAGTCATGCACCGAATGCGCCAGGATGATCAGATTGCGGATGTATTGCGCGTTCAGCGGGATTTCCATCTGCAGCGCATTTTCGACGGCGCGCACCGAGGTAATGGCATGCACCGTGGTGCACACGCCGCAGATGCGCTGGGTGATGGTCCACGCATCGCGCGGATCGCGCCCGAGCAGGATCAGTTCAACGCCTCGCCACATCTGGCCGGACGACCAGGCCTTCTTGACCCGGCCGCCATCGACATCGACATCAATGCGCAAGTGGCCTTCAATACGGGTGATCGGATCAATCGTTATGCGCTTGGACATTTTCTGTCTCCATCTGTATTGAACGTGACAGTCGCGCGAGCGACTCTCGAACCTCCCCTCGCCCTGTGGGAGAGGGGACGGGGGTGAGGGAAACGGGCATGACTTTCATCTATGGGATGCCTTCCAGCGTCATGCCCGTTAGTGGGCCAACTGCGCGTCTTCCCGGGGTAGTACCGGGAATCTGCGGGAAATGACGATGTAACTGATGACTTCGACGGCGAACATCCCCGTGGTAACCACCACCTCGGCAAGCGAGGGGAAATAGGTCCAGCCCGGGCCGGTGTCGTAGCCGATGAGGAAACCGTTCAGCCGGAGCAGGATGCCGCCGCCCATGATTGCCAGTCCGGCCAGAAACAGGCGCGCCGGATTGCGTCGTGCCGTGACATTGCCGATCAGGAAGAAGGGGGCGACGAAGCAGGCGTTTTCCACCCAGAAGGACAGAGCCACGAAGGTTGGCTTGAAGGCTTCGCCGAGGGCGTCGCGAATCAGCAGATCGCCCAGACGTACCACCAGATAGAGGGCAAGCGTCCCGAGCATGATTTTCGCCAACGGGTTCAGGAGATGCATCTCTATCGTCCGCCGATAAGAGGCAGCAGACACGCAGGATTCAAACAGCACTACGCCGTAGCCGATGATGATCGCCGAGAGGATGTAGATCAGGGGCACGGCCGGTGTTTGCCAGAGCGGATGGACCTGGCTGCCCATCACCACCAGCATGGTGCCCAGCGAAGACTGGTGCATCATCGGCAATAGAACGCCAAGGGCGATGAAGAAAAACAATACTTTGTTGAGCTTTTTCTTTACGTCACGCAAGCCGAATTTTTCGAGGAAGACGGGCGAAAACTCGATCCACATCACCAGGATATAAGCTGTTACGCAAACCGCCACTTCGAACATTACCGAATTGGGGTTGGCGTAAGTCGGCCACATGATGTGCCAGAAGTTCCACCAGCGACCGAGATCCATGAAGATCCCGAGACCGGCCAGCGTGTAGCCGAAAAGACTGCCAAGCAGGGCCGGGCGCACCAGCGGGTGGTACTCGCCCTTGTTGAAAATGTAGACCAGCATGGCCACCGAGAATCCGCCGCAGGCCAGCGCCGAGCCGACCATCACGTCGACGACCACCCAGATGCCCCACGAGTAGCCATCATTGATATTGGCCACGGCACCCAGGCCAAAAATGAAGCGTACCAGAAGGTTGGCGATCATCAGCGCGATGAGGACGCCGCACACCAGGGTCGTGCCATTGACCAGGCTGCCGCCAACCGGAGCAGGGCTTGCGTGTTGATGATTGGCCATGATCATTTCTCCCCTTTTCCGGCATTTCCATCTTTTTTATCGTCCACGTTTTCGTCGTATTCATGGACGTTGCGCTTGGCGATGTAGGTCAATGCCCCGAGCGCCACGATCGGCAGCACCAAGCCACCGTAAAGGGAATGCTGGATGGTCTCGGAAGTGGATGCCGACGATTTGAACGGCAGATCGGGCATGCCGACCTTGGCAAAGGTCACCGCCGAGAGTTTCAGCACCTGGGTGCCGCCGTACTCGTGCTCTCCATACACGTGCTGGAGGTAGTTGCCGACCGTTCCCTCGTAGCTCTGATCCGGACCGCCAATCTTGCCGCGCGGATAGGTGGTCACGCTCCCCGGCGCAAGGGCGATGCGCCGCTTGGCCTCGGCCAGCAGGTCGGAGGTTCTGCCATAGAGCGTGGCGCCGGTCGGGCAGACCTCGGCGCAGGCGGAGTAATGGCCGTCCTCATGGCGATGACGGCACAACTCGCACTTGCCGATCTTGCCGGTCGCCGTGTCGTATTGATACTTCGGAATGCCGAACGGACAGGCCACCACGCAATAACGGCAGCCGACGCAGGCTTCGGGATCGTAGGAAACAATGCCGGTGACCGGGTCCTTGACCATGGCCGTCACCGGGCAGGCCGACACGCAGGACGGGTCGGCGCAATGCATGCACGATGTCTTCATGAAGGCGTAGCCGTTGACTTCGGAATCCTTGGTTTCCATCGTGCCATTGCGGTACATCTTGATCAGATTGAAAGTATGCGCCGAGGTGTCGAGCGGCGTATCCCACAGCCGATCTTCGGTGAAAAACTCCGGCAGATTGTGATTGGCCTCCTTGCACGCGGCAACACAGGCTTTGCAACCGACGCACAGGGTGGCGTCGTAAAGCAGGCCGAGTGCCTCGGCCGGGCGCGGATGAGAATCCCGCGCGCATACGGGCGGTGCAATCGTCGCGGCGGTCACTGCAGCGCCCCTGGCGAGAACGTTTTTAAGGAAATTGCGACGGGGGTTCATGCGGGTAGTCATGATTTACACCTCTGCATCGTCTTTTTGTTTGCTGCCGTTTTTGGCGCGCTGGGCCTCTTCGGCCTGATGTGACAAACCCAGGTTGACGGTCAGCATTGCCGCGCCGCCCGCAGCCGCCCCGGCCAGTGCTGCCAGTGCGGCGGCCGAAGCGAAGGAAGCTCCCTTGCCTTGCTCTTCCACGATGCGCGGGTACTGCAAAGGAGGCGCCACATTGATCATCCTGGCGACCTGATGGATCGGCTTGGTGAAACCGACACCTTTCTCCGTACAGCCGATGCACGGATGGCCGCAGCCTACCGGCCAGTTATTCTCGCCGGCATCGCCAAAACCTATGGTCGAGCAGTTGGCGTAGGTTTCCGGCCCCTTGCAGCCGAGCTTGTAGAGACAGTAACCCTGGCGATGCCCGGAATCGCCGAACTGCATGGCAAAGCGTCCGGCATCGAAATGGGCACGGCGCTCGCAATGTTCGTGGATCAGGCGCGAATAGGCGAATTTCGGGCGGCCCAGCTTATCCACTTCGGGCAGCTTGCCGAAGGTCAGGAAATGGACGACGGTAGCGAGAAAATTGTACGGATTCGGTGGACAGCCGGGAATGGTCACTACCGGCTTGCCGAGCACCTCTGCCAGGCTGGAAGCACCGGTCGGATTGGGGCCGCTGGAAGGCATGCCGCCCCAGGAAGCGCATGACCCGATGGCGATAACGGCGGCGGCATCGGCCGCGCATTCCTTGACCAGATCAACCGCCGTATGCCCGCCGACCTTGCAATAGATACCATTATCCTTGAGCGGAATGGCGCCTTCGACAACCAGGACGTACTTGCCCTTGTGAGCTGCCATGGCGTCTTTGCGGGCCGCCTCGGCCTGGTGCCCGGCGGCGGCCATCAAGGTTTCGTGGTAGTCAAGGGAGATCACATCCAGGATCAGTTTTTCCAGGGTAGGGTGCTCGGCGCGCAGCAGCGACTCGGTGCAACCCGTGCATTCCTGAAAGTGCAGCCAGATGACCGAAGGCCGTTGGGCCGTTTCTATCGCCTTGGCGATTGCCGCCTCGGCTCCGGATGGCAAGCCCATGGTGACTGCCAGCGTTGAGCAGAACTGGAGAAAATCGCGGCGCGAAATATCGAGGCGCTGCTCGGCGCGGTGCAAGGTCTCGCGACCCAGATCAAAGATTTCATTCAGATCGCCCATGCTTTCTCTCCTTCTGGTGTCTGGCCGCGTCCGGACCTGATGAAATCGTCAAATGCAAATCGCGTGCCACGCTGGAAAGGCGGGTCTCCATGCTGCCAATTCAAGGGCTTACATGCATCCCGGCGCAGCATGCAACAGGGCGAGTGATTAACTGGTAACCACATTACTAACCAGTTTTCCATGTGGCTTGATTGTCATTACCTACGGCAAGACCTTGATTCGCTGGCAATTACCCTGATGCCGCGTACGGGCATGAATCTTGTATGCAGGGTGTTTCCTGAGAGCGCTTCCTGCATCAACGCTTCGAACAGGCAAGGCATAAAAACCGGAGTGACGGACCGACTATCAGAAATGGTGTTTGTCGATTTCCGTTAATTGTGAAATCCAGAAGGAGGGGTCGCCATGAGCAGTGAAATGTATGAGCGGATGCGGGTCAATCCGAAATTCCAGGAACTGGTCAAAAAACGCGGGCGCTTTGCCTGGGCACTGGCGATCATTGTTTTCACCATGTTTTTCGGGTTCGTGCTGATGGTCGCTTTCGACCCGGTCGCTCTCGGCCAGCCGGTCAGCGAAGTTTCCCTGGTCTCTGTGGGGGTCGTCATCGAGCTTTTCCTGTTTTTTTTCTTCTGGGTCATCGCGGCTTTTTACGTGAGTATCGCCAATAGCGAATTCGACGCCCTGACCGAGGAAATCATCCAGCAAGCCCTGAAGGAGAAAAGATAATGCGCCACCTGACTCAACCCGGTAACGCGCTCGTGCTCTTTGCCTTCAGTACCCTGGCCTATGCTGGTCCGCCGGTCACCGGCGGCCTCGAAAAGCAGCCGACCAACTGGCACGCCATCCTCATGTTCTGCGTTTTTGTGGCGCTGAGCATCGGGATCACCTACTGGGCATCCAGCCGCACCAAGTCCACGGCTGATTTCTACACGGCCGGTGCCGGCATCACCGGCTTCCAGAACGGCCTGGCCATTGCCGGTGACTACATGTCGGCCGCGACGTTGCTCGGCCTGACTGCACTGGTCTATGGCAGCGGCTTTGACGGCTACCTCTACATGCTGGCCTTCTTTGCCGGCTGGC
>NZ_JBMOJE010000167.1:0-8161 GCF_049316945.1 Propionivibrio sp. | reverse complement strand
GCAAGTTGGACGCCTGCCTGACCATTCTAATGGAACGGCGAAACCCCTCTTCTTACATGGAGTGGCGGCATGAAAGCCCAAGCACCAACAACGGCGGGCTGCGTGACGATGGCAGAGATTGCCACGGCGCTTAGCGTCAGCAGGCAAGGGGTTGCCAAACGTGCAGAAAGGGAAGCCTGGCCGTTCGTCGCAGTCGCCGGACGTGGAGGAAATAATCGTCAATACACCATCTCAACCCTCCCCATCCCCGTCCGCGAACTCGTCCAACTCCACCAGGCCGGAGCCGATGCCACTCCCGCCACACTCCCCGCCGTCGTCGCAAAAACCCTGCCCATCGTCCGCCCGGTTCAAGTCGATCAACCCCTTAAAACCAAGCAGCTTGACGCCGAGATTGCCCGCGAGCGGCTGTTCGGTTTTATTGCCGATTTTGACGGCACGGAAGCCCGCGCCATTGAGTGTTTGAACGCTGGCGACCATGCGCAGTCGCTTCCCGGCCCGTTGTCCTGGGCAATGGCCAACGCCTGGGGAAAACGCCGCGCCAATGTCCGCCTGACGCGCTCGACGCTGGCCAAGTGGAAGGAAGCGAAGACCCAGCGCGGGCGCTGTGCGCCGCTGGTTCGGCAGAAGGACATGACGGCCAAGCCGTGGCACGCCCTGGCGGTGGATTTGAAGAAACGGCCGCAAGGCTCGCTGCTGACGTGGATTGTCGAGCAGATCGAGGCCGGCTGGAATAACGCCTGGGGAAAGCCGCCGAGTTACGACACGGTGCGCCATTTCTTCGCCGATAAATTCAGCCAGATCGACCAGTTGAAGGGCCGCCATACCGGTTCGGCGCTGTCGCCGTTCAAGCATTACACGCAGCGCACCAGCGCCGGAATGCAGCCCTGGGACGAGGTCCATGCCGATGGCTGGAACACCCACTTTACGGCACCGCACCCGGTGACTGGCGAGTACGTAACCTATGAAGTGTGGCACGCCCACGATGTGGCCACGCGCTATGTGCCGCCGTTTGGCCTGGGCATTACCGAGAACTTTGAGGTGATCGCCAAGTGCGTCGAAAACGCCGTGCGCTTTGGCGGCTGCATGGCGATATTGCAGACGGACAGCACCAAGATCGTGAAGAACAGCGAGCGTTTCAAGACCAACCCGGCCACGGCTTTGGCCGACCGTGTTGGCTTTACGGTGGTGCATCCGAAAACGGTGGGCAACAGCCAGGCGAACGGGATCGCCGAGAACTTCAATAGCTGGCTCGACAAGGAATGCCGCGAACTGGCGACCTATCAGGGCAAGGGCATGGACAGCATGGTGCTCAAGCGGGTCAAGAAGCTGACGGCCAAGGCGGTGCGTCAGAACAAGGCCGGTGACCACGACGGCTTTGCTGTGGCCTTGAACGAAGCTGAGCGCATGGGCAAGGGGCGCGTTTTTCGTACGCACGATGAAGCCTGTGACTGGCTGGAATCACGGCGCGTGAAGTGGAATGCCAAGCCCCACAGCAGCCTGCCGAAAGTGCGCGACGAAGCGACCGGGCGCAGCCGCCACCAGAGCCCGGACGAGGCGTTACAACTGGCGCGGGATAACGGCTGGACGCCGTATGAATTCGAGGAAGAGTACGTCGTGCATCTGTTCCGCATGCACAAGCAGGTGACGGTGCGGCGCGAGGCGGTGACGCCCTACGGTGGCATGCGCTACCACGATGCCTGCCTGGGCGACTGGAATGGCAAAGACGTGGTGGTGGCTTACGACAACATGGACTGGAAGCAGGTGTGGGTGAAGACACTGAAGGGCGAGCTGATCTGCGTTGCCAAGTTCTCGGAAGCCACCGGCTACCGCACCGCCACGGCCAAGGAAGAGGCCAACGAGAAGCGCGCCAATGCCCAGATCAAGCACCGCGAGCGGCAGATCGATGCCATCCGCGAGCGTGCCGGGCTCGATGCCATCGACGGCGAATGTATACATATGCAGGAAGTGCCGGAACTGACCTCGGTTCCGCGCCTGACCGACGAGGAAATGGCCGCCATCGAGCAGCGCCAGCAGAAGCCGAAAGCCATGTCGTACATGGAAATGCAGATGTGGCTGAACGAAGAGGTTCCGGCGGTCGTGGCCGAGAAGAAGGATGTAGCACAGGACAGAACGGGCGTTGAAGCCAATGAAATCGGCGACCCGGTTAGGGAGTTGGCCACCGCTTAGTTCTAGCTAAACGGTGACCTTTTACAGCAGTACCAATCAAGCAACCAGGGAGTTTACACCACATGAAACACAGCTTTGTAAAAAACGAGAATTACCGGCGCTTCGCCACGGCCTATGCCGCGCTGGAGAACCGGGGCGCGCCCGAGCGCTGCATTCTGGCCGAGATCGGCAAGCCCGGCGCGGGTAAGACGCGCATTGTCGATAACTTCGGCAGCAGTGCCGATGCCGTGTTCCTGGAAGGGATTCCGGGCATGAGCCTGCGCTACGTCAAGGATGCGCTGAAGGCTGAGACGGGTATCAAGGCCAAGGGCGGCTATGAAGAGTTCGCCCTGATGGTCGAGTTCTTCAGCAACAACGGCAAGCCCTTGCCGATCATCCTCGACGAGTGCCAGCACGGCTTCTCAAACAAGGCCGAGTGCGTTGAATACCTGCGCCGGCTGGCCGAGAAGGCCGGTTCGATCCTGGTGCTGGTGTGCCATACCAGCGAGGCGCACCTGTTCAACCGTTACGAGCATATCAAGACGCGCATCGGCTGTGTTTGCGAGATCCTGCAGCCCAGCCTGGCCGATACCACGCTGTATTGCGACGAGTTGTGCGAAGTGCGCCTGGAAGCGGATCTGATCGCCGAGGTGCATCGCCAGAGCGGGGCGCGTTACCGCCTGATTTCTGACGCCCTGGCTACGCTTGAGCGACTGGCCGCGAAGCTGGGTCAAGCCAGCCTGTCACTGGCCGATGTTGCCGGAATGCCACTGTGCGACGACTGCGAAAAGACGCTGAAGAACAAGCAGAGCGCGAAAGGGGGCAAGTGATGACCGCTCCGCAACTGGTGCTGGTCGAGATCGGCGCCGGCAATGCGCTGATCAACGGCATTGCCGGGGCGCTGTCCCTCACCAACCTGGTGGTGGTGCGCTCGGTGCAGATCCTCAAGCGCCGGCGCTTCGTCGTCTCGGAAGCCTACGGGGTGTATCGCCCCACGGCGGCCGGCAGCGAGTGGCTGGCCAGCGGTCGGATCATCCCCGATGGTCACTCCTTCCCGCGCCCGCGTACACAGTCGCGCGGCCTGCGCCAGCGCGCCTGGTGGGTGATCCGCGCCCGGCGCACGGTGACCCTTCCGGGGTTGCTGACCTCGCTGGCCGACGGCACGGAGAAGAACGCTTCCGGAAACCTCAGTAAATACCTGCGCTCGCTGTCGCTGGCCGGGTTCCTGAAGGTGCTGGCGCTGAAAGCCGGTAACGGCGTGCTGCGTTACCAGGTAGTGCGCAATAACGGACGCGGCGCGCCGGTTGTGCGTCAGGCCGTAGGCGAGGTTTATGACCCGAATACGGGTGAAGTTTTCAAGATGGATGGGGTGAAACAGTCAGCGGAAGAGGTGGCGGCATGAAAAACGAATTCGATATTCTCTGCGTCGATATCCCTGGCGTAACGGCCATGATGCAGCAGATGCTTTCAGAGAGCGGGGCTTGTAGCGTTGTTTTGGAGATGGTGTTGGATGAAAACGCCACGCCAAAAAAGGCATCACTGAGTTTTCGCATTCGTGGCGAAAAAAGCCATTTCTGCGGCGTGGTATTGAAATCAACTCTCTCTGCTTTATCGTCTTTCTCCCTTGGCTTTCTCCCAAATCTGACCATCCCGATGCTTAATCATCAGGGAAGAAAAACAGGCGAGTCGGCGGCGTTCCTACGTACCAGCGGCTTGCACAAGAAATTCTTTGTGGCCCTTGTCGATACAAAAACTAACGAGCCGCGCTGTTTTACCGATTATTTAACGAAAGAGCAGATGGCGGTCATCCACCATATTGCGGAGGCTGCGCAGTGAGTCGCGCGATTGACCTTTACTTGGCGCAAGAATCTGCAGGGAAAAGTATTGAGCAGATATCGCAGGAGGTGGGGTACAGCCGCACCGCCGTGTCGCTCTGGAAGGACGGCAAATATGAGGCCAACCCGCGCAACATCGAATCCGCCATTCTCAAAGCCTACGACCGCCACGACTGCCCGCATACGGGGGAAGAAATCACCCCCGACGTGTGCCGCAAGAAAGCCCTTGGGCCGCGCCCTTTCGGCGGTGCCGAGCGCCGCGCCTGGTGGCTGTGCTGCCAAACCTGCCCGAATTGCCCGAAAAAACCTAAACCAATTACGGAGTCTTCCAAATGATCAAGCCCATTGCCTTTTTTGTCCCTGCCATTGCCCCTGTCGTTGCCCCTGCTGCGGCAACCCTTCCTGCCCCCGCCTTCTCCTCCGATCGCGCCAAGACCGCCGCCCTGCTGGCCGTAGAAATGATGGCCGACTTTGCCGCCGTCCTTGACTCGTTCAAGAACCAGTTGCCGACGCACCTGATCCAGCGCGCCGAGTTCGTTGTCTGCGAGCTGCACGACATGATCGAAGTCATGGACCACACCATGAATCTCGGCCTCTACCAGGCGGCGGACGTGACGCGCCAGTTCCCCGGCCAGAAGGGGGAGAAATGACCGCCAACGCCTGCATGGTGATCGACTTCGGCGTCGAGAAGGCGGCGCGGCTGCACCTGTCGCCCGTCACCCCACCGCACATCAGCATCGACGACTCGATTCGCCGAATCACGCGCTGTGACGCCTGGCTGATCGCCAACGGCATCGCTAACCGTGGCTTTGTCTTCTCCACCTTGTCCAGGCCAGTCATTTACGTTTGGGACCAGCGCGAAGTCCGGGCGTTGTTTTCCGGGCGCATCCACAGCAAGGGCCATGTCATGCACGGCAATAGCCGCATTGACGCCTTTGAAGGATTCGACGAGCACAACCATGTTGATGTCCGATGGGAAGAGGTGAGCCAATGCGCCTGATCGAACGTTTACGCCGGGTCTGGGCCTACAGGCACGGCACGCCGTGCCCCTACAGTTGGCGGCTGGCCTGGTACGTCTCCGGAAGGAGCGAGCCATGAGCGCCGTATCGTCAAGCGCATCGCCGGCCTGGAGCGCCGAGGACGAAGCGCGGTTGATCGCCGCCAGTCGTGCCGGCCTGTCCTACCCCGTGATTGCCGAACAGATTGGCCGGAGCGTCTGTGCCGTAGCCGGCCGGCTGAAGCTGCTGCGATCTGCCGGCCAGGCACTGCCAGCCAAATTGACCGGCGGGACAGTCCGCGCCTGGACGGACGCAGAGAACGAGGTGGTCATCAAAGCCCTGGCCGACGGTCGGGGGCAACACCTGGTCGCCAGAGAGTTGGGGCGCAGCGACAAGTCGATCAAGGCCCGCTTCAACTTACTGCGCACCAAGCAGAACGCCGACCCGCGCCACGTTGAAACGATTCGCAACTGCCGGTGCTGTGGCAAGAAGTTCAAGTCGACGTGGTGCATGAATCGCCTGTGCGCCCATTGCGGCTCCAAATCCTAACCCAACCCCCCTCAATCCCCCCTTATCAGGGGGGAGGCCAACCAACAAGGAGTCACCATGGCTACCAAGAAAACCCGCATCAAGACCGCTGCCGCATTGGTCTTTGTCCCTCAGAACCGCGAGCAGGTGGCGGATATCATCCGCGAACTGGGCGTGCAGCAGCGCGAGCTGGCGCGTATCACCCTTGATATGACCGAGGAAATGTCGGCCATCAAAGAGGATTACGAAACTATGGCGGAGCCGCGTCGCCAGCGTATTGAAGCGCTGGTATCCGGTGCCAACGTGTATTGCGAGGCCAACCGCGAGACGCTGACGCAGGGCGGCAAGACCAAAACAGTCGTATTCACCACCGGCGAGGTCTGTTGGCGCATCGACCCTCCGTCAGTGCGCATTACCGGCAAGGACGCCGTGCTCGCCCTGCTGCGCAGCCTCGGCCTGAAGCAGTTCATCCGGACCCCGCCTGACGAAATAAACAAAATCGCATTGCAAGCCGATCCGGAGGCGGTTGCCAGCCTCCACGGGGTTTCGCTGGTGCAGAACGAACAATTCGTGGTGACGCCGTTTGAAGCGGAATTGGCGGCGGCATGAAAGCGGCGGGCTATATCTTTACAAAAGCCTTCTTCGTTGCGCTTTTGATCGCCGGTCTTTCCTTTGGAGTGGCTGGCGATCTGAATGTCGCTACGTTCTACGCCTGTGTCCGCCTTGTGACTTATTTTGCAATGAACGCGGACTCATGCAATTCCACTCTGGAAGGGAAAAGGCCGCCCATCCCCCTCGCAGCCGTATTAGCAGTCGATCTAATGGCCGCATTTTTTATAGTTTGGTTCGGCGCTTGGGCCCTCGCTACAGTCTGGAGCGCCTCTACAGCATTTGAGATATCTGCTTGGGAAAAGGCGATGAAGAAGAGCGAGGCTGCAGCATGATCGCCAACCCAAACGGCACGCCACCCGAGCGCCAGCGGCACAAGCAAGGCTGGCAGCCAACTGTCTTTGACCGTGGCAGCGCTGGCGGTCGCTGCAATAACTGCCGCCACGTTGACGAGTTCAACAACAACTGGACCTGCGAGGCGGGCGACAACACCGCCAGCGGCGTCGATTTCTCAACGCGCCCTGGTGCTACTTGTGACTGGTTTCAGTCATGAAATCCTGCTCCTGCGGCACTTACACCGAGCAGCAGCGCTTCAAGATGGGCTGGCTGACCGCAACCGAAACCCGTGCCCTGGCTAAAACCAGCCCATCAATCATCAACTGCGCTCACTGCGATCACTCGGAAATAACCAAGGCGCACACGCTCAAATGTCTCTACGTCGCTGGCGGGATTTCCACTTCCGCTGGCGCCGCCTGCAACGCCGCCGAATCTACCGTTTTTTAACCACTCCCAGAAAGGGAAACCATGAACCAAACTGACCTAATCACCACCATCGCCATCACCTCCGGCGAAACCAAAAAGACAGTTGAGAACGTTCTCAAAACCACCGCCGACGTGATCGGCTGCGAGCTGCACGAAGGTGGTGAAGTCACACTGCCCGGTATCGGCAAGCTCTGCACCCAGGCCAAGGCCGCTCGCACCGGCCGCAACCCGAAAACCGGTGAAGCCATCACCATCGCTGCCCGCACCGTACCCGTCTTCCGTGCGGCCAAAGCCTTGAAGGATGCCGTCAACAGCTAGCCGAAACCCTCGGCTCATGCCTCGTCCAGGTAAAGGACTCCCTTCGGTCGTTACTGACGGGGCATCGTCCGCTGGTTTTAACGGAGATCGACATGTTTGGATTTGATGAATTTATGGCTGATGTCTGGCTCTTGATAATCGCTGGTCTTGGTATCGGCGGCGCAGGTTTCCTTGCGCTGCTGTGGCTGCGGCACGCGATCAAGAACTTCTTCAACAAGTAACGGAGGTCGCTATGGAATGGATTGATGTCAATCAGGCACTGCCCGACGACGACCAGACCGTGCTGGTCGCCATGGATGACGGCGAAATCTGGACCGGGTACCACGATGCACTGGAGTGGCGCTACGTTTCGGCCGATCTGATTGCTTCGGCCAAGGTAACGCACTGGATGGATTTCCCCGCACCACCAGGAGCGCCCGCATGAAACTTAGCAAGGAACAAAAGGACGTACTGGCCGCCAATCTGCGTAATCCCTGGGGCTCCGTAAAGCTGCTCTGTGACGGCTACACCGTTGATCTCCAAGTCGTGCAAGTGAAAGATCTAAAGTTCCGGGTCATGACTTACGTGAATGGGAGCTTCAAAGGGGCCTGGTGCTCCGATAGTGTTCCGCTACCAGAGCATAAGTTTCTCCGCAGGGTGACGAGAAACTTGTATTCATCGATGCAAACAGCGGAGCATATAAAAGCGTTTGGCGTTCGTAACGCAAAGAAATATTTCCCGCAAAAGGCTTTCACGAGCTACCTCCCCGACTGGCCCAGCGGGAAAACTGCGCTCAATCACCTGTGCAGGGTTTGCGAATCCGTGCAACTCGCACCTGATGCCAAGGCGCCAGCATGAAGACCTCGCACCCAATGACCCGCCTCGCCACCAAGTGCCGCGCCATCCATGCTGCCTGCCGTGAGCTGGGCATGGACGAAGCCACCCGGCGCGATCTGATCGAGGCGC
>NZ_JBMOJE010000166.1:0-8225 GCF_049316945.1 Propionivibrio sp. | reverse complement strand
GCAAGTTGGACGCCTGCCTGACCATTCTAATGGAACGGCGAAACCCCTCTTCTTATATGGAGTGGCGGCATGAAAGCCCCGTTACCGGAAGCGGCCACCAGCGTGACGTTGGCCGAGATCGCCGAGGCGCTTGGTGCGCACAGAACGAGTGTTCTACGCCGTGCCGAAAAAGAAGCCTGGCCGTTCATCGCAATCGCCGGACGTGGCGGAAATAATCGCCGCTACCCCCTCTCAACCCTCCCTTCCTCCGTCGCCAAAACCGTCGTCGATTTCACCGCCTTCAAGAACGCCATCACCAACCCCAGCGCGGCGCATCAGGCGATGTCGCATTGTCTGGCGACGCTGGCGCGGCTGGATGAAGAAGAGGCGCAGGCCGAGCAATCCCGCGCCGAACGTGGCGAAGCGCAACTGCGCATGCTGGCCGGCGGTTTGTCCGACCATGAAGCCTTGTCGCTGAAGGCGCATTGCGAGATTGCGCAGGGCTGGCGCTTCTGGTTCGTCAAGCAGACGCCGATGAAGAAATCGAACTCCTGGGTGCCGTTTGCCGGGGCTTACAACCTGGCCGAAATCCCGGTTTCCAAGGCCGTGCGTGATGCCTTCCCGGCTGTTTCTCCGCGCTCGGTGCAGCGCTGGGTGAGCCAGTACGAAGGTGGTAATTACGAAGCCCTGGTGGATCGGCGCAACGGCAGCGACAAGAAGGGCAAGAGCCTGTTCAACGCGGTGCCGCTGCTGGCCGCCTACGCCAAGAAGATGATGCTGGAGCGCCCCGGTATCCGCACCGAACAGCTTTGCAAGTTACTTGGCACATCGAGCCTGTGCGCCGTTACTGGCGAAGCGCTTTTCACGGCGCCGTCGTACCACCAGACGATGCGCTTTCAGCGCGCCTGGCAGGAAGAGAACCACGACCTTTACCTGCAACTGACCAACCCGGACGCCTTTAAGAACTCGTCGATGCTGGCCTTTGGCAGCTATTCGGCGGACGTAACGCGGCTGAATCAGCGCTGGGAAATGGACGCCACGCCCGCCGACTGGCTGCTGATCGATGAGGACGGCAAGAAGCGCCGGTATACAGTCAGCGTGATCGTTGATATCTGGAGCCGCCGGGTGATTGTGGTGGTGGCCAAGACGCCGAAAACGCAGACGCACTGCACCGCGCTACGCCTGGCGCTGCTGGCCTGGGGCGTGCCGGAGGAGATCGTGACCGACAACGGCGCGGACTACCTCTCAGAGCACTTCGAGCGGGTATTGAAGGCGCTGGAGATTGCGCACCTGGTGCGCAACCCGTTCAGCCCGGAAGAGAAGCCGCACGTCGAGCGCTTCAACCGCACCATGAACCACTCCATATTGGAACTGCTGCTCAACTTTGCCGGGCACAGCGTGGCCGACCGCAAGGCGATCAATGCGCGGCAATCGTTTGCCGAACGGCTGGCGAAGAAGGGCGAGCTGGTTGATTTTGCCGACGTGGTTGATGGCTCGTGCAGCGGCGAAACCCTGCAGAAGCAGATTAACACCTGGCTGGCCGGCGTGTATGAGCAGCGCGAGCACGGCGGTCTGGAGAACATGACCCCGTTTGCCAAGGCCGCGAGCTTTACCGGCGAAGGGCGCACGATCCGTGACGAGCGCAGCCTGGACATTCTTCTGTCGCGTCCGGCGAGCCGCAACGGCACGGCCACGCTGCAGAAGAAGGGCATTCGCCTGGACAACACCTGGTTCATTGCGCCGGAGCTGGCCAGCATCGAAATGGGCAGCGTGCTCGAACTCTTCGAGACGCCGGATCTGGGCGTGATCGTCGTCTATTACCGCAAGAACTTCCTGTGCCTGGCGCAGGACCCGGCACGCACCGGCGCCAGCCGGATCGAGATCGCCAAGCAGGCCGACGTGATGCAGAAGGAGCGGCTGAAAACGGCGCGCGCCAACTTCAAGGCCGAAACGCGCGGGGTGCCGGATACCGGCGCGGTGCTACAGCGCTACCTGGAAGAAAGCGCTGCCGCTGCTGGGAAGCTGGTACAGGCGCAGTTCGGCAAAACCGCCACCGAGCACACCAGCCACGGGCTGGAGCAGGCCGCCAAAGCCGCCAAGGCGCTGGCCGGGCCGAAGGTTTCGGCGCAAGCCGCCGCGTTGTCGGAACGGGCGCGCCAGGCAATGGCCGAAGCGCCGACCAACCTGCTGGCGCACCCGGCCGCTGGCGCCTATGCGACCCCACTAGAAGGCATGACGCCGACCGAGCGCTACGTGTTGCACGGGCAGTATGTGGAACTGGTGGCCGCGCATGGCGGCGACGTCGAAGTGTTGACTGAAGCCTGGCAGCGCCGGTTTCTGGTCGGCTTCCCCAAATCATCGATTTATCGGGCGCAGGCGGCATTGGCCAACGCCCAAAAGGAAACCGCCACCCGTTAGACGCGGGCGGCGGCAGGTAGTGCAAGAGCAGCAACCAAACCACTCAGGGAGTTAATTATGAACGAGAACGTCGTACATCTGCAAAGCAGCCTCGGGCAAGTCGCCCCGCTGGCCAATATCGGGATGATGGAAGATGCCATCGACCGCCTTAAAAACCGGGGACCGGGCGACCCTGGCATTGTTGTTTTCAGCGGCTATTCCGGCTACGGCAAGAGCATGGCCGCAGCCTGGGCGAAGGGCCGGCACCGCGCCTATTACCTGCAGCTTGACGACTTCGTAACCAAGAAGGGCTTGCTGGTTAATTTGTGCAAGACGCTGTCGCTGTGCGATCCGGACAAGGCACCAAAGGGAACCACCGCCGAACTGGCGGACAAGGTCGGCGCTGAACTGGCCGGAAGCCGCCGGGTGCTGATTATCGACGAGTTTGATTTCGCGGTCGACAAGAACCTGGTGATGAGCGTCTTCTCGATCTACGAAAAGAGCAAGGCCAGCATCATCCTGATTGGTGAAGAAGCGCTGCCGGGCAAGCTGGCGGCGGGCTGGGAGAAGTTCTCCGGGCGCGTGCTGGAAACCTTCTACGCCTCGGGTATCGGCCTGGAAGACGCGCAAACACTGGCGCGCCACAAATACCCGGAATTCCCCTTTGCCGAGGATCTGCTGGCGCACCTGGTGGAGATCGCCAAGGGCAGCGTGCGGCGGGTGAATAACAACCTGGCGACGATCTACAACACCGGGCTATCGATGGGCTGGGAGCGTTGCGACGCGGCGATGTGGGGTGATCGGAAGCTGCAGCAGGCGGATGTTAAAAGGAGGGGTGCGTGATGACTACGTGGAAATTTGAGTCATCAATAAACCCAAAGGACATAGCTGAGCAGAGCGGAAGATTTGCAGGAGTTCCTTATTTTTCCCGCATGGAAGTGTCGCGCGGAGGAGTAGTGGCGGTGATGATCGAGTCTGGCAGGGAAGTCAGTAAATTCCTTCCTATGAGCGATAAAACCCTAGCCGACCTTGGGCATAAACTTCTGGAGATACACGCGGAGCGAGATGCTCGCGATGTATTGAAAAGAACGCGGCTCATTAACAGTCTCGCCCGGTCTGTAAAGAGGTGGCCCGATGAGTCGTAAGCCTTCCGCCTCCTGTACAAAAGCGCTTCATATTGAGGCGACAATTTCAGCCAGCAAGCCCGAGGGGCTGGTGATCGTCGAGTTTTCAATCAATGAGCTGGTATGTATTCGCGTTGCCAGCACCCGCAGCATCAAGGCCCGGCTGGCCTTGACGCATGCCGAAACGGTTGCGCTGCATAAGGCGTTGTCGAAAGAGGCAAGGAGGCTTCCCCATGTCGCGTAAGCCCGCCATCCTTGAACTCTCCGGCGGCAAGAGCGGCCGCCAGCGCGTGTGGGAGGCGATTCGCTTCCTGGCCAACAACGGCGACCATCTTTTCGACGCTGGAAGTTTGTCACTCGAAAGCCGGGTCAATATCTGCCCGGTGCGCGAGTACCTGAAAGGCCTTGATGCGGCCGGTTATGTTCGCCGCGTCGATATTGACGATGTGCGCTTCGCTAAAAACGTCTTCGAGCTGGCGCGCGATAACGGCGTGGAAGCGCCACGGGTCCGTCGTGACGGTACGCCGGTCACGCAAGGGCGCGGCACCGAGGCGATGTGGGGCGTGATGACGGCGCTCGACAACTTTAATCACTGGCTGGTGGCCGAGATCGCCCAGGTCAAGCCTTCGACTGCCTCGCACTACTGCCAGGCACTGGGCAAGGCCGGCTATCTGCAAGCCTTGACGCCCGGCAAGGGCAAGGGCTGCGGCGGCGTGGCCACGGTGTGGGCGGTGGCTGCGCTGCATCGCATGAAGCCGCGCGCACCAATGATTACGCGCCTGAAGTCGATTTACGACCCGAACATTCACCAGATCGTATGGGGTGGCGGGCCGGATGAAGCGGCGGATGCGCTGGAAGTCGGCGAGGTGATCGAGTGATTACCGACGAGATTAACGCCGATGCGCGCACCCCGGCCGTTCTGGCCCTGGCGCAAGCGGCCAGCGTCAGCAAGGGCAGCATCCAGGCGGCGGCGGACGTGTGCAAGGCCGCTGGCTTCCGGGTTGGCCGCTCCAACCTCTCGCGCTACCTCAATAACGATCTGGCGACTTTTGCCAACGTGGAAGCGGCCATCGTCGCCTGCTTCGACCGCTGCCGCTGCCCGTACCTGGGCATGGAGGTCGAGGCTGAACACTGCCGCCGGGTAAATACCGGCCCGGTTCCCACCTGGGACCCGTCCGCTATCGACCAGCGCCGAACCTGCCAAACCTGCCCCAATAAACCTGTTACGGAGTCTACCAAGTGATCAAGCCCATTGCCTTTTTTGTTCCTTCTATTGCCCCTGTTACCACCCCAGTGTTCACCTCGCAAGTTGCCAAAGACCACGCCACCAAGGTTGTCGAGCTGATCGCCGATTGCGCGGCCACCATTGGCTACCTGAAGACCATGCTGCCGTCGCAGTTCATCGACCGTGCCGAGTTCGTCATCCGCGAGTTGAACGACATGGCCGAAGTCATGGACGGCACCATGAACCTCGGCCTCTACCAGGCGGCGGACGTAACGCGCCAGTTCCCCGGCCAGAAGGGGGAGAAATGAGCGCCAACCCGGCCATGATCTACAACTTCGGGCGCGAGCGTGCGGCCCGGATGCGTCGCCCGGCTGACCTGAAGCCGCGCATCAGCCTGGAGGATGCGCAGCGACGCATCGCCAAGTGCTGCGAGTGGCTTTCCGCCAATGGCATCGGCGTGCAAGGCTTCGTGTTCTCGACGTTGTCCAACCCGGTTATTTTCGTGTCGGCGCAGCGCGAGGTGTGGGGGCTGTTCTCCGGCCGCGTGCATAGCAAGGGCCACTATCTTGAAGGCGCGCTGAAGTATGAGGCGTGGCAAGGCTTCGACGAGTTCAACCATGTTGAGATTCGATGGGAAGAGGTGAGCGCATGCGCCTGATCAACCGCCTGCGCCAAGCGCTGGCCTACAAGCTCCACCACCGCTACACCTGGCGTTTGGCTTGGGCCGTTTCGGATTGGAGCGCGTCATGAGCCGCACCATGGCAACAACCAAGAAGTTGTGGACCCCGGAAGAAGAGGCCGTGGTGCGCAACGCCATCATGGCCGGGGTGTCGAACGCGAAAATCGGCGAACTCATCGGGCGCTCCGGCTGTTCGGTCAGGAATCGTTTTCCGAGGACGGGAGCGGCAGTGGTCAAACCCGCTCCCGGCACAGAGCCGGCCAAGCCGAACAAGTTTCGACGCTGGAGCGAAGAGGAAGACAGGACTGCCGTACAGGCCGTCAGCATTGGCCGCTCAATCCGCTGGATCGCTACGGAGCTGGGGCGCAGTGATGACTCGGTTAATGCCCGCCTGCACATCCTGCGCACCCTGGCCAAAGCCAATCCGAGAGCCAGCGCCGACCAACGCTTCGTTGCCAGCATCCGTAATTGTTTGTGTTGCGGAAAGAGCTTCAAGTCGTCGGACTGCATGAATCGTCTGTGCGCCTATTGCGGCTCCAAATCCTAACCCCTTACCAATCAACCCAAGGAGTCACCATGGCTACCAAGAAAACCCGCATCAAGACCGCTGCCGCATTGGTCTTTGTCCCACAGAACCGCGAGCAGGTGGCGGACATCATCCGCGAATTGGGCGTGCTCAACCGCGAGCTGGCGCGCGTCACCTGCGACATGAACGACGAACTGGCCGCGATCAAGGAAGATTACGAAACGATCGCCGAACCGCGCCGGCTGCGCATCGAGGCGCTGACCACTGGCGCCCATGTCTGGTGCGAAGCCAACCGGGACGCTATTACCCAGGGTGGCAAGACCAAGACGGCCGCCTTCACCACGGGGGAGATCTGCTGGCGCATGCGTCCGCCGTCGGTGCGCGTCACCGGGCAGGAGGCTGTGCTTCACCTGCTGCGCAAACTCGGCCTCGGCCGCTTCATCCGCGAGAAGGAGGAAGTGAACAAGGAGGCCATCCTCAACGAGCCGGAGGCGCTGGCGCATGTGGCTGGAATCAACATCAGCCAGGGCGAGGACTTCGTGGTGACGCCGTTTGAAGCTGAGTTGGCGGCGGCATGAAAGCCAACTCCTGCGGAACCATGGTCGAGCAGGCGCGCTTCAAGATGGGGTTCAAGACGGCCAAAGAACGCAAGGCCGATGGCGCCGACCCCGCAAAGAATTGCGCAATTTGCGAGTACCACGACACCAAGGAATACACCACCAGTGAAGGCGGCTGCGGCTTGTCGCTGCGCTGTGGCCACCGCGATTCTGGGGGATTCACGACGCGGCACTCCGCTGGCTGTGACCGGTTTTTATGGAGTCTTTCATGATCTCCAGCCCAAACGGAACACCCGCCGAACAGCAGCGGCACAAGCAGGGCTGGATGTCGTCCAACTTCAGACGCACAGACTCCGACCGCTGCGCGAACTGCCGCCACGTCGACGAGTTCAACGGCAACTTGACCTGCGAGGCAGGCGACAACACCGCCATGAGCCGCGATTTCTCCACGCGGCCCGGCGCCACCTGTGAATGGTTTCAATCCTGAGCAAACCCGTATTAACCCACCTCAACCCGCTTCAACCACTCCCAGAAAGGGAAACCATGAACCAAGCCGAACTTGTCGCCACCATCGCTAGCATTACCGGCGAAACCCAGAAGACCGTCGAGCACGTTCTCAAGACCACCGCCGATGTGATCGGCGTCGAGCTGCACGAAGGTGGTGAAGCTACGCTGCCGGGTATCGGAAAGCTGGTTGCCAACGCCAAGGCCGCTCGCACCGGCCGCAACCCGAAAACCGGCGAGGCGATCACCATCGCTGCCCGCACCGTGCCCGTCTTCCGTGCCGCCAAGGCATTGAAGGATGCCGTCAACGGCTAGCCGAAACCCTCGGCTGATGCCTCGTTCTTGACGGGGCATCGTCCGATGGTTTTAACGGAGGTCGCCATGTTTGGGTTTGATGAATTCCTGGCTGATGTCAGGTTCGTAATAGTCGCTGGGCTTGGTGTCGGTGGTGCAGCTTTCGTTGCGCTGCTGTGGCTGCGGCACGCGTTCAATAAATACTTCAACAAGTAACGGAGGTCGCTATGGAATGGATTGATGTCAATCAGGCGCTACCCGACGACGACCAGACCGTACTGGTCGCCATGGATGACGGCGAAGTCTGGACCGGGTACCAGGACGCAGGAGATTGGCGCTATGTATCGGCCGATCTGATTGCATCGGCCAAGGTAACGCACTGGATGGACTTTCCTCAGCCACCGGGAGCGAACGCATGAAACTAAGCAAGGAACAAAAGGACGTACTGGCCACCAAACTGCAGAATCCCTGGGACTCCGTAAGGCTGCTCTGTGACGGCTATATCGTTGATCTCCAAGTGTCGCGAGTGCGAGATCTAAGGTTCCGGATCATGACTTACGTGAACGGTAGCTTCAAAGGGGTCTGGGTATGCGGTAAGGTTCCTCTGCCGGAGTATAAGTTTCTCCGCAAAGTGACGAGAAACTTGTATTCATCGACGCAAACAGCGAAGCATATAAAAGCGTTTGGCGTCCGTAACGCAAAAAAACTTTTCCCGCAAAAGACCTTCGTGACCTACCTCCCCGACTGGCCCAGCGGGAAAACTGCGCTCAATCACCTATGCCGAGTTTGCGATTCTGTTCAACTCGCAGAAGATGCCGAGGCAAGCGCATGAAAACCTCGCACCCAATGACTCGCCTCGCCACCAAGTGCCGCGCTATCCATGCCGCCTGCCGTGAGCTGGGCATGGACGAAGCCACCCGGCGCGATCTGATCGAGGCGC
>NZ_JBMOJE010000165.1:0-8309 GCF_049316945.1 Propionivibrio sp. | reverse complement strand
GAGCTCAGCTTGCTGGGCGATTACGGTCGGGCCGAATCAACCCATCGCGCAGAAAATCCGACCGAAGGAAGTGCTGTGCGGCGCGCTTAAAAAGCCCAGGCCAAGGTTTCGCACACGATAAACCAGCGCGCTTCTTTGTGGGCCGGACTTCAGTCCGGCCCACAGGAAATAGGAAAAATACTCCTCAAGTTTCCTGCGCGGCGCCCGTAAATGGCTACAAGGGCAGCAGTCTTGGCCCGGGCAAAACCGCCAGACGGCTGGCAATTGAAGGCAAACCAGATCAGGAGATCATCATGTCAACATCCGTTGTCAACACAAACGTATCATCAATCAATGCGCAAAAGAACCTGGCCAAATCGTCAAGCGGCTTGACCACGGCGCTGCAACGACTTTCTTCCGGCCTGCGCATCAACAGCGCAAAAGACGACGCGGCGGGCATGTCCATTTCCAGCCGGATGAGCGCGCAGCTCACCGGCAACACGCAGGCCGCACGTAACGCCAACGACGCTATTTCACTGACGCAAACGGCTGAATCCGGTTTAAGTTCCATCTCCACCAGCCTGCAACGTATCCGTGAGTTGACTGTTCAATCGGCCAACAGCACCAACACCGGCATCGACCGGGAAGCCATGCAGGCCGAAGTGAGTCAATTGCTGGCTGACATCCAGACTGTCTCGACGAATACCGCATTCAACGGCAGGGCACTGCTCGATGGCTCGCTGACCAATCAGCAGTTCCAGGTCGGCGCCAATGCCGGCCAGACCATCTCCGTCTCGATTAATAGCGCCAGCACAAAAGCGCTCGGCAGCAGCGCAACCGCCGCGATAACCACGGCACAAAATGCAGGAAACACTGGCACTGGCCTGACAGAAGGTGCTTTCGCCCTTAATGGAACCTTGATCGGCCCTTCCGAAGCCGCCAAGGATACTGCTTCTACGGCACTTCAAGCTAACAGTTCAATTGCCAGAGCCGCCGCGGTCAATGCAAAGTCGACACTGAGCGGTGTCACCGCCACCATCAATGCGACGGAAGTCGCAGGTAGCAGCATGACTGCAGCGGCTTTGTCGGGATCGATAACTATTAATAATGTAGCAATCTCTTTAAATACAACAACCAATACTGCATCTACACGCGCTTCGGTGGTTACTGCCATCAACGCCAAAAAGGATCAAACCGGCGTGACCGCAGTTGATACCGGAACGGACAAGGGCGGAATCCAACTAGTTGCAGCAGATGGGCGCAACATTATCACGACCTTGACTGACGTAACTTCAGGCAGCACCGGCCTTGTTGGAACGTCTAATAATACCGGATCCATTACGCTCAACTCAGATAAAGCCATTACCATCACCTCGAATAAGAATGGTGCTGCTGGGCAAGGTGGCATCAAAGATTCCGGACTGACGGTAGGCACTTTTAGCAATCAAACCGCTTATGCTTCCAGCACCTCGTATGTTGCTCCGACAACCAATGGCGCTTTGGCATTCGCCGCCGGTGATTTCACGATCAATGGCGCGCAGACAGCTGCTTCGCTAGCCACATCTGACTCGGCATCGTACTCATACACGACCAGTGGAGGAATTGACTCGAAATCTGCCAGTGGTATTTCGAAGGCGGCCGCCATTAACTCTCTGACAAATCAAACAGGTGTTAGTGCGAAAGTGCAAGCAACAGTTGTTCAAGGCGACACCGCCATGGGGACGGCCACCTCTGGGACAGGCACACTGAATATCAACGGTGTGACAACAGCGCTCGCCGTGGGAGCTGTCTCAAATGCAGCTAATCGTGCATCAACGGTCATTGCGATCAATAATATCACCGGACAAACCGGGGTGGTTGCGACAGACACCCTCGATGACGCGCAGGGGGTCACCCTCAGTGCTGCGGATGGACGAAACATTACAGTATTCGCGGATTGGGGATCGGGTGTGACAGCCAAACTAACTGCTCACAACACAGGTCTTGGTGGCTTAGTTACGCTTGCTGCTTCTGGTGCTGTTACTGCTGGCGAAAAAGATACAGGAACAATGATCAGCTCCATCACGCTATCTTCAGCCACTGCCTTCACCATTGGAGCAGGTTCATCGACGACCGCTACTACAAACGCACTGAACCTGAAAGTAGGCACCTACGGCGCCGGTCGCAGCGGCATGGAGCTGAGCAAGGTGGATATTTCAACGGTAGACGGTGCCAACAAGGCCTTGACCGCCATTGACAACGCGCTGGCCTCGGTTACCTCGTCGAGCGCAAACATGGGTGCTATCCAAAACCGTTTTGCCTCGGTAGTATCCAATTTGGCATCCACCAATGAAAACCTTGCGGCCTCACGCAGCCGTATTATGGACGCTGACTTTGCGACAGAAACAGCCGCACTGACCCGTGGCCAGATTCTGCAACAAGCCGGTACGGCGATGCTGGCGCAAGCCAACTCGCTGCCGCAAGGCGTATTATCTCTGCTGAAGTAACCGTAAGTGGCCGGGCAGCCTGATACGCTGACTGTTCGGCCTACTATAAAATGCAGGGCGCGCTCGCGGCAACGCCAGCGCGCCTCTTATCCGTTAAAGGCCCTGGGAACGACAATGAATATCCAACCTCTTGGCAGTAACGCTACCACTGGCTTCCTTGTGCCGCGTCAGAGCAAGGCAACGGAAAGCGCCAGCCCCCCATCCACATCCACATCGGCGACGACCGATTCGGCACCGGCCACAGCCGATTCGGCTCCGGCCGAGGCCGCTAATGTTACCAAACTGGCCCTGCAGCCAACGTCAGACGTGCCACCTGGCCGTGAGGTGCTGGACAAAGCGGTTAAAGCGGTCAATGATTTTGTCAACGGGGTCACTAATGACCTTGTATTCAGCGTCGATGAGGATTCCGGCAAGACCATTGTTAAGGTCATCGATGTCGCGACCAAAGAGGTGATCAAGCAGTATCCCTCAGAAGAAATGCTGGCCATCGCCAAGGCTCTGGATAGCCTCAAAGGTTTACTGGTACACCAAAAGGCGTAAACTCACGCCTGTTCAATCGTAATAACGGGAGGCATTATGGCCACCATATCTTCACTAGGCACCGGTTCCGGACTCGAACTGAACACCCTGCTGACCAGTCTGATGACAGCCGAGCAGGCACCCATGCTGGAGTTAAAGAAAAAAGAAGCGTCGTCGCTGGCGCGCATTTCCTCGTTAGGCTCGCTCAAAAGCGCACTTTCAGCGCTGCAGACCGCAGCATATTCGATGTCGCCAGGCACCTCAAAGGCCACTGTGGCCGATGCTGCCATCGCCAATGCCACAGCGGACAGCACATCTACCACAGCCTCCTACAGCCTGACGGTCAGCAAACTGGCAAAGGCGCAAACGCTGGGATCAGAGTTCTTTGCCTTGGCCACCACGCCGCTCGCTGCCAGCGGCACGCTCAAGATTGAGTTTGGTCAATACACATCAGCGCCGGACTTCACACCACCTTTCCCCCCCCGCGAACTCTATGTCACTATTGAAGCATCAGCCACGCTCACCGATATTAAAAATGCGATTAACGAAAACCCGGCGAATGTAACGAACCATGAAGTAACCGCCTCTATCGTCACGGTAGCCGGTAGCTCGCAATTGGTGCTGACCAGCCAAAAAACCGGCACCGCCAGTGTAATGCGACTTTCCGGTCTGACGGGTGCCGACGCTACAAAATTCAATTTCAATCCGGAGGCACCCGTCGTCGGCACGCTAGCGGAATCCGCCGCCGCCTCGAACGCTGCATTTACGCTCAATGGGGTTGCTGGAAGCGGTACGAGCAACACTCTTACCAGCCTTATCCAGGGCGTCACACTCAATCTGACCAAAGAAACGGCTACGCCAACTACCATCAATGTTAACAATGACGTCATCAGCAAATTCATCACGCAAAAAGCAACGGTGGCCGATTCCACGATAGCCTCTGCCACGGCCGAACCCGGCGCTGCCGCATCCTCTTATAGCCTGACAGTCACCAACCTGGCACAGGCGCACCGCCTGGTGACGCCAGGCTATGGCACAGGCAGCAGCGCCAGCACGACGATCGGCACAGGCAGTTTGAAGATTGAATTTGGCACAATCGCTGGCGCGGCGTACGCTGCGGACGCGGCGCGCACCAAAACGATCACCATTGATAGCAGCAATAACACCTTGGGCGGACTGCGTGACGCGATCAACGCCTCGGGTGCCGACATGACCGCTTCCATCGTTGTCGGCTCGGCAGGTGCCCAATTGGTGCTCACTGGCAAGCAGACGGGTTCATCCAGCGTCATGCAGTTGTCTGGCCTCGCGGAATTTGACTACACCCCGACCGGCTCTACTACTGATACCCTTTTGGAAACTGCCGGTGGCCAACAGGCCAAGGACGCAGTCTTTACCATTAACGGGATTGCCGGCAGCAGCAAAAGCAATACGGTTACTGGCATGATCGAAGGCGTAACGCTGAACCTGACCAAAGAGACGACTACGCCAACCACGTTTACGGTCAGCAATGACAATACGACGAAGCTGACAGCGGCACTGACCAGTTTTGTCTCCGCTTATAACAGTGCGGCCACAACCATGAGCACCCTGGGTGCCTATAATATAACGACGAAAGTAGCCGGTGCCCTGCAAGGAAACAGCACCTTGCGTAATGCGCAGAGCATGGTGCGCAACCAGTTGTTCAACATTACCGGTGGGGGGAACTCGGCTTACCAGCGCCTTTCCGACATCGGCGTATCGGTCGGCAAAGATGGCACGCTCTCGCTGGACACGACCAAGTTGAATAGCGCAATCAGTGCCGACTTTTCGAGCGTGGCGAGAATGGTTTCAAAAGCCGGATCGGCATTCCAGACCACCTATACCGCCTTGGCTGGCACAAACGGCACCATCACATCGGCAATCAGCGGGGCGAACAGCCTGATCGCGAATAACACTAAAGATCAAGCACGGCTTACGTTACGACTGAACGCCATCGAAACACGCTATCGCGCACAATTTACCTCGCTTGATACACTGATCGCCGGCATGAAGAGCACCAGCACTTACTTGACAACACAACTAACCGGCCTGGCAAATCTTAATGCCGCGCTCAGTAAGTAATCAATAATTTCAGGATAACTACCATGTTTGGCATGAGCCGCAGCCCCGTCGCCAGTTATGCGCAAGTCAGCACCGATATCGCCGTTGAAACGGCGGATCCGCACCGTCTGATTCTTATGCTTTTCGACGGCGCACGCACGGCCATCTGGATGGCGCGGGCGCACATGGAGCGAAAAGAAATCGCCCAAAAAGGCGCCGCCATTTCAAAGGCTATCGATATCATCGACAATGGTCTGCGGGCGAGCCTGGATGTCAAAGCCGGTGGAGAACTGGCGGAGCGCCTGGCCTCGCTTTATGAATACATCAGCCGTCGCCTGCTCTGGGCCAACCTCAAGAACAACCTGGCGGCCCTTGATGAGGCCAACCAGCTCTTGGGCGAATTGCAGTCGGCCTGGGCCTTGATCGCCCCAACGCCCGGTTCGCAGGCCGCCGCGTAAACCATGGAGATTGAACGCCAGTATCTGGCCGTGCTCGATTTGACTCATCAAATGTTTTTAGCGACAAACGCACAAGATTGGGATGAGCTGACCAGGCTTGAATTACAAAGAACGCAGATGGTTGCGGCCTTGCCGACGATATCATCAAAATCACCTTTGATTGATCCCGCTTTGGCACGCCGCATCGCCGAGATCATCGTGGAAATCGAGCGCGAAAATACTGACATTGTCGAGCAAGTTCAAGTCTGGCAGAAACATGTAAAGATTCTGCTGCGCCTGGATAAGCCGGCCACTGTTTAAGCGCCTGCGATGATCCCCGCCGACGTCGCCAGTCGCCTGCAGGTTTCCGCTGACACGTCGTTGCGCCCGGTTGCGCCGGCGCAGGAAATCTCCGACAAACTCTCCGGTCTGGTAGCAGGCCAGAAGGTGATGGCAGAAATTCAGGGCATGATGCCCAATGGCACTTACCGGGCGATGATCAACCAGCGCAGTATCACCCTGGCCTTGCCTTTTTCGGCCAAAAGTGGCGATGCGCTCGAGCTGCAAGTTACCGAATCGGATGGCAAGCTGGCGCTGGCTGTTCTCTCCCGCCCGGGGGGGGAAGGCGGCAAGCCGATGGCCGATTCATCCCCGGCCACGCTGAGCCGTACCGGGCAATTGATCAGCTCGCTTTTTTCGGGTGCAAAAGAGGCCAAGGGTGGCCCGACTGCGCTGCCGCTCAATGGCAACCAGCCGATCGTCGGTACCCCGCCGAGCAGCGCGCAGGACTTGCTGCCACTGCTTAAACAGGCGATCACGCAGAGCGGCATGTTTTACGAATCGCATCAGGCGGAATGGGTCCAGGGGCGTTTTGCAAAGGCGGCGCTGTTGCAGGAGCCACAGGGGAAGCTGTCGTTACCTTCGGCGTTCAATATGCCGGCCTCCCTTGCTGCACCAGCTTCACCTGCTACAGCCGCTACAGCCGCTACAGCCGCTACACCGGCCGCCACTCTGGTCGATGAGCCGGCCAATGCAGCACTCCTGAAATTAACAACTCCGGCAGGCTCTGGTGAGCAAGCCATCAAGGCGAGCACGGTGACGGTGACAGTGCCGAATGGCGAGCCGACGCTTGCTCCTCGCTTTGCCGCTGACGTAGCGCAAACACAGAGCACCGGCACCGATGCCGGCAAGCCGGTTTCCACCCAGACGCCAGGCCAGTTGGTGGCCCCGCAAGCGCAGCCTATCGTCCAGCAGCAACTGGAGGCCTTGGCGACGCAAAATTTTTCCTGGCAAGGGCAGGTTTGGCCAGGACAGGAAATGCGCTGGGAGATTGACGAAAATGCCGCTCGTGATACGCAGGAAGGTGACGAAAGCGCCCCGAAGTGGTCGACGCGACTTCACTTGACGCTGCCGAACTTGGGCGAAGTCGATGCGCAGATCAGGCTGCAAGGCAACCAGATCACCTTGGCGATGACCGCCGGCAGTGCCGAAACACGGACCTTGATGCGCACCTCGGGCGTCGCGCTGCGCAGCCAGTTTGATGAAGCCGGTCTGTCGCTGGCCTCGATGGGCGTTGGCGCGGCGAGCGAAAGCACTGACGGGCATGACTTTGAAAGTCGCCCAAAATCATGAAAGTCCTGCCCGTTTCCCGCTCCCTCTCCCCCAGCCCCTCTCCCACAAGTGGGCGAGGGGAGATTCGAGAGTCGCTTTCGCGACCTTCACGCTAGATGGCCAAGCCGGATCATGATCCACTGAAGAGCGCCGTCGCCCTGGCCTACAGCCAGACCCAGACCGACGCGTCGCCGCGCGTGGTGGCCAAAGGGCGCGGCGTGATCGCCCAGCAGATCATTTCGCGTGCCCGTGAAAACGGCGTTTATGTGCACGAATCGCCGGAACTGGTATCGCTGCTGATGCAGATCGACCTCGATCAGCGCATCCCCCCGCAGCTTTATATCGCCGTTGCAGAGTTGCTGGCCTGGCTCTATCGGCTCGAAAGCGGGCAACCGGTGAGTGACACGCCGATTTTATCGAAGCTGCCGGAAGTGCTGGAGAAGCGCTGATTTTCAGCAGCTGGTGCTGACCTGATCTACGGCAATCCCTGGAGAGCCAATGAATACGCCACTCTTCAGACATCTTCCTGAACCGCTGTCGGGTGACGCGATAAAACCGGATAACAGCATCTGCAACGGCTCAAACCGTTACGTTTTCGTATTGATCCCGACACGAGTATGGGCTTAGAATGGATCTCTGACTCCAAGTCGGTGCCCATTTTGCCCAAGAAGAAATTACCTCAACAAAGAGCCTCTTGGCGCCACCCTCCCACGGCGGCTGGAATACGCTGAGTTTAAAAATGCCCTCCATTGATCACACTACAGAAATTGCTGTACGTCGCTTTATTGGTTTAGTGCCTGTTCGATTTGGTGTTAACAGCGCCATACTCTTCGGGAGTCGAGCACGGGGGACGCATGACCAAGACAGTGATGCTGACCTGGCCATTAGGACAATAGGGGACAGACTCCAATTAATCGACCAAGCCCGGTAGGGTGCGCAAATTCTTTTCTTTGCGCACGCGGAATCCTGTCGTGCCGACGTGCTTGATTCGCCTGGTGGTGCGCAACGCGTTGCGTTTCACACCCTACAAACCCCCGTGGGCAAATGGCGGTGATGTCTGCACTCTTTTGTAGGAGTTGGTGCGGCACGACCGTAATCGCTCAGCCCCGGACAATAGGGGACAGACTCCAATTAATCGACCAGGACAATAGGGGACAGACTCCAATTAATCGACCAAGCCCGGTAGGGTGCGCAAATT
>NZ_JBMOJE010000164.1:0-8589 GCF_049316945.1 Propionivibrio sp. | reverse complement strand
ACTTGGTTGTTATCACGGCGGCGCACGTATTCGAAAGCGGTACCGACGGCGGCGAGTCAAACCAGTACAGCCGTCTATGGCTTGGAAGCTTGGAGGGGTGATGGATTACGGACTCATGCCAGGCCGGTACCCGGCTATCGTCAAAACCTATGACCAGGCCAGGCGCACTTGCCGGGTAGAGATTCCAGGCGTTACCGATGGCGGCGATGTGCTTCCAGAGGCAGAGATTGAATACCCGATAGGCGACAAAGCGCGCGCCGGGTCGAATACTACCGAGATTGAGATACTCCCCGGCGATACGGTCTGGATAGCGTTTATCGGAGGCGACTCTCGTTACCCGATCATTACCGGATGGAGAAACCCGCAAGCCGGGAATTCAGCCGATTGGCGGCGCTGGCATCATAAAAATGTTGAGATTCTCGCGGATGGAACGATGCGGCTTGCCGTTGGACCGTCGGAGATCATCCTGACGCCTGCAGGGATTGTCATGAACGCCCCGCGTATTGACTTGAACTGACCATGCTGACATGGACCCCAGACCCTGCCGCGCCACCTTGGGCAGAAGTTCAGGAAGATGAAAAGTGGGCAGAGCCAGCAATCACGGCGGTGGATGATTCGGATACTGCCTTGAGCGTCACCAATTACTCATACGAGGTTGTTGGCGATCCGATTGTCGGCCTTGTGGTTGTTTCAGGCGCCGGAGGCGTAACCGTATCGGCTCCAAAATCCTTGGTAGGGTCATTCCCCGCTATCGATATTGAATACCAGATAAAAGGAGCAACCGGTCACTGCCTGAAATTTAGCGACATTCCCATCGATGCAGATGAGGTTATCAAATTCCAGCCATGCGCTTCCAGCGTCAAGCGTTGGACGATTCGAGTAACCGCCGAACTGTCCGATCAAACAACGGATTCCGCAGAATTCTTGATCACCGTTCACGCCAATTTCACCCCCGGATGCACCGCGCTAAAGGAGGCTGTCAATGCCCTCCGTCACTAGGTTGGGAGACGGCTGCACCGGGCACGGGTGTTTTGGCGGGAGGCCGAACGACCAGGCATCCGGAAATGTTTTTGTAAATAGCATTGGTGCGCACCGGCAGGGAGACCACTGGATAACGCATTGCTGCGGACCAACATGTCATGACTCAACCCTTGCCGCAGGATCCTCAACCGTCTACGTCAACGGCAAGCAACTTGCCCGGATTGGTGACCCCATCGGGTGCGGAAGCGCTTCAGCCGCTGGGTCAGGAAACGTGTTTGCTGGAGGGTAAGCGGGAAAACGCGCCTGTTTCATTGGGCAATATTCAACACACTATGGGCAACACAAACAAGGATCATCATGAAAAACCTACTATTCAGTTTTGAGGACATGTCCGTCAAGGACAAAGCGGCCAAGCAAGCCATGCGCTACTTCTCACGCGCCGGGGCCAATGTCGTTCAGCAGGACGTTACGCCGAGCGTGAAGCGATCTTCCGGGATCAGCTATCGTGAAATGGTACTTACTTTTTCCGACTCGCAGAAGATCGTCATGCGCGTCAAGCAAAGTGGCGACATTTACCAGACGCTGCTCAATGGAAAGATCATCCCGATCAAGAATCAGGACGACCACGTTGCCGCCATTGCAGAGATGGTCAATGCCATGGAGACCGGTCGAACGAAGTTCCAGAAGATGATGGCCGCCATCAGCGTAAAACCACCGCCAGGCATCCGCACGGCAGCGCCAAAGGTTGAGGTAGCACTGACTGAAAAGCGCGATACCCTGAAGTCGGCAATTGCTACCGTTCGTGAAGAGATAGCCGCCTTGGCTGCACCGGTCTCGTCGGAAGCGGCTTAACCATGGCTTTGAAACCGCTGAAACCTTCGAAGCTGAAGAAGAAAAACAAGAAGCATCCTTCGCCGCTGGATTGATCTGATTACGGAAAACGGCGCTAAATCGCCCTTAAGCGACGCTCAAAGTAACAGGTGTCGCGGCTAGGCATTTAGCCGACACAAGCCAATGTAGCTCCGCATAGCTTGCCGCGATACCTTCCAATCGCGGGGCAGGAGCATGCAATGCAAATCAGCAAATTCACGCCAGCGCAATTGGTCACGTCCCTCGTTACCGAGCACCAAGGTAAGCCTGTTACCACATCATTGATCGTCGCCGAACAACTTAGCCGTAGGCATGGTGATGTTATGGGGGCGATTGATTCACTCGCAAAAGACGGAACAATAGATGTGCGAGGTTTCTCGCACATCTCCTACACCGACACGATGAACCGGGAGCAACGAGCCTACCAACTCGACAAACGAACAGCGCTTATTGCTATGCCGTTCATTGGCGGAAAGAAGTCAAGAGAGGGGCAAGCCAAACTTGTCGATGCATTCCTCGTTATGGAGGAACTGCTTAAAAAACGTTACGACTGGCAGCCAGTGCGAGACGCGGGCAAGGGTATGCGCCGCGACCTGACCGACGCCATTGCCGATTTCATCGGGTACGCCAAAGCTCAAGGCGCAAGCAAAGGGGCGGACCACTACTACGCCAACTTCACCAAGCTGGAATACAAACTGCTGTTTGCCGTTGCCACGGGAATGCCCAAGGGATTCCGCAACCTGCTTGATGTGGAAAGTCTGGACACGCTGGGCATGGTGGAGAAAGCACTGTCCATTCATATCCGCAGGGCAATGGAAGATGATCAGCCTTACAAGGCCATTTACGTAGCCGCCAAAGGCATCGCACAGACGCTGGTTGACATCATGGGCGGACGAAGAATATTGCCCGACCTGGATAGAGTTAGCGGAAAACAGCCCGGTATGGGCATGCCGGCACAAATACCATGTGCCCATGCCTAATTCTGACGCCTTCCTTCATATCGAGACCGCTTCCCATGGCGGTGCTTTCGGGCATAACCCGATACCTGCCCCTACGGAGGCGCAGCGCCTCGCCGGTAATTACAAAATGGGCCGGGTCAGCCTGTATGGCCTGAGCATCGCCATTGAACAGCCGCGCGGAACCTATCGAACCGGTGTTGATGCCAAGACAGGCAAGCGATGGACAAACCGAATGGCGGCGCACTACGGCTATTTCGAGCGCACCAAAGGAAATGACGGTGACGGCGTGGATTGCTTCGTCGGATTCTACCCGCAGTCAGAATCGGCCTATGTCATTAACCAGAATGTCGGCGGGCGCTTCGATGAGGCTAAGGTTTTGATCGCCTTCCCGGACGAAGACTCTGCGCGCCGCGCCTATATAGACAGCTACGACCGTGGCTGGAATGGACTGGAAAGCATCATCCCCGTATCAATTTCTCAACTCAAGTGGTGGCTGAAACACGGAAACATGCGCCGGCCATTGCGCGCTGAAAACCTCCCGTATGAAGGACTCGAAATGACTAAAGACGTGCAATGGAACAGCGACGCGCTGCCCGCAAGCCAGACAATTGACCAGGTGCTGTACGACATCCGCCGCGCCGATGGCAGCGAAAGGCTGCTGCTTGACTCTGTCAGCCTGCAGGACATCCTTGAAGATTCTGATGGGGTTATTGCGTTTGACGCGCTGGTCATTCCTTTTGCCAGGCTTGAGAACAAGATGGAAGCGCTCAACAAGGCAATGGAACGGGCAGGAAGCACCGTCAAGCCAGCGGCAATGCAAGTAACTGAGCCCTTCAACCAGCGGGGCGTAGCCAATGTTGCGGCCATCTTCGAACTGAGCGATGGCCAGTCGGTTTCGATCTTCTTCCACAACCCGGACGTAACGCCTAAAAAGATGGCCAGCACGGATGAGCTGATTTCGTGGAAGTGGCTGCTGAACAAGAAAGACATCACCATCGTCGTTGCGCCTGAGCGCGGTGAAGACCTGAATGTGCGCGAGGTAGTACGGCGCATCATGAAACTTGCCGATAAGAACAGCGCGGCATTCATCCGGGCAAACGGCAAGCGCGCCGAGCGCATGGCTGCCATTGGCGGGTTGAAGGATGAGATCACCGGCTTGGAAGCTGAATTCAAGCAGGTGCAGGGCGAGCTTGAGGTGGCGAAGATCGAGGCTGAGGGGAGGAAGGCGAAGGCGGCATCCGGCGATCCCGCCAGTGACTACGCACCGCCAAATGTCGCGCCGCCACCTCCTATGCCCTATAACTTCGCATCCGCAACCCCGGAAGCCCTTGCTCTGCTGGCAGTGTCCTACGCTGCCCCTGCATACAACAAAGGGTTTAAACGCACAGAAGAAAATGCCTATAGTTCAGCGGTAAATATCGAAGACAAGGCAAGGTATTTTGGATGGACTGTGGCGTGGGAAGCCATTGAAACACTTCCGGTGCTTGATTCGCTATTCCCTGAAATTGGAAGCGCCGGCTACCTCAAAGGCACAATCAAGAAAGGTACCAAAACGCTGATGACGGTAAGCGTTAGAGTCGATGGCGGCATGGCGTTTGACATCGATGATCGTGATATTCAATACAAAGACGCTTCTACCGTTGATAAATACGGCGAAGAAAACGAAAGCTTCAATCAGTGGGTTTACGACCCGAGTGGCGCGATTGATTGGGCTGCTGAAATGACGGATTCGTATGAAAACGAGGAAGAAGCTGCCGCAAGTAAAAGCGAAGAAGGTAGGAAGATAGATGCGTACAACCAGATGAATGAAACGAATCGACAATCGGCCATTGAAGCGGCCAACGAATTTGGGAAAACAAAACCCGGTTACTGTGGTGCAGTTTCATCAGGCACGGAATCAAAAAATGCACTTTCTCGCAAACCTGCCGGTTCGTTCACGCTGGTTGTTTCTGCAACCGGATCGTATTCGAGAGGTGGCGACACGGACTACGAAAAACCGGAAACGTTCGGTTTTGTCATGTTCTCGCGTCAAAAACTGGACAAGTCAGGCCGTTCCATTGTCCAATCCGGGAAAATAGGTAATGTTCAAGTAACCAATTTTCTCGCAACCGCGCAGCTTGCCTATGAGGCCGGGACAGTAGCGATAGCCAAGGCTGGTGGCGTGGTGCTTGAGTCGGCGGTTGCCGCATCCGGCGCTGGCGGGAACATTCCCCCGGTTAATCCACCTGTGGCAACGGGAGGGGATGAACCTCCAGTCGTAGCCACCGAAGACCCGCAGAAGGTCGCCGACCGCGCCCTGTTCCAGTCGGTTATCGACGCGACAAACCCAGACCTGTTCGCAGCGGACTTGATCGACAAACTGGAAGCGGCCTACAACCGTAATGCTGGCGATTCAGAAATGGACGCGATTTTCGAGCAAGCCGTAAATAAGTGGCAAGAGGTTGTTATGGCAGCAACGGCCAACATCGCATAACGGGAAAGATATGGAAAATTCTTTGGTATCTTCAATGGAATACGACAGCTCTCAAAGCGAGGACGATCCGGTATTCATGCAGTTTAGGCATAACGCAAAAGGCGCTATTGAGGCTCTAAAAAAAGCTGGAAGAGGTGTGGCAATTGCCGCTCTTTATCACCCGGATATTGGCGATATTGACCTTCGATGGGGAAATACATCGGACAACCCTCGCGCCAAAGGACTTGGTTTGGCGAAAATAATCAAGTGGCACCCCGAGGCTCTAGACGACCTGCAAGGGTTCATCGAAAAGATGACCATACAGCAGCGCCACAAAAACGAGATTCACTTGAGAGACAAAGCAAATGGCCGGGCTGGAATTAAAATCGATTGGGACGGAAAGACCGGTCACTGGCTAGTTACCGCATTTGTCAAGCCAGGGAGAGGTGTCCACGCACCTAAAGGTAGTCCAGCAGCTTTAGATGATGCGTCAGGGCTGATCCCAGCTACCCCCGACAACGTGGACATCTTTATTTTAGGATTTGAAATGAACGACGTCAATGCATTTGATAGCGCCTCCATTGTTGGCGTCTTGGCTAAAATGAAACTGATTGCCGAGCTAGTTGCAAATAAAAGCGCCATCGAATTGGCTGGAACTGGGCCGCTGGCTGCCATGAAGAAGGCCAAACTGGTGGCTAGGCGAGTTGAAATTCGCAGAATATTAGGTGGATATCCATCTCCGACTCCTTCTCCCGAACCAGTCGCCACCGAAAACGCCGACATAGCCACATTGCGCAAGATCGCCGCGGGGGAATACGACGGAGCCGGAATGGACGGCCTGCAATCGCTGTACGGGCGGATTTCCGAGGCGGTGAATGAATTGAACGACGCCGGCCTGCTGGTCGTAGGTACCGCAGAAGACGCCGCCAACTCCGCCATCACCCATTGGGCCGAACTGGAAGAGAAGATCAATGGCTGATTCCTCCTTGGCCTATGCAGGCGTTCAAAAGCGCCTGTCAATGTGCATGCAGATCATGAGCTTGCGCGAGAGGTTGGCCAGCGCCCCCGCAGCGACTGAGCTTAGCGCAAGGGTTCTGACGGGTAAGCGAGTGCAGGCCATACGCCGCGTGCTTCTTGATCGCCCTGGAAAGAGCCTTGCTGATGAGCTTCTTTCGCCGAAGACAGGGTTTACCAGGCTGGCCGAAATCCTTAACGCGGCCAAAGGTGGTGATGAGTCCGAGCGGCTTGTTGTCCAGACCTACGCCGAAGAGATTCAGAAGTTATTGAAGTCAATATCCTACGGCGAAACCCAAGCCGGAATGGCCGGCGCTATCGACGAGAAAGTTCTGCGTGATGCCCTGTCGGACTTTCCGGGAATCAAGGTCTTTGAAGCGTCAAACACGCTTGTCGACGCAAACATTGCTCGCGGCAAGTTCGACGCCGCGTTGCGTGATGAGATTGCCCATGCTGCATCGCTTCCAAATCCGGAATTTCTGCGGATTGAGGATGTCGCGCCCGAACTAGCCAAGCTGCAAAATGAAGCGGCTGTAAAGGCCGGAATGCTTAGGCTGGTCTATCGTGACAAAAACAAAGAGTACGAGCTTGCCGCACAAAAAAACCGTAAATTTGACGGAATGGACGGCGACGCATACAAAGCATTTATCGCAGCAGGCGAGGCTCAGACCGAGGCTTATATCGAGTACCGCGCAAAGTACGACGAATCCACGGCGATGCTCTCCGGGGGGATAAAGGACGCGCTGGAGAAGGCAAAACATGAGGCGCGAGCGCCCATCACTGCCGTAGGGCAAAAGGTGATAGACGCACTGGTAAAAGCATCGCCGATCACTGCTGAATCTGCGAAAGCATGGGCTGAGGCACAAGAAATTACCAAGTCTGCTGCCGCACGTCTTGGCAAGATGGGTTACCCAGTGAAGAAGTTGCGCGCTGACATGGCCGAGTTTTTCCAGATTACGGGAGGCCGGGTTACGGCGGTGCGCGTTAATTCCCAAGGCGACCGCCGAGCCAACGCGACGGATATAACCACGCACGGCGAGACCGGGACGATCAATCTTGACGGTCAATTCAACAAGAAAGTTCTCTGGCACGAGCTGGCGCACCACTTCGAGTCTGACCCGGTGGCGCGCATTGCGTCCGGGCGCCTGATTCGCCGCCGCGCAGTTGATGACAAGACCTATTCGCTACGCAGCTTGACCGGGAATTCCGGCTACAAGCCCGATGAAAGAGCCTACAAAGACAGTTTTTTCAACGAATACGTTGGAAAGATTTACAGCGACGGAATGTCAGAAGTTTTCAGCATGGGCGTGGAGTCATTCTCTGACCCGCTACTGCTTGGCCAGCGCATGGCAAAAGACCCGGAAACGCTTGAGTTTGTATCCGGCTATCTGCTGGCCGAGCAAAGTCCGTTAGCAAAGGCGTTCAGCGATATTCGTGACTCGATGCGCGAAATGAACGAAGGCATGGTTGATATCCAGGCCGATTCGGTCAAAGAACTGCAAGCCCAGATTGCCTCAATGGTATCTATCGATCCGACGACAGACATGACCTGGCTAAAAGGGAATTCTCTGTACGGAATGGATTCGTGGACGCTGACAGGCCGCATTGGAGAAGCCATTTACCTGTTCTCCGGGAAGGTAAAAAGCGAAAAATCAAGGCGAAAAGTAAATGGGTTGATCCTTGTCCGGGATACAGGCGGGTGGCCTGACAGTATTGATCTTCCAACAACCGATGTGACCATCGCCAAGGTGGCTGCACATATTTGGTCAAAACGTATTCGCCCATGGTGGCACGAACTCAGCAGCACGAAATATCTTATGGAGCACGGCAAATGAGCAACCAATCCGACATTTACATGACCGAAACCCCGTTTGGTCCGGTAAGCGTAACGTTTCCCGAAGAATTCGGCGTGACGTTTGATGGAAACCCCGCTGCTGTTACCTTTTTGAAGATGGTTATCGAGGGAAGTACAAATTGCAGAGGCATGTCGATGAGCGAAACAAACATCGAGCCGCACGATTTCTACTACTGCTGCCAGTCCAAAGAAAGCGGGGTGACGATTGTTCCTCCCTTGGACTTTTTTGATAACGAGGAATACGAAGAGGAAGACGGATTGGTTATGGACGGCGCTAACGACATTCCGACATCGCTTGCTGATCTTCGCCGAGCTATCCGTACTGAGAAGAGCGTGCTGGCGAAGGTTGCCCTCATGGGCGATATTCTGCGGGCGGTGATTGGCAGGGCACGAGCTGAACCTACCGAACCCCAAGCCCCCCGCAACCCGACAGCGCATTATTACGAATACGACCCGAA
>NZ_JBMOJE010000163.1:0-8620 GCF_049316945.1 Propionivibrio sp. | reverse complement strand
GCCTCCAAACCCTTGCGCCATCAGGGGGGCGCGGTTCGTGCGTCAGGGTTGGAATAGTGACCAAATAATCGACAAAACGAATCAAGTCGATGTAACATGTTCAACCTCGAACCGCCGTGCAGATAATAAAAAAGGCTACATCGCTGTTGGCTATTGCTGCAGGGTGTCGACTTTTGAAGGAGCGAGCTCTGCACTTCCTTCGGTCGGATATCAGCACGAAAGGTGGTTAATGCGGCACTGAAGGCGTCGGCTTTTGTAGGAGCGAGCTCTGCACTTCCTTCGGTCGGATATCTGCGCGAAAGGTGGTTGAGCTGGCACGGGAGTAATCGCTCAGCAAGCTGGGCTCCTACAAGAGCGTCAACAATTAACGATTAAAGCGCTATAAAAACAGTCATTTTCCAGCCAACTCAACAGTCAAATACCAATAAATCAATGCAAAGTCGCCAAAGCAAACTGCAGGAAGACACGGATTTCCGGATACTGCGGCTGTTACAAGAGAACCCCAAATCAAGCCAGCGGGAGTTGGCCAAGGCATTGGGAATCAGCTTGGGAGGGGTCAATTACTGCCTGCAGGCCTTGCTCAACAAAGGCTGGGTAAAACTGCACAATTTCCAGACTAACAAGAACAAACTGGCCTACGCCTACCTGCTCACACCCGCAGGCGTGGGCGAAAAAGCTGCGCTGACGGGCAGATTCCTCAAGCGCAAGATGGCAGAGTACGCGTTGCTAAAAGCCGAGATCGAAGCGGTACAGCAAGAAGCGTTGGAAAACGACAGCGCAGTAAAAAACATCGTATGAGCAAAATCACTCAGTTAACGGCCTGCCTGCGTAACCAACGCGTCGCAATTATTCGACACCAATGAAAAGCCACTCCCAACTAAGGCGATTTCTGCAAATGAATATACCAATCGTCTGGTTTTGTCGGTGGCTGAAATCAGCTCGAAATAAAGGCGCGCTCATGAAATCATTCCCGTTCCTCTCTGGTACCGTTACCATCTCCCCAAAAACGGCCAACTACCACGTCGAAGACCTCATCGTTAGCTTTGAATACAACTACCGCAGAATCGGCACCTGATCACCATGACCAAGCACTCACCAAAGATCTACGTAGCAGGCCACCGCGGTATGGTTGGCGCAGCCATCGTTCGCACATTGCAACAACATAGCCAAACGAACATCGTCACGCGCACCCATGCCGAACTTGACCTCATCGACCAGGCAGCCGTTCGCGCATTCTTCGAATCTGAAAAACCCGATCAGGTTTATCTGGCAGCCGCAAAAATAGGCGGTATTCACGCCAACAACAGCTACCCAGCCGAATTCATCTACCAGAACCTGATGGTGGAGGCTAATGTTATTTACGAAGCCTGGCGAGCGGGTGTGCAAAAACTCCTTTTTCTTGGGTCCAGTTGTATCTACCCAAAATTTGCCCCACAGCCCATGAGCGAAGAGGCGCTACTCACGGGCACGCTTGAGCCAACCAACGAACCGTACGCCATCGCAAAAATCGCGGGTATCAAACTCTGTGAAAGCTACAATCGCCAATACGGGGAAAGCCACGGTGTCGACTACCGCAGCGTCATGCCCACCAACCTCTACGGACCTGGCGACAACTACCACCCCGTAAACAGTCACGTCATCCCAGCGCTCATTCGGCGCTTTCATGAAGCCAAGGTCGCCAATGCCACCACAATCGCCATCTGGGGCACCGGCACTCCGCGCCGGGAGTTCCTCTACGTAGACGACATGGCGGCTGCCAGCGTGCACATGATGAACCTGGACAAAGCCATCTACGCAACCCACACCCAGCCCATGCTGAGCCACATTAACGTTGGGTATGGGCACGACATCACCATCAACGAACTTGCCCACGCCGTCGGCAAAGCCATTGGCTACCAAGGCCGGAATTACCTTCGACCCCAGCAAACCCGATGGCACGCCACGCAAGCTCATGGATAGCAGTCGCCTGAACGCGCTGGGCTGGCAAGCCAAAGTCGGGCATGAACAAGGACTGGCGCAGGCCTACCAGGACTTTTTACGCCAGCTCTTGGTCGATAAGTTCACCGCATGAATCTGTCAGCCCTTCACGCCCTCATCGCCGAAGGCGAATCACAAACGCTGGAATTCAAAACCTCGTTTAACAAAGCCTCAATTGAATCGTTAGTGGCTTTTGCCAATACACAGGGTGGGCGGGTGTTGGTGGATGTCTGATAACGGGAAACTGCTTGGCGTCAGCCTTGGCAAGGAAACACTCAACGAGTGGCTTGGTCAAATAAAATCTGCTACCAGCCCGGCCTTGATACCAGAAATAATCGCCCATGGCATTGACGGCAAAACCATCGTTGAAATCGATATTCGAGAATTCCCGGTCAAGCCGGTCAGTACTCGCGGGCGCTACTATAAACGTGTGGCAAGCTCCAACCATGCGCTAAGTTCTGGCGAAATTGCCGACCTCTATATGCAATCTCTACAGCTCTCGTGGGACGCTTACGAGGCGAGTGGCTATACGGTCGACCAGCTCTCCGTGGCTAAAATTCAGCACTTCCTTCGACTTGTCAATCAGCATGGTCGTTTTGCAGTGGATGAAAGCGATCCGTATGCCGCGTTGCAAAAGCTTCACTACCTCAAAAATGGCCATCCCTCCTGGGCCGCGCTACTCCTGTTTGCCGACGAGCCGCTCCGCCACAACGTCCATATTGGTCGCTTCAAAACGCCCGACATGATCATTGACGACCGGCAATTTACCGACACACTCTTTGAAGTGGTTGAGCAGTCGATGAAATTCATCGTCTCGTATATCAGTGTCGCCTTTGAATTTGATGGCAGCATTCAGCGCAAAGAACGCTTTGGTTACCCACTTGCCGCTCTACGCGAAGCGCTGTTGAATGCCATCGTGCATCGCAGCTACACCGACCCCAACGACATTCAGATAAAGATATTTGACGACAAGATCATGATTTTTAGCCCCGGCACCCTTTATGGAAACATTAGCGTGGCCGACATCCAGACCGACAACTACTGCTCCAGCCTGCGCAACAAGCTAGTCGCCGAAGGTTTCTACCTGATTAACGCCATTGAAAAATACGGCAGTGGCTTCATCCGCATCCGGCGTGCGCTCAAGGACTATCCGGAAGTGCAGTTCGATGTTCAGGAATTTCAGGGCGGTGTGATGGCCACGTTTTCCAACAAAAGCAGCCAGCTTGAGGTGGCAACCCCGCAAGTCACCCCGCAAGTCACCCCGCAAGTTGAGCAGCTACTGGCGGTGATTCAGGGGGAAATGACGCGCCAGGAGCTAATGGCCGTGCTTGGCTTAAAAGACCGCAAGCACTTTGCCGATGCCTATCTAAAGCCTGCGCTGGTCGAGGGCAAAATCAAAATGACTTATCCTGACAAACCCAACAGCCGCTTGCAGAAGTACCGCCTCACCCACGCCGGATAAGAACAGTTAAATTTATGCAGACAACTACCATGCTCCAAAAAACCGCACTAATTACCGGCATTACTGGCCAGGATGGTTCATACCTTGCCGAATTCCTGCTTGAAAAAGGCTACATCGTCCACGGCATCAAACGCCGCGCCAGCTCATTCAACACCCAGCGCGTAGGGCGCAATAACCAACGGGAATTGCGCCGAATGTTCGCGGGAACGGTGCAATGCGCTTCGCTTATTGACACCCTACACGGGCTACGGGATTGCGATTTTAAGATAGGGGAGAAGATAATTTCATGAAGTTATTTCGCAGACGTTCCTTAGAGTTCGGCACTCTGGAAGTTTACATGCGAGACTTAATCACCCCGTCCAACGACGAAAACAAGGAGTATGCAAAATGATCGCCGTCGAAATTGAAGCGCCCATCGTGAATCACCGCATTGACTTCAGTAGCGAGCGCCTGCCGTCGAATATCGTGCAGGCGAAGATCATTGTGATGTACGAAGAACCTTCTGCCGGGGAGCAAAACTCCGAAAACATCGATATCGTCGCCTTGGCGAGGATCGCACGAGCTAGTTTTCCCAAACGTAATTCAAAACAGCTTCATAATGAATTTCACGCGGTACGATCTGAATGGGATGATCGGGGCTACGGGCAATGATGATTCGCTGCCTGATCGACACGAATGTACTTATCGACTACCTCGGTGGCAACACCTCGTCGGCGTTTGTCCTGAATGTTGAACAGGCCTTGAGTGCTGGTTCCGTGGTATCGGTGATTACTACGATGGAATTGCTTGGTTGGCGCGGGCATAGCGAGCAAAGTCGCTGCGATGCAGAGAATCTGTTGCGCGGCATGGGCGAAATTGGACTCGCGCGCCCCGTGGTCAACGAGGTGATCAAGCTGCGGAGTCTGCTGGCTATCAAGTTGCCTGACGCCATCATAGCCGCCAGTGCCTTGGTCGAGAAATTGCCAGTCATGACTGCCAATACGAGCGACTTCAAGTCGATTCCCGGCTTGTCGCTGCTCAACCCCACCGCTCCATGACTAACCAGACTCGATTGATCAAGAAAAGGGAGCCTGGAGCGAGCACCATCGAAATTGCCGACCTCGCCGACCCGACAACACATAGGGCGCAATATCCAACGGGCAATGCGCTTCGCTTATTGACACCCTGCATGGGCTGTTGAATGCCGTCGCGCAGCGCAGCTACACCGACTCCGACGACATTCAGATAAAAATAGAGATAGCTGACGACAAGATCATGATTTTTAGCCCCGGCACCCTTTATGGAAACAACAGCGTGGTCGATATCCACACCGACAATTACTGCTCCAGCCTGCGCAACAAGCTTGTCGCCGAACGTTTCTACCTGATTAACGCCATTGAAAAAGGCGCTTTCATCTTTAATTATTGCCGCTCTTGTAGGAGCCCAGTTTTACTGGGCGATTACAGCGCCAAAATCAACCGCCCATCGCGCAGAAAATCCGACCAAAGGGAATGTGCCCCGCAGGAAATACCCTTGGGGTGCAGAGCCGACCGAAGGAAGTGCAGATCGCGCACCTACAAAACTCGACGGCGCGCACCAATAACCAATAACGCCATAGAATTGAAAAATACGGCAGTGGCTGTACCCGCATCCGGCGTGCGCTCAAGGTCTATCCGGAAGTGCAGTTCGATGTTCAGGAATTTCAGGGCGGTATGATGGTCACGTTTACCAGTACAAGCAGCCAGCTAGAGTTGGCAACCCCGCAAGTTGAGCAGCTACTGGCGGTGATTCAGGGGGAAATGACGCGCCAGGAGTTAATGGCCGTTCTTGGCTTAAAAGACCGCAAGCACTTTGCCGATGCCTATCTAAAGCCAGCGCTGGTCGAGGGTAAAATCAAAATGACGCAGCCTGACAAACCCAACAGCCGCTTGCAGAAGTACCGCCTTGCCCAAGCCGGATAAGAACAGTTAAATTTATGCAGACAACTACCATGACCAAAAAAGTCGCACTAATCACCGGCATCACCGGCCAGGATGGTTCCTACCTTGCCGAATACCTGCTTGAAAAAGGCTACATCGTCCACGGTATCAAGCGCCGAGTGTTGAATAGCAACTTGTACAAATCGCAATAGCCAACACAAATAAGTCCCATGCGAATCTACCTTGACATGTGCTGTTTCAATCGTCTTTAGGACGATCAAACACAAGCACGAATTCACCTTGAAACTGAAGCTAAGCTTTTATTACAGCAGAAGGTGAAAATCTTGAGTTTGATTTGATTTGGTCTTCTATTTTGGATTTTGAGTGCAAAAACAACCCTTTTGAAGAGCACCGTCACGCAATATTGCAGTGGCGATGGCTTGCAAAAACCATGGTTTTGACCGATGTTGAAATCATCGCCTGCGCCAAGTCTTACGGAATGGAGGGCATCCATAAATTTGACGCAATTCACGTCGCGTGCGCCATCGCAGGGCAGGCTGATTTATTCATAACGACGGATGACCGTTTACTCAAGAATATGAGAACAATCGGAACCATACCCACCATGCTGCCGGGTGAGGCCATTGCTTTTGTGGAGAACTGGTATGAGAACTGAATCTGAAATTCGCATGCAAGGCATGCAGGCCCTCATTGGGTCACTTGGGTTGATCGAAACCGAGCGTTTTTTGATAGCGGTAAATCAGGATAAATTTAACTATACCGAATGGCGTCGGCAAGGCCTGCCAGATATGAGCATTGAACAAATTGCCGCAACTGCCAATGAGTTCTCAAACCAACTCGGCCAATTCTGAAATATAGCTAGCCAACCCATACAAGAAATAATCCCGGTCATCCCCCGTGGTGGCTCAGGCACACGCCTATGGTCCTTGTGTGCCATGAGTAGCCTGTTTCAGCAAGCCATTGAGCGCGTCAATAACCTAGCCAGCGACTTAAGTGCCTACCAAGTTCTCAAAAATAAATTATGACCACCCCACAAAAAACTGCACCCAAAGTCGCACTAATCACCGGCATCACCGGCCAGGATGGTTCCTACCTAGCCGAATTCCTGCTTGAAAAAGGCTACGTCGTCCACGGCATCAAGCGTCGCGCGAGTTCATTCAACACCCAGCGCGTAGACCACATCTACCAGGACCCGTACATCCAGAATGCACACTTCAAACTGCATTACGGCGACCTCACCGATACCAGCAACCTGGTGCGCATCGTGCAGGAAACCCATCCGGACGAAATCTACAACCTCGGTCAGTCCCACGTCGCCGTCAGCTTCGAAAGCCCCGAATACACCACCGAAGTCGAAACCACGCTGGGCGACCCGATCAAGGCCAAGCAAAAACCAGGCTGGGTGCCCGAGATCACCGCGCAAGAAATGTGCGCCGAGATGCTCGCCAATGACCTTACCCAGGCCAAACAACATGCCTTGCTCGAACAGCACGGGTATCAAGTTAACGTGAGCGTGGAGCAAGCCACCCCATGACGCTCGCAGCCCTCCAAGCCCTCATCGCCGCAGGCGAATCCTTGACGCTGGAGCTTAAAAAGTCTACGGCAGAGAAAGACCGCGCCTGCCGCAGTTTGTGTGCGCTGGCCAATGGGCAAGGCGGGCAAGTAGTGTTCGGCGTCACCCCCGCCGGTAAAGTGGTGGGCCAAAAAGTAACCGACCGCACGTTGGAAGAACTGGCCCAAGAGTTTCAAGGCTTTGAGCCGCCGATGTCACCCCACCTACAGCGCATCCCGGTCACTGTCGGGGATGAGGCTGGATTAGAAGTGCTGTTGGTTCAGGTCGAGCGCGCCGCCCAAGTGCCTGTTTCTTTTCGCGGCGTGCCCTATGAGCGCGTACTCAACACCACCCGCGTCATGCCGCGAGCCACCTACCAGCGCTTGCTGATCGAGTCGATGCACGCCACTAACCGCTGGGAAATGCAGGCCGCCGAGAGCTGCGGCATCGACACCCTGGACTCGCGTGAACTCGTGGTCACCATCGAAGAAGCCATTCGGCGTGGCCGCATGGAAGACCCCGGCACCCGCGACCCGATGGGCTTGCTGCGGGGTTTGGGTCTGCTGGTGCAAGGCGACCAAATCAGCCGCGCCGCCATCGCCCTGTTTTGCAAGGACGATCACGCCATCCCCGAGTTTCCTCAATTTAATTTGCGCGTCGCACGATTCAAAGGCACCACACGCGACGAGTTTCTGGACAACCGCCAATACTCGGGCAGCGCTTTTGCGCTCATGCGTCGGGCAGAGCGCTTTCTGATCGACTGGATGCCCGTGGCCGGCAAAATTGTGCCCGGTCAAATGGCCCGTATCGACACGCCCGCGCTGCCCGTGGAAGCTGTGCGCGAAGCCCTGGCCAACGCCTTTATCCACCGCGACTACGCCAGCGCCGCAGGCTCGGTATCTGTGGCTTTGTACGACGACCGGCTTGAGGTCATCTCTCCCGGAGAACTGCACTTTGGACTGACCCCCGAAAAACTCTATCTGCCGCACGAATCCAAGCCATGGAACCCCTGGATTGCCAAGGTGTTTTACCGCCGCGGTTTGATCGAAACCTGGGGCCGGGGCACCCTCAAAATCGCGGGCCTGATGCAAGAAGCGGGTCTTGCGGCCCCCGCGCTCAAGGTTAGCGACGACGTTGTGACCATGACTTTTGACCTGCCCGCTTCCTTGGCTCGTTCAAAAAAAGAAGGTACTTCGAAGCAAACGCCGGGGAAAACGCTGGGGAAAACGCTGGGGAAAACGCCAGATATGATCCTTCGCCAGCTTGCAGAAGCGCCAAGCACTGCAATCCCCGAGCTAGCTCTGCAACTTGGCAAGTCAGACAGTGCCATTGAGCGGGCTATTCGCAAACTGCGTGCTGAAGGCAAACTGCGCCGCGTCGGCCCCGCCAAAGGCGGGCACTGGGAGGTTGTCGAATGAAAACCGCCCCAAACTCCGCAGCCTCACTGCTGGAAGTTATCCGCCAGGGCGAAAGTACGTTTATTGAATTAAAAAGCAGCTTCCAAAAAGAAGTAATTGAGACACTCCAAACAAGGCCGTCCCACCTTTGCCTGCCACCTACTTTTTTCCAAAAATGATGTATTTTTAAGCACCATTGAAGCCGGCCGTTTTGCCAGCCCCACCCTCATTAAAGACAGCATTACCAGCCGCAACACCCTGATTGAACAAGTCCAACGCATTATGGATTTCATGGTCAAGCACACCAACAAAG
>NZ_JBMOJE010000162.1:0-8866 GCF_049316945.1 Propionivibrio sp. | reverse complement strand
ACGCCGTGCCCCTACGAAATATCACCGGAAGAGATGATGAATAAGGCACAGGTGGACGAAGGCTTTCGCCAGAATCCGGATAACCGGAAGAAGGAGTTCATCCAGCCCTTTTTGTCAACCATGCAGTGGCTGTAACCCGCATGAATAAACGATCTGCAGATTGCAAGCCTGAAGTGTGGCGTGTTTATTGGCTATCAGGCATGCATCGTTGTAGAACGCCTGTCGAAGCGGCTTGCAGAGGTGTTATTTGCAGCGCTGCACTGGAGAAGGGTGCAAACCCCCACAAGTGGGCGAGGGGGAAAACCGGTGCGCGCTGACGGGGTTTTTTTGTTCGGGCTCGTCCGGCTCAGGTTCATTGTTCCTTGTGCTTTGAACGATCAATCCGCCCGGACCCGCAGCATCTCCTGGGCCGCATACAACTGCGAGAACTCGCTGTCGATGCTGTCGATCGCTTCCTGTGCCAGCGTGCTTCCGGGGCTTCCTGCCCGTATTTCCCGATCCAGTTGACGGGCGGCGGCGACCAGCGGGCTGGCGCCGATGGTGGCGGCAACCGCCACCAGGTCGTGGGTCATCTGTGCGGCGGCCGCCAGATCGCCGGCGGCGATGTGTTGCGTAATCCTGGCCCGGTCGTCCCCCGAATGGGCGAGCATGAGGTCAAGCAGTTTGGCCAGGGCGCGGGCGCTGCCATTGGACCAGAATGAAGCCTTGGCCCGCTCGATTCCGGGCAGATTATCGGGCAGGAGATCAGTGTTTTCTGTGCTTTCCGCAGTTTCATTTTCCACCGGCGGTGCCTTGACCGGGGCGATGGATGCTTCGCCCAGAATCAAGGACATCAGCGATCGATGCAGCATTTCCGGCTCGACCGGCTTGCTCAGGTGCTCATTCATGCCGGCGGCGCGACACTGGTCGGCGGTCGTTGATAACACGTTGGCGGTCAGGGCGATGATCGGTACCTGCTGGCCTTCAGGCAGGGCGCGAATGGCGCGCGCGCAATCGAATCCGTTAATCCTGGGCAGATGCAGGTCCATCAGGATCGCGTCATAAGGACTGCCGGCCTGGAAACGCTTCACGCCATCGTTGCCATCGATCGCCGCATCGACTTCGATGCCAAAATGATGAAGCATTCCCTCCAGCACCTGACGATTGAATTGATTGTCCTCGACCATCAGCACCCGGCATCCGGCAAGCGGGGAGATCGATTCCGTGAAATCGCTGTAGTCGGGTTGCTGATCGGTCAGCCGGGCTGGCGGAAGCACGGCTTCAGTGCCCTGCGGCAACTGGAATGGCACGGTAAACGAAAAGCGGCTACCTTCCCCGGGAGCGCTGTTAACGACGAGGGCGCCGCCCATCAGTTCCACCAGTTGCCGGCTGATGGCCAGGCCCAGGCCGGTGCCGCTGTACAGGCGGGTCGTGGTGCTTTCAGCCTGGACAAAAGCATCGAAGATGGCGTCGAGTTTCTCGGGTGAAATTCCGATGCCGCTATCGGAAAGCGCGAAAAGCAGCTGGGCATTTTCCGCGTCAGCCGAAACCTTCAGCACCTGCAGCGTGATTTTTCCCTTGGCGGTGAACTTGATGGCGTTGGAAAGCAGGTTGTTGAGTACCTGCTCAAGGCGGTAATGGTCGCCGATCAACAGCGGTGGCAAATCGGGCGCCAGGTCGAAGCTGATTTCGATGGCTTTGTCTTGTATCGCAACGCTGGCCACGCCGGCCAGGCCGTCAACGATCCGGGCGAGGTCAAAGGGCTCTTTCTTGAGTTCGATGTGCCCGGCTTCGATCTTCGACAGGTCGAGAATATTGTCGATGAGCGCCAGCAGCGACTGGCTGGAGTTTTGCATGATCTGGCAATAGCCGAGTTGGCGCGGCGTCAGGCTCTCGTATTCGATCAGGCGGGCGGCGCCGACGATGGCGTTCATCGGCGTGCGGATTTCGTGGGTCATGTGGGCCAGGAATTCGCTCTTCGCCAGCGTCGCCGCTTCGGCCTTGATCAGCGCTTGCACCAGCCTGGCTTCGATTTCCTTGTGCTCGGTGATGTCGCTGTGCGTGATGGCTACGCCGTTTATGACATCCTGTCCCAGAGGCATGACAATCATCGTGAACCAGCGTTGTTGCTGCGCTGAATGGCAGGGGTATTCGAGTCTGAAGCTAGGCAAGCTGCCGTCCAGAACGGCCCGGATGCCCGCGCCGGCGTTCACTGCGTCATCATCCGCCGTGCTGCCGTGGACCGGCTGGCAGACGGTCAGGTAATTGCTGCCGACGTCGGTATGCGCTGCAGGATTTCCGGGCTCGCCGGCATTTTCCCGAGAAAAACGCCGCCAACGTTCGTTGACCGCCAGAATGACCCCGTTGCGATCCAGCACGGCGATTTCCGCCGCCACCGAATTCAGGATGATGTTCTTGAAGGTTTCGCTTTGCTGAAGTGCTTTCTCCCGTTTTCCAAGGAAATTGAGCAGCCGATTGAAGCCACCGATCAGTTCGCCGATTTCGTCGTTGCTGGTGATGGGCAAGAGAAGGGGGGGCTGATTTGTTTCAGGCAGGCTGTCGAGCATTCTTGATGTGGCAAGCATCGGTAAAAATTGACGTCTTAACATCAAAGCCGTGATCCACCAGACCAGGCCGCCGGCCAGCAGGGTCAGCAAGATGCTGGCCTGCAGGATGTGCTGTTGCATGGCACCAATCGGCGCGAAGGCTTCGGCGGTGGGAAGCACGGCGACCAACTTCCAGCCCGCCAGCGGAATGTCTTTGGCTGCCGATAATACTTCGACGCCACGGGAACTTGTGGCCACGCCATAGCCTTCATAGCCCTGCATGTACTTGTCGTGCATCCGGTTGAGGCCGGGGGCCGGGAGCGGCTGCATGTTGCGGCTCTTGTCGCTGGCGGTAACAAACAACTGGTGCTGCGGCGCCATCAGTAGATAACTGCCGGTCTTGCCAAAGCCCTTGTTCGTAATATTGTTCAGGAAGTTTGGCATTTCCAGATTGGTTATCCCGGCCAGGGCACCGATCACCTTGCCTTGCGTATTGCGGATCGGCACCGCCATGACGAAAATCGGCGCCAGCAGCTTTTTGCCCATCACCGGCCGGCCAATCGTCGATTTGCCCTCCTTGAGTGCGGCGACAATGAAATCCCGGTCCATGTAATTGACGCCAAGGCGTTCTGCCGAGAGCGGAATGGACGCCGTCGCGGTGCCGTCCATCCCGGTGACGAAGGTGCCGCCGTTGAACGCACTCTGGAATATCGGGCGCCGTTCCAGCATTGCCTGCAAGGCCGCCGTATTGCCCAGAATGGCCGGGGTAACGCTTCCGGCTACGGTTTCCAGCGCCCGCAACCGGTCGCCCAGTTCTTGATTGATCTGTGCAGCGATAAAAGAAACGGTAGAGAACTGCTGGTCGCCCAACAGGCGCTCCAGGTCCTCGCGCAGCAACCGGCTGGCGTAAAGCGAAAGCCCCCAGATGCCGGTCAGGAAAATGGCCAGTGTGAAGAGGGTCAATCTTGCCTTGAGCGAGCGCCACAGAAGGATAGCCATGTTCAGACCTTTAAAGTTGCAGGGTAAATTTTCTATCTATCCACCGTCACCCCGGCGAAAGCGACCAAAGGAAGTGCAGAGCCCGGGGTGACGAGCGAGGAGGCTGAAATGAATTTTTTACAGGCCGTCAGACGCCGTACTGTGTGACCGCCTTACCGAACCGTGCAATGAATGTTTGTGGCAAGCAACACAGCAGGACGCATGGAACGGAATACCAATGAGCGAGTATCAACACTACCTGTAAAACTGGATAATTAATATACTTTGAAGTATTTATATTCAATACTAGTAAACCGGTAGCATGATGGTGAATGGGCTGGGCGACGAGAGCACGGCCAAAGGCGAGCCCGAAGGAAATCCCTGTTGGATGGGAGAGCAAGACGGTGAAGCCAGTTTTCGTTGGGTTCATTGCTGTAGTGGTTTGAACCTGGGTTTTGGTGGATGCGCTTCGCTTATCCACCCTACGTGCTGGGGCTATACAGGATCAAGCCGGCCCGGACAAGCCGGAACCGATAAAGTCAGCGGCGAGCCAGGTTTTCCCCCTCGCCCACTTGTGGGAGAGGGTCGGGGAGAGGGTCTGGAACTGGGTAATTTACGGGCCGCATGAGCAAAATCGCCCTCTCCCCCGCCCCTCTCCCACAAGTGGGCGAGGGGAGCAGAGCAGGCTTCGCCGCCTGCTCACGTTTTGTGCGTTGTTCGTTGTGGTTTGAACAACGGTTTCTGGCGATCAATCCACCCGGACCCGCAGCATCTCCTGAGCCGCATACAACTGCGAGAACTCGCTGCCGATGCTGTCGATCGCTTCCTGAGCCAGCGTGCTTCCCGGGCTTCCCGCCCGTATTTCGCGATCCAGTTGGCGGGCGGCGGCGACCAGCGGGCTGGCGCCGATGGTGGCGGCAACCGCCACCAGGTCGTGGGTCATCTTTGCGGCGGCGGCCAGATCGCCGGTGGCCAGGTGTTGCGAAATCTTCGCCGGATCTTCGCCAGAATGGGCGAGCATGCGGTCAAGCAGTTTCACCAGGGCGCGGGCGCTGCCATTGCACCAGGCCAACGCTTTTTCCCGCTCAATGCCGGGCAGGTTGTCGGGGAGAAGATCGGCGGGTTCTTTTTTCGCCGGCGGCACCTCGGCCGGTGCGGCGGCTGTTTCGCCCAGAATCCAGGACATCAGCGATCGATGCAGCATTTCCGGCTCGACCGGCTTGCTCAGGTGCTCATTCATGCCGGCGGCGCGACACTGGTCGGCGGTCGTTGATAACACGTTGGCGGTCAGGGCGATGATCGGTACCTGCTGGCCTTCAGGCAGGGCGCGAATGGCGCGCGCGCAATCGAATCCGTTAATCCTGGGCAGATGCAGGTCCATCAGGATCGCGTCATAAGGACTGCCGGCCTGGAAACGCTTCACGCCATCGTTGCCATCGATCGCCGCATCGACTTCGATGCCAAAATGATGAAGCATTCCCTCCAGCACCTGACGATTGAATTGATTGTCCTCGACCATCAGCACCCGGCATCCGGCAAGCGGGGAGATCGATGCCGTGAAATCGCTGTAGTCGGGTTGCCGATCGGTCAGCGGTACTGTCGGAAGCACGGCTTCCGTGCCCTGCGGCAACGGGAAGGCGGCCATGAACGAAAAGCGGCTGCCCTCACCGGGAACGCTCTCGACGACGAGGGTGCCGCCCATCAGTTCCACCAGTTGCCGGCAGATGGCCAGGCCCAGGCCGGTGCCGCTGTACTGGTGGATCGTGGTGCTTTCGGCCTGGACAAAAGCATCGAAGATGGCGTCGAGCTTCTCGGGTGAAATTCCGATGCCGGTATCGGAAAGCGCGAAAAGCAGCCGGGCCTTTTCTGCGTCAGCCGAAACCTTCAGCACCTGCAGCGTGATTTTGCCCTGCGTGGTGAACTTGATGGCGTTGGATAGCAGATTGTTGAGTACCTGTTCAAGGCGGTAATGGTCGCCGATCAACAGCGGTGGCAGATCGGGCGCCAGGTCGAAGCTGATTTCGATGGCTTTGTCTTGTATCGCAACGCTGGCCACGCCGGCCAGGCCGTCAACGATCCGGGCGAGGTCAAAGGGCTCTTTCTTGAGTTCGATGTGCCCGGCTTCGATCTTCGACAGGTCGAGAATATTGTCGATGAGCGCCAGCAGCGACTGGCTGGAGTTTTGCATGATCTGGCAATAGCCGAGTTGGCGCGGCGTCAGGCTCTCGTATTCGATCAGGCGGGCGGCGCCGACGATGGCGTTCATCGGCGTGCGGATTTCGTGGCTCATGTGGGCCAGGAATTCGCTCTTCGCCAGCGTTGCCGCTTCGGCCTTGATCAGCGCTTGCGTCAGTCGGGTTTCGGCTTCCTTGCGCTCGGTGATGTCGCGAGTATTTCCAAACAAGCCCACCTTCTTGCCGCTGCGGTCGAAAATCGGGCCTTTTGTCGTCAGCAAGGTGATTTGTCTGCCAGTGTCCTCGGTCAAGACCTCTTCGTAACGTACTGCCGATTCTCCAGCGAGCACTTTACGGTCACCGTCAATGACGATCTTTGCTTCTGCCGGCGGAAAAAGAAAATAGTCGTCCTTGCCCAGCACTTCCTCCTCGCTCTTGCCGACCATTCTGCCCGCCGTGCGATTGAACAGCAGGTAGCGACCTTCGAGATCCTTGGCATAGATGGCATCGGTGGTGCCTTGCAGAATGGCGTCGAACAGGGTGCGTTTATTATCGAGCGCGGCATTGGCCAGCCGGTGCTCGGTAATGTCCGTATGGGCGATGACCACGCCATCCTGTCCCGCCGCGCCCAGAGGCGTGACGCTCATGCTCAACCAGCGTTGTTGCTGCACTGTATGGCATTCATACTCAAGGAAGAAGCTGGGCAAACGGCCATCCAGTACGGCGCTGATGCCGGCGCCGGCGTCCACGGCACTTTCGCAAGCAAAACCGCTGCTGTCCTTGAATATCGCCAGGTAATTGTCGCCGACGGCGGTGCCTGATACCGGCTTGCCGGGCGCGATGCCGTTTTCCAGGGCAAAACGTCGCCACGGTTCGTTGACCGCCATGATCACCCCGTCGTGGTTCAGTACGACAATCCGGGCGGCGACGGAATTCAGGATGACCTGGTTGAAAGCCTCGCTCTCGCGCAAGGCTTTTTCCCTTTGCCAGACGATTTCCAGTTGGCGATTGAAACCTCCGATCAACTGGCCGATTTCATCCGGTCGGGCGATGGGCAAGGGCTGCGAAGGCTGGCCGGTATCTGACAAGGTGGTCAGCGTTCTGGCGGCGACCAGCATCGGCGAAAGCTGGCGCTGCAGGACCCACCAGGTCAGGCCGCCGGCCAGCAGCGTAAGTAAGATCGTGGCCAGCAGCATGCGCTGCTGCATGTCGCGGATCGGGGCAAAGGCTTCCGCGGAGGGAAGCTGGGCGGTCACGTACCAACCCGCCACCGGAACGCCTTTGACCGAGGCCAGCACCTCCACGCCAGCCGGATTGACGAAGACAGCTGAACCCTCGTAGCCCTCGATGAAGCGGTCGATCAAGGGGTTGATGCCGGGGGCGGGAAGCGTTTCCATGATGCGGGCTTTGTCGGACGAGGTGACAATCAGCCGGTACTGCGGCGCGTTGATCAAATAACCGCCGGTCTGGCCATAACGACCTTCGGTGATGCCGTCGAGAAAATTGGGAAGGCTCAGGTAGGTCACGCCCATCAAGGCCCCGATCACTTTGCCCTGGGCGTTGAAGATGGGTGCCGCCATGGCAATCACGGGACTCTTGATTACCTTGCCGATGAACGGCCGGCCAATCGTCGATTGGCCCTCCTTGAGGGCGGCGGCGACAACGTCGAGATCCATGTAGTTGACGCCGATCCGCCGCGCCGATGAAGTGTACTCGGCCGCCACCGTCCCATCAACGCTCAGGACGAGGATGCCGCCATTGAACAGCGTCTGCAGTATCGGGCGCTGGTCGATCAGCGCCTGCATTGCGGCAGCGCCCTCCCGCTGTGCCCGCGCAGACGTACCGGCGACTTTTTCCAGAGCCTTGAGCCGGCTTTCCAGCGCATTGTTGACCTGGTCGGCGACCATGGAGGCGGTCGAAAACTGCTGCGCACCGAGCAGACGTTCCATGTCCTTGTGCAGCATCCGGCTGGCGAAATACGACAGCAACCAGATACTGACAAGGAAAATGGCCAGCGTAAGGAAGGTCACTCTTGTCTTGATCGAGTGCCACTGAAAGATATTCGTATTCATGCAGATTTTTCGTTGTTTATAGTGCTGCTTGCCGGGTGGCAAGGAGGCTTTATTTATCCCCTGCAGACAAGAACAGGATCGGCCAGGTTCCGGCTGCAATCGTCTTCAAGCGACCACCGATGACTATAACCCTAAACCTCACCGCAGAGGCGCAAAGGCGCGGAGATCGCAAAGAAAACAACGTGTTGATTTGTTTGGCTCTAGGTGAAAATCAGTGGGTAATCGAATTTCAGTTTTCCACAGCGGAAATAAATCACTTGCCGTAGCTGACAATTGCCGCCGGAATGTGATCCAGCGGGATGGTCTGGTCCGTGGCGCCGAGTTTGATCGCCTCTTTCGGCATGCCGAATACAACGCAGATCGCTTCGTCCTGGGCGATGGTCCAGCGGCCCGTCGCTGACATCAACGACGTATTGGGCGCCGCTACGCCTGAGCATCATGTGCCGGCCGCCGGGGGCAATCAGCGCCCGGCCGGGGATCACGCGGTCACGTTCCTGGCTTCAAGCACCTGGATCTGGCACAGGCTGTTCAGCCGTTCGGCGAACATCGCCGTAAATTTTTCCGGCATGTGCTGGACGATCACGATGCCGAGGGCGGTGGCCGGCAAGCGGGTCAGCACGGCTTCCAGTGCCTGCGTGCCGCCGGTCGAGGTGCCGATGGCCACCACCTGGTCCGTGGTGCGCACCAGGGCGCGGTTGCTAGCCGTGCCAAGCAGGCTGTCGGCCGTATTTTTAGGGCGACTCATGGCGGCCGATGCCAGGGCCGACGCGGAACTGTGAACCGAACTTTGCAGCGCACGCATGTTGGCCAGCGCCGCACTGCGCACGGCCTGCACGATGTCGTTGGCGGCGTCTTCGAGAAAACTTTTCAGTCCAAGGTTAAGGACCGGTTAACGGGCATGGCTTTGCAAGGCGCCCCAAATTATGAAAGTCCTGCCCGTTTCCCTCCCTTGCAGGGCACATTCCGGCTGACCAGCCGGAATCGCTCAATGGGCGCGGAGCATGCTCCGCGAAATCCCCATCTCGCCCCCCGCCCCCTCTGATGAAACTACTAGCCAATCGACTAAGGAACGGCTACGAAATAACTTCCCGATTTTATCTTCTCACCTGCATTGATC
>NZ_JBMOJE010000161.1:0-9177 GCF_049316945.1 Propionivibrio sp. | reverse complement strand
GGGCGAACCATCCATCCCCTGGAAAGCCCCAGCACATCGCAGTTTGTTGAGGGGACGAATACCGATCTTTAAACAGTGCTGGGTATTTTTCACACAATTTTTTATCGAGATCCGGACTCATTTTTCTCTCCATTTACCCGTCATTTGAAATTGCCGAAAAAGATCGAGATGAAGGTGATCCAAACGCAACCTTGGCTGAACCAAAAAAATCCTGGAAAGCCCCATCTCATCGGCTTCAATGGCTAAAAACATCTCATTAATTTGGACCATTTTTAATACTCGGATGGCAACAATAAAACTTTGTCACACAAGTAGAGACCCCATCGTCCAGGTGGGCAGTCGGTAAATGGGATGTGCCTTTTGTAGAGTTGGCGATCGTTGCCGTCCGTGACTTTGAGTTCGCCCTTTCCATCAAGCACATCGAGAGTGATTGAAAGGAATGGTTCTGTTTTTTGCAGCCGGAAAATTTCGAAAGCGATGATATCCAAGAGCCAGAAAACGCCGGCTGCTTCGGCCATGTGCATGACGCCGTCGGTCATCAACATGCTTCGGACCAGAGAATGGCGATGCCATTCCTGTGTGCCGGTGAAGTTGGCTAGTTCTGCGCGTAGTTGCGCCGAGTCAATTTTTTGTTTTGGCATTTGAAGCTCCGCTTATTTGTCTTGCTGAAAGACAAGCACCTGAGTGCAGGCCCGTTTGATGGGCGGCGGAGCTGTGTTGGGTGATGCTAAAGGGGGAGTTCCGCGGCCTTTTTTATAGGAGCGGACGTATGGTGCAGAGGCGGAAGGATTTGATGGAGTTCGTCATGAAGTTGAAAGCTTAACGACTTTCGTTGAGGTTTACAATAGCTTCGGAAATTTAAAAAATGGTAGCCGATTTTTGTGATTAATTATGGTCACAAATCACCTTCATCAATCATTTCAAATGGCATGGACATTCATTTTTTCCCGCAGGTAGTTTAGTTGCAGAGCAATCACGTCTTTCGTGGTCATGACACCGGCCCGCTGAAGAGCAAAAAGAAGAAATTCATTTTCATCCATTTCGACTTCATCACCTGACAGACGCGTAATAACCTCAGCCAAGTCATCATAAGGGGACCGTTTGTAAGTTACACCACTTTGTTTTGCAAGGTCGGCAATGTAGTCACCAACATTTCTTATCGGATAAATCATCGCCCCTCCATCAATCACCTAACTAGCTTTTATTTTATACTGTGCAAGTGCAGATTTCACTCATCAAACTCGATTTGTCATCGTTATAACGCCACTGTTAAAGCAATCACGAAAATCGGATGCCCTAAAAAAGGAATGTCCGGGTGCTGATCATTGGCTACTTGAAACGCCAAGGTCTGCTGGCTGACCTCATTCTGATGCTTCACGACTCGGTGGCCGGAAGTTCGCAACGTTAATTTTCGGCTATCAATCTAGCGTTGGGCCTCACCTTCCAGCAAGCCAAACGTCCGATTTATCCAAAACCTAGCAGCCTGTCGGACTTAACAATGAATAACTTCTGATTAAAAAACATACACTTACAATAATTGTAATATCCACAGGACTCGCAAAGCAATGCTTTAGGCATATTTATGCGAGATTTAAGCCAAAAATACGCTCTAAAAGAATTTTCAACGTCCGCCAAGTTTTACAAAACAACCATTAAATCATTAGCTTGCTTATGGCATACATGAAACTCTTAAGTCCGACAGTCTGCTAGTTGGGAATGTATGAGTCCTTGCGACTAACCAACTTGCCAAATTAAACCTAGTAGGTTAGAGTGAGTCTATGGAGAAACAAACCCCGCATTGCAAACTGTCAGTTATAAAAGCCTTGATCGCGGCTGGCAAGGTACGCACCACCCAAGCGGCGCGAGCCGGGGCGAATGAATTGGGGTTTGATTTCTCCGACGTGCTGGCCGTGGTAGTGGCGCTCACGCCAGCGGACTTTCACAAGAGTATGACCACGCACGCCGATCACACGGTCTGGCAAGACGTGTATCGCCCACGCACGCAGGCGGGCGACGTGTATCTGAAGCTAACGGTCATTGATGACATGTTGCTGCCTTCTTTATTCCAAGAAGAGAATGCAGTGGATTTCGCAGGGCGCAACACGTCGTTTCTTTCCATGGATACAAGACTTTGCGTTTCCACTGACTTGCTGATTGTGTCCTTCAAGGAGTTATAAGTATGAAATGTCCTGTTTGCGGCGCGGCGGAACTGATCCACGACACCCGAGATATTCCCTACACCTACAAAGGTGAAACCACCATCATTGCGGCGGTGACAGGGGACTTTTGCCCTGCCTGCACAGAGTCGGTTTTGATCGCGGCAGAATCGGATCGCGTCATGCGCGAAATGCGTGCCTTCTCCAAGCAAGTAAATGCAGCGATTGTTGATCCTGGCTTTATCGCCAACGTGCGCAAGAAACTCGCGCTTGATCAGCGCGAAGCTGCAGAAATCTTTGGCGGCGGCATCAATGCCTTTTCGCGCTACGAGAATGGCAAAACCAAACCGCCGTTGGCTCTGGTGAAGCTACTCAAGGTGCTGGATCGTCACCCCGACTTACTCAATGAGGTCAGAGCCGCCTAATACAGGCAGCTCCAACCAATAGCATTCCCGGCAACTGTAGTCAGAACTCAATGGGTGCTCCCTTCCATGAATCATCTCGCGGCCGGGCGCGAGCAAGCGCTTCAGTCACCTCGCACCATCCATCACAAGCATTGCGCCCAGGGCGGCGACGCCAAATATTCAGGAGCCCCTTGCACTTCGCGTAGAAGCGAAAAAACAGCAGTACATTTTCGCGCTCACGCATGCTGGGAGAGTGTTCGCAGCAAATCAGCTTGTCGTCGGTCATTCCACGATCGGCCATCATCACCGCTCCCCATGCTTTGATCCGAATGCGCGTGCCAAGCGGCAACCTGGGACCAAGTACCAGAGCATCAAGCAGATCGCCATCGAGCCCCAAGAAATTTGGCACGGAACCGTAGTTGTACAGACACGGCAACGGAGAAATGAAATCGACTTGGCCATTGGATCCGCGCTTGAGAAAACTGCCTCGTGGAATCTCAATCACCACTTCGACCTCCACAGGTTCTGGCGCTGTCAATTTAAACTCTCGCCTCATCGTGCCCATCTGTGTTGGCCACCAGGCGAGGCAATTCACTCTTCCCAATCAGGATATTGGTCTGGCTTTACTCCTGTTTCGAGAACCAACCTTGGATACTCGATACCTTGGCATGGCTCTTGGTCACGTTTTCTTGATTTTGTGATTTTGAAAAGCCAGTTGTCTCCAAAATCAAAAAAGTAATACAAGCTCTTCTTGTCGGGAAGTGGATACAGATCTTCTATAGCTGTACTGAAAACTTCACCATTTTCATCATCAAAACGAACCCGATTGCCACTTCGTGCGGTTCGTGAGATGTAGAATTCATACATGTGATCATTGTCAAAATTGACTGCTTTTTGAATGGCAAGATGAAGTTCATCCAGCGTTGAAGAGGAATCAATCTCAATCATTCCTTCCCATGGGCCGTTTGCATAACTGCCGGACAGCAGTGTTACTTTGAGAGTTAAGATCATTGTGTGCCTTGTTTTCAATTCATGGAAATCATTCGCCAGACCGGTCGGTCTGGACTGTCTGAAAATATCAGAACTTGCCGACGAACAATAGTGCCTTGATTCCTAAGGGGTGCAGAGAGATTAGATAGAGATGGCCGCAAGCAAGCATTCCTGGGAGTTCGCACCCCGTTTTCGTAAAGGCGCATTCGGCTGGCGCTCAGATCCGGCCATAGCCCGCATCAAAGAGGCACTCTCGGAAATCAAGGCGGTGGCTCGGAAAGATGCGATTCTCGGCGCTGAGGGCGCGGTGTTGTTCCTGCAAAAACTCTCGCCATCTCCAGAACATCGACAGTTCATCCGGCGCCATCGGATCTGCCGTCAATCGGGCCATCGATGTTCTCGTACCAATCATCGCCAACGCTCCGACCGACATACCTACCCGCCGCAAATGGCTGGAACAGCTTTATCAGGCTCATGCCGAAGAGGAAGTCCCGTATATCGAGATCCTCGGGGACTATTGGGGCGAGCTTCGTGCTTCGCCAGAACTCGCGGCGGAGTGGGCCGATTGCCTGGCAGAAACCGTCGGCGCCAACTGGAATAGCACCCGTGAGAACCACGGTTTCTTCCACGGAACGACCATGTGCCTGTCGGCTCTGGTCACCGCTGGGCGGCACGATCAATTGTTCGCCTTGCTGGAGAAGGCCCCCTACCTTTCTTGGTCGTATCGCCAATGGGGCGTTAAAGCATTTGCCGCGATGGGAAAGAATGCCGATGCATTGCGATATGCGGAGGCATCACAGGGGCTAAATGTGCCATTCGAGCACATCGCAGAAACCTGCGAAGCCATTCTCCTGCCGTCTGGTCAGACAGACGAGGCTTATCAGCGCTATGCGTTCGCCGCCAATCAATCCGGCACCTACCTGGCTACATTTCGAGCAATCTGTCGGAAATATCCAGGCAAGAAAGCGGAAGCCATTCTGAATGACCTGGTGGCCAGCACACCGGGCGAAGAAGGCAAGTGGTTTGCCGCAGCCAAGGGAGCGAAGCTGTACGACTTGGCATTAAAACTAGCGCAGAAATCACCTGTTGATCACCGCACCCTGATCCGCACCGCTGAGGAGTTCGCCGAAACGGAGCCGTTTTTCGCCTTGAACAGCGGACTATCTGCGCTTTACTGGCGCTTTACTGGATCTGTGCCGGCCGTGGTTACGAAGTAACACCGGGTGAAGTCATGAAGGCCTACAACTTGATGCTCAAAGCCGCCGAGATCGCCCAATGCAGGGATATCGCTTTAAAGAAGCTGCGAATCATGATTGAGGGATTCCCCCAAGAGCGGTTTGTGAGGGGGGCGCTTGCGCGTGCGGAGGAACTGTGGAGAATTGATCCAAGTGTTTGAAGGGTGGGATGCCTTTGAAATGACTTGAATTATTTGACCACTGGCGGTAGCCGGCCCAATCCTGTCAGCGGGTCTTAGAGTACCACCGGCAGCACCCTAAGCCGTCTCATGTCGCATTAGCGCCTACGATCCAACCAGCAAATCAACGAATACTCCGTTATGGTCGGTTAGTTTATGGCTATCAGTAAAGTTGTTCCAAGCACCAGACTGCTGTTCCTTAAAGCACCCCATAGTCACACAGATATGGTCAACGTTGTGCCTGTAGTCCTCAGTCTCGTCCCACGCAGTGAGTTCGCCTTTTTTCCCAAAGTCATCCTCCGTTAGACAGCTGAGGTTATTTTTCTCCAACGCTGTAGTTAGGAGGGTTTTTCCTTTAGGAGAGAAATAGGTTCCCTTCTTACTACCATCTCGTACCTGGTTAAAGTCACCAGCAACAACGAATGGCAAGTCCGAGTATAGATTGCGAATCCGATTCCAGTCGCCTCCTTGGCGCTCATCCGGAAATGGGACGGGTAATCGCTTCCAGTCGCCGCCTTGGCGCTCAATTTCTCTGTCATGCAAAGACTAAGGCGCTCCAGTCTCATCGGGCCAACGATCGTTTCGCCAAGTCAGAATGGTTCCATAGACCAGAAGGCTCCCGAACGGTGCCTTGATCATGGCGCAAGTAGCCGTTTCGTCATCGTAAGTGCCGAGGGCACACTCAATCGGCCATTTTGACCAGATTGCGGAACTGTTTCGTTCTTTTTTCGAGTTCTTAAATGGCCGGTATGGGAGCGAACTTACGCCTTCGTATCCCAAGTGGGAAAGATCCGCACCCGGGCTTGTTTCGGTCAAAACAACGATGTGAGCGGAGATCTCCGCCAACTTCTTCATTTGTTCTGGAAAATGGTTGCCATGTTTCGGGTGATCAAGGTTCCAAGTCGCAATTCGAAATTTAACGCTCATGTTGTTATTCACCGCCAGATTTCACTGAAAAATTGGTTTATCGGCATTGTGAATCCACTCGCTTGGGCGTGTCCGCCACCACCATAGTGCTTGGCGATCTCGCTGACATCAAATGGTGCCACGCTTCGCAAGCTACAAATAACGTCATCCCCTTTGATGAAAAACGTCAGGCTGAAAGTTCCGGAGCGCCTTGCAATCTCATGGCCGACTTCTGAAGTGTTGTTGATGACATTGGCGGCGAGACCTTGGTGCCCCGCTAATGTTACTGAGCGTAGGTCACGATTCATTGCTCCGTCGACCTGGCACCGTTGGTAGTCGAGGATAACGCGGCCACTTGCAATGATCGCTTCTGGCGTGACCCTCTGCCATACTTCAAATGTTGTGGGCTGGATGCTAAGTCCTGCACAAAACGCTTTTGTGTCCGGTAAATCGAACCGCCACAGATCGCGGTCGCCGATATGATCAATGAGAATGGGGCGGGAGACGCTGGGGTGAAAGTGATCCCAACTCATCTGGGCGCCCGAGCGGTTCATGTCGAACGTAATTTCAGCATTCAAGGGGGGCACGACTCCTTGCCATTGCTCTGCAGCCGACTTGTGATGGTCGAGCAAGGTGACCTGCGTGGCGATTTGCGACATGGCCAAAATGGTATCAGGACTGAAACTGAAATCAAGGATGAAGACCTGTCGTCCAATCAGCGGTTCTAGAGGAACAGAGTCGCCATATTGAATCGGTCGGTATTCGGCGTTGTCACCTAAATACACCCAAGCGGCGTAGGCGGCACCGAAACCATCGTAGCAGTTGGCGTGATACAGAATGATTGGGGATAGGGACTTAGTCATGGCCAAAGATGAACAGCGGACGCTCAATAGTAGGGTTTCAGTACTGTCAGTGGTCGGTATTGTCTGGCTGCTTCCACCATCTTTAGTACTGTCGGTGTCCGGAGTTGGACAGACTCAAACAAATCATAGCGCAACAACATGAATGTAGATTGCATGTTGCATTGCCCTATATAAAGTCAGCCTCGGTAATCGGATACTCACGTTACAGCCTGCACACTCGCGCTGCCACCGAATTTTATTGCCCGCTATTTGCGCACCAGTTCGTTGCAGGCCGCGACCCTGGACGTATTGGCGACGCCCGTATGCGTATAGCACATGTCCATGCGGTTCTTGCCGACCAGTCGGAACGACATCTGACCATCCATATCGGCCAGAACGCCCGATTTCAAATCGGCGGCAAAGGCGCCAACGACAGGCTCCTTGTGGCTGGCGGTGGTGAACATCCCCGAAAAATTCCGCCCTTCCTGCCGATCGATGGTGAGCGTGAATTCAACGCGCCTGAAACGAATTTCGTTTTCGTTTCCTTCGGGGTGATGTTGCCCTGCACCGATGACCGCGCTATTGGACAGCCCAACCCAACTGCCGAGCACATTGGGAACCGCTTTGGCGGCATGGACGGCGAAGGGGGCCAGGCCCAGGAAGAGCACCAACGTGAATTTTTTTAGCATTCCTTCATTCTCCGCAGAAAATCAATAGAAAGAAAAGACTGACGCTGTCCGGTCCGGTCAACCCGTCACCACCAGCGCTACATCTTAACGCTGAAAAGGGAACGCTTGTCAGGCCGATTCATGGACGCGTCGATTCGTCGAACAGGTAGCACCGTCAGTCAGCGTAGTTGTAGGTCGCGCTCTTCACAATCCCCGCGTCCAATTCAACCCTGCATGCATGCCGCCCAAAACTTCTTACCTCGGCCAGGTACGCCAACTTCGTTCCTACGTTCAGCTTTCGCGGCCCGAGACCATTTTCTTCCGCCAACTTCAGTAGCTGGTCGGTGGTCATGCCGGGTTTGATCTGATTGCAAACATCCGTCATTCGTTCTTCTCCTGTCGCCATCGAGTAGGCGAAATAGGCGACGTAAAGTACGAATGCGGCGCCTACGAGTCGAACAATCCATTTCCGCAACGCAAGCAGCCTAAGATATCCGGTCATTTCGATTTTACCGAGCGAGCCATCTGCGCAGTCACAATCACCGGGTTGGCCAAGAGTTCTTTCAGCGATCCATTGTGCAGCCAGATGAATCCGCAAAGCCAGTACAGGCAGGAGGATGCGTAGAAGTTCGCTTCCCGCATGACCAAGGCTTCTGGTTTTACGGCATACCAATACAGCCAGTAGCCCCCATCAACGGTGAAATAGTAGAAGAATAGCCCGAGGAGCATCTTCTTCCAGTGGAGAGACTTGAAGGCCTGTACCGCCCAAGGTGCCGTCATTCGTCTCCTCCCTTAAGGAAGGAGCTTGTGTAAAAGACCTGAGAGGAGACAAAAGCCCAGCATCTCGACTTACCCCGGCATTAATGCCAGGGCTTGCGTCTCGTCTCGGGTCAGGTAGGTTAGGATCGCCATGATGAAGCTGATGGGGTAATCCCAGTCGGGCGCATCGTAGTAATCTGCTCCAACCAGCAACAACCCCAACCCGATGGCAAGGGTCAGTCGTATCTTTTGTCTAAAATTAATCAACAAAAGACGACTTGCATTTAAACAGCCGATACAACTGCTCTTTGCTGCTAAAAATAAGGCATTTTAAATGCGAGTCACCAATTTCCACGGTCTAAGGTATTCGCCGATCAACGGGCCAAGCATCAATTCTCATCCTTACTTGCAACATGATCCACCAACTCGATGGCCCGTACCAACGAAGCCTTGCTCTGACTTCCGATAAATCGATCGGCCTGGTTGAAACATTGGCGGATGGAATTTCCCTCATCCTGATTTGGGCAGCGCATTTCCTGGATAAGCCGCATCAGGGTCAACTGAGCGGTTTCGAACTGGCGCATGATCGGAACGTTGTTTTGCAGATACGCCAGCACAAAAGCAATATTAAAAACACCCATCACCGAATACATGTAATCCAACATAGCCGGTTGCGTCAAAACCATTTCCAGATGCAAGTGGGAGCCGAGCATGAGATCCGAGTGAATGGGCTGGGGAACCAGTCGCGAGACAGGTCGGGAAACACGATTGCATCGTTTGCGCATGGTTATTCGTCTTCTCCCTTATTTGGATTCAACCCGCCTCATGGAGGAGGCGAATGAAGAGATACGTCAAATGCTGCACTGCACCAAGAGGACGATTATAGTACGATTTTCAGGCTGGTACGCAACGTCATAATATTCTTCTGGGAGTGCAGAACCCTGTAGCAGAGTTGATTGATGGCAGTAAGACAGGAAAACTCTTTTGTCTCCGATAACTAAATTTGAAGACAGACGCTTTAAATTCCAATTAAGACAA
>NZ_JBMOJE010000160.1:0-9181 GCF_049316945.1 Propionivibrio sp. | reverse complement strand
GCAATGTGGGGTAGTGACCACATAGAGGAAAAAAGTGCCATCTACTCAATCAAAATTACTATTGATAGCCTTCACACCACTTTTGTCCACTTGCTACAGGGGTTCTAAGCCCAAACCGGCGGAAATTTCAGAGCAATGATTTTCGTTGTCACTTTGAGCATCCTTCGCGTGACATAGTCCATGAGACGGGCAATGTGACTGACTTTTGGTCAATCCAGCGATTCATATATTATTGAGCCTAAGTATCATTGCCACTAGGAAAAATACCACAATAATGGCTCAATAATTTTTGAATCGCTGGAATTCTGGTGCTACTTTTAGGTGTCACACGAACGACCGTCTATGTGACTCCGACTTTTGACCATCGGTAGGCAGAAAATTTGCTGGTTTCACCGAGAAATCGGCTTCATGCAGACTTTCCAGCCGAGTAAAGGGGATTCTGAAATTTCCGCCGGTTTGGGCTTAGAACCCCTCATTCTCACGCCGACCATGATGATTTCATCATCTTTTGACTTCCGGCCCTCGTTAACCACAAAACCATGATCTTTCTTACTACGTCCATTCGCGCCGCTTGTTAACAATTCATTTTTGTTAATTAACGAGCTTGAAACGTGTTTTATCTCACCCTCTGAAGCAAGCGAAGCCATGCCGCTCAACGATGCTTTTGTGGCCATTCTCAAACCCCTTTTATGAATTTAATGAGTGCTGCGTATTCGGCTGCGGCCACTGTATCCGTGTCACTGGTAAGCCCGCCAGTGACACCGGCCCGCCGATAGGAAGCGCGTTGCGTGAAGACTCCAGCAATGGGGTATCCGTACCCCGCCAGCGCTTCGTAGAGTGTGGCCGAGTCGGTAGATCGGCTATCAACGGTTGATCCAACAAAGCCGACGCTGACTTTCTTTTTCTTGGCAGGGGTTCCACGCCCAACGCCGCGAAATCTTTGGATCGTGCCTCCGTGCCTCAAAAACGGTCGTTTATGAGCACGAAAACTGAGAATTTGTGTGGCACCAGCAGCAACATGGCGTGCGAAGCTCTCAAAAACCATTATTGAAACGTCTCGCTGGCTTCGCTGAGTTTTGAGAATAGCCCTCGAACGGTGACAGAAAGATTTCGCGGCGTTGGGCTTAGAACCCCACGTTCCGTGATCGTCAACCCGTCTTTGCCATTTTGCTGGGCTTCAGCATCCGTAATTTTCTTCATGCCATGTTCCATGGATGTTTAATTGATATTTATAGAATATTTAATAAACATCTTTATATAGCGGCAAACACTGCTTGTCTGATGAAGGCGGCACGAGTTATGCGGCGTTCCCGCGCAGCTTCATCCAACCTATCCAAGTCGTCTGATGAAAATTTCACGGTGATCTGTACCTGCGTCTCTGTACTCACCGGGCGACCACGTTTGGCCGGTTTACTTTGCCCATCCACGAGTGGGGTCGGTGGCGCAGCAGCGCTATCTGGAGCAGCAGCTACGAATGCTTCTAATGCGGCCTCTATCTTCTTTTCTTTTGTTGGTAGCTTACGAATAGTCATTTAATATTTGTCAAATGTTCATTAATTGAAAATTGCATTGACTAGAGCATTCAATTCAGCTCTGGCTTTAGCATCGACTGGTTCGTACTCCAACACGCTCTTACCCTCCCCTGCCGCATTTGCAAAGGCCTTGCGTCGCCGTATTGGCGTGTCCAGTAGCTCGATGCCCGGAAAATCTGCAAGCGCCTCAGCGGCATCCTTGTTGTCCTGCCCCTGAATGTCTGCAAGGTTGAGCACCGCGCACACCTTTAGCTCTTTACCGAAGCCTCGGATGTCTGCAACTAATTCCGCGATGTCGCGCAGCGCCCAAACATCAATAGAGCGCGGTTGAAAAGGAATGACCAAGACATCAGACAGGCCCAACGCCGCACGCAATGCAGAGCTATCGCGCCCACCTACATCAATCACCACATCCTGATATTTTTTGGCTTGCAAACTAACCTGGACGCGCAGTGTTTGACCGTCAAAGTATTGGGCGGTTGCTATGGTTGGCTCTTGGCCAGATTCCGCGCGAATCGCCAATGCATTGCTTGCTGTAGCCTGTCGGTCGCCATCGATCAGCCAAACATCCTGTCCCGTTCGTGCGCGGGCAATAGCAATGTTGAGTGCCAATGTAGTTTTTCCGACCCCGCCTTTCGTGTTCCCAATGGTGACGATCATGGACGCCCCTTATGAGTAATGTCCGCTTCCATATCAACCTCCAAAAACGTTTGAAAATTTATTTTAGATTGCTTTTGACAATTTATTGAATATTCAAAAAACATTTTTTTGATGTATGTATTCAATTCCAAAAAAGTAGCGGCATTGCTGTAACGTGTTAGATTTCCATCGCATCCGCGCCCACCGGAACGCTATGACGATAAAAATCCCGCACGCGGCGGGTTTGGCAATAAAAGTTGCGGCCTATTGATCGTAGGCAATCGGGCACATTGGGTTTCATCGTTCATAAATCCCATGACTGCGTTGGTCGTGCACAGGGTGTTGAACCAATTCCATCCGAACGAGTCTTGATAGAAACTGACCGCATCAAGCGAGCACCATTCCAAAAGCAATACGAGGTCATCATGTAGCTTTCTCAAACCTTTGACTGCTGCGCTCCAGTGGGTGCCAGATACTCCAAGCCAATGGGGCTTCCAAATAGCCTCGAAGTGACAAATGCGGCTTCTAAGGTCCTAGAGCCGCTTCAGCCCAAGCACAACAGCACTCCTAGATAGTGGTTACCTACGCAAAGCTGCCCATAGGTAGCTTGCTGCTGGATTCCTGCATGAAGTCGATGTATGCGGCTCGCAGTGCCAGAGCGTCCGCCAGCGCGTGATGGCGTTTGAGTCCGCGCTTGCCCAGCTCACGAAAACAAGCCTCTGCGCCCAGCTCGCCCGTGATGGTGCCGGTGATGGGATTGACGTTGACAGGAAAGACGACTTCGCGCACCTGGTCCCAAAGCCCAGAGTCCCGAATCACGTATTCCATTAACTCGTAGTCCATGCCGTAGTCGAAAGCTATCTCAATTTTTGTCCCTGACTCGGCGGCAAGTCCAAGCAACCATTCCCCTGTGCGCCGTCCGATTTCCCATTCGGTGCCGGTCGATCCTGGTACGAGTCCCCACATGTCAAATATGCTGCCGTATCGCACGAAGTCGTTGGATGCTTTGACGCGGGCTTTCCCGATGTCGGTGGTGAGGTCCAGTTCGGCGTAGAACTCCCGGCCATCGAGGGTGACGAGTCCGAGACTCAGCAACTCCGGGCTCAAAAGGTCGGTGAATTCCACGTCAAGAAAAACGATCATAGGTGTAGCGCCCCGATATTGGGGTTCCGCGCCCTAACCGGCGGAATTTGTCCAATACGGTGACGGGAAACATTTGTTTGTCGGACTCCATCCGTAAAGGTAAGTTTTGGGTCTTATCACGGTCAAAAAGTTGTACGGAAAACGTCGTCGGATTGGTGATTCATGCGGGAACTTAGCCGAGCAGGTTTTCCGACACCCCCTTTTGAGAGGTGGACAAATTCCGTCGGTCTGCGCTTAGAACCCCATATTCTCAGCTAATTTGGTCCCAAAAAGCGGATGTAATCGGGTCGAGGCGTTTCTGTTATCGGGCCGCTACAGATAGCGTGATTGCGAGCGGCGGCGTAGAGGTTGGAAAGAGCGCTTTGGCCAATTTCACCGCTTTTGCATGGAACAGCACTCCGCACTCCCCTCCAATCTGAATCCGTAGCTGATATTTCTGTGTTGTCGGGACCCCGTCCCGGTCGTCAGCGCTGTACGCATAAACGCCGTATTTTGTCGGCATGACGTTGGTGATGAGCTCGCTCACGAGGTGCGAGTCAAATGTGCCGCACGTCAATGTTGCAATGTGCGACTCATCATCCAGGTGCACATCTATCGATTGATCCTGCAGGCGTGAAAACTGGTGCTTGATGTAGACCTTGAAGTTGCGCATTAGGTGGTTGAAAAAAGCTGTTCGTTGGCAAATGTACCCCCCCCCTTGCTATGACTCATGGGGCAGACTAGACCTTACGCTAGATGGGGGGGAATCTCTAGACCTTACGCCCCCAGAACGGGGTTCGGGGAGCAGCGGAACAGCCAATCCACTTAAGGCAGCCCACGGGCTTTGTGGGCAACTTGCGACACCCTACAATGCACCTTGGTGTTCGCACCTCCCGTGTCACCTCCCTGCGCGGGACGCATCTAATGCGTTTCAAGCCCGGCGTTGTTGCCGGGTTTTTTTTGGTGCCGAAACTCCCACGGCGCAACAGGTTCAGCATCACGCCATAGACCGCGCTTGTCAGCTCTGGCCTCATTTTCAGCCGCCTCGTACAGCCTGCGGTCGTTGGGTGACTGCTCTCGCTGATACTGCTTGTAGTGCCATGCCAGACCGCGCTTGACTTGCTCTAGGTTGCAATCCAGACCGGCCAGCATCACCTTGCCAAGCTTGCGACCGCCCCTGTTGTCAAACTTGACCCACTCGACCGCCACATACTGCCCTGCGACCATATCGACCAAGCTTTGCTTAGCGACATTGCCAAAAGCCTGCCGCTTTTCAGGGGCATCAATTCCAGTCAACCTGATCTGATGCTGGGTGTGTGTGGCGTCCAGCACGGTAATGGTGTCGCCATCGTTATACGGAGCGAGCCACTTGCCGAGTATCCCAAAACGTTGCTGCATGAGGCCCAAACGCTCATCAAGTGCAAAGTCGCTTGCTGGAAGATGCATTGGCTTCTCCGGCAAGAGCTAACCCCCGCCGCGCAAGCGCGTCGACCCCTCTACACGATGGGTAAAAGCCATGTTGACCATGGAGAAAGCCAGAGCCTTCGCAGCTTCCAAGCAAGTGAAATTCGATCTGCCCTATACCCATCGGCCACGCCTACAACCCGCCCGGTGATGGTTTCAGCATTGGCAGTGCAGGCCAGAGCCAACAGCAGCACCAACAGCATTGGCGTTTTCAAATGCATGTCTCTACAGCTACTCGCTTGTACAGCGTCGTCCTGGACACGCCATAGCGCTTGGCCAAGTCGCTGACCTGGCATTGAGGATCGGCCATCAATGCCTTTATTTCCCTGATTTGCTTCTCAGAAAGCTTTGCTGGCCTGCCGCCAACCCGGCCACGTGCACGAGCTGCGGTTAACCCTGCGTTGGTGCGCTCACGGATCAGGTTGCGCTCAAACTCTGCCAGCGCGGCGAACACATGAAATTGCAACTTCCCGGAAGCACTGCCGGTGTCGATCTTGAGGGTCGGCCGGGATTCGGACGGAATCCGGCGTTTTTCACTATAAGCTGTTGTTTTAATTAATAAAAGTGTTTTGAATTGCGCGATTGGAAAGAGCGCCTAGACCCAGCCTGACTGTTATAGCCCAGCCTGATCTACCCGATGGCGCTTGACGATATCGAGCACCGTGTTCTTGCTGATGCCCAGCCTCAATCCGACTTCCCGGTACGATTGCCCAGCAGCCACCAGTTCCAACGTTCGCTTTTGATGGCGATCGGCCTTGACGCGCTGGCCGGGCTGGCGCCCAAAGCGTACGCCGCGTGCTTGCGCTGCGGCAATCCCTGAGCGCACTCGCTCGCGCAGTAGATCCCGCTCGAATTCGGCTAGGACGGACATCAGCGACGCAATGAGTTTTCCCTGCGGTGTACCGAGATCGAATTGCTGGCCTGTCTGGGCAATCAGGGAAATGCCCCACGCCTGGAGTTCGCCCAGCGTGTGAAACAAATCAATCGTCGAGCGCCCCCAGCGAGTCAGTTCGGTCACCAGGATCACATCGACATCGCGCGCCTGTGCCAGCGCCATGACCTTCTTGCGCTGAGCGCGATCCTCCTTGGCACCTGAGGCCGTTTCCTTCCAGATGCCCACGACATCAAAGCCCGCCTTCACAGCAAACGCCAACAGATCGGCCTCTTGACGCTCACAGGTCTGGTCGGCCGTAGAAACCCGGCAGTAAATGGCAGCTCGCTGTCCCAATTGAATCCTTTGCGTAAAACCACCCGCAAACCCGCATGCTGTCGTGGCAAAATATGAGTCCAAATAAAGTATAGGTTAAATGTGATGATACAGATCGTTGATTCTTTTGCAAAGCATGCCTCGTGAGCAACATTCACGAAACTGCCTACCCTCGCTTCAAGTCCGAGATCACGCCGCGTGAACTCACCGACGTTTACACGCCATCCCCAGAAGAACAGGCGTTTGCCCGTCACCATGGGCGCACGTTGCAAGGTCGTCTGGCCGTCTTAGTGCTACTCAAGACGGCGCAGCGTCTGGGCTACTTCGTCAAACTGGCCGAGGTGCCGACCAGCATTGTTGTCCATATCGCCGCTTGCCTGGCGACGAAACCTCTGACGAAGATCGAAATGCGCGATTTCGATCTGGACAGCGAGCGTCAGCGCCTGCTCGAACAAGTGCGTCGGTTCCTCGGCATTCAGGCTGTCACTAGCGCTACCACCCGCGTCATCGAGTCGACGGCCCGGGAAGCGGCCCAGACCAAGCACGAACTGGCCGACATCATCAACGTAGTGATCGAGCAGTTGATCCGCCAGCGTTTCGAACTGCCAGGATTCAGCACCTTGTTTCGCACAGCGCGCCGCATTCGCGCACAAGTCAATGACGAGTCGTTCAACCTCCTGTCTGCCACGTTATCGCCAGCGTTGAAACATGAAATCGACGACTTGTTCACAATCAAGGCGGGAGAGGTCTCGGGCTGGCGCAAGCTCAAACGCGAACCAAAAAAACCGACAAACCCGCAAGTGCGCGCCTATCTGGAACACCTGGCATGGCTGAAGACCTGGGTGGCTCGCCTGCCGAATATCGACCACATCGCGGTACCGAAACTTCATCAGTATGTGCTGGAGGCACGTGCGTTGGACGCAGCGGACATCAAGGTTACCAAACCGGCTAAGCGCTACGCGCTGGCCGTGGTTCTGATCCATGCGCAGTTGCGCCAGGCGCTGGACGATGTCGTAGACATTTTGCTGCGTAAGTTGCGAAAACTGCACGCCACGGGCACCGAGCAATTGGATCGCTATTTCACCGAGCACCGTCAGCGGGCGGAAAAACTCATTGCCACGCTGCGCGATATGCTCAAAGCCTTCGAGCAAGGTGCCAATGATGCCGAACGCGGTGAACGAATCGCCCGCGCCATTGAAGGCGATTCGGCGCAGTTGCTGGCGCAATGCGACGAACACATGGCTTATGCTGCTGACAATTATTTTCCTTTCATGATGGCCTCCTACCAAGCGCAGCGCCCGCTGCTGCTCAACTGCCTGGGCCTGCTGGAATTGGCCTCAACCCACAGCGACCAGACGCTGGTGCAGGCAATTGCCTTTGTACTTCAGCACCGCAACAGCCATAAAGAGTATTTGCCTGTCGACCAAGCGCTGAGCCTGAATTGGCTTCCGGAAAAATGGCGGAAAATCGTCGTCCAGAAAAACCAGGATGATGAAGGCAGTTGCGTTCACCGCAAGTATTTCGAATTGTGCGTATTGTCAGAGGTGACGCGCGAACTGCAGTCCGGCGATTTGTATGTCCGCCGCAGCGAGCAATATGGCGACTACCGGGAACAGCTCATCGGCTGGGACACGTTCGAGTCCCAGGTGGCCGATTACGGCACCATGCTGATGTTGCCCACAGAACCGGGCGCTTTCGTCGCGCAGCTCAGGCAGCGTTTGGTGGACACGGCCGAGCGGGTAGATCACGCCTTTCCCGCCAATGAGCATGTCGCCTTTATTGGGGAAGAACTGGTTATACGCAGGAACTCGAAAGAAGCAACCTCTGCGGCTTTGCTGCGCATTGACCAAGAACTCTCTGCCCGGCTGGCACCGAAGAACATTTTGGATATTCTGGTCGAAGGAGAGCACTGGCTCAATTTGCACAAGCTGTTTGGCCCCTTGTCCGGCTTTGAGGGCAAGATCGACAATCCCAGGCTACGGTTTATCACCACGCTGTTTTGCTATGGGTGCAATTTAGGTCCCACGCAAACGGCCCGGTCGGTTAAGGATCTGAGCCGCAAGCAGGTCGCCTGGCTGAATTTGCACCACATGACCGAGGAGCGGCTGGATAAAGCCTTGGTGCAGGTCATCAACGCCTACAACAAGTTCCTGTTGCCCAAATACTGGGGAAGCGGCGAAACCGCCTCCGCCGACGGCACCCAGTGGAATCTGTACGAGCAGAATCTGCTGGCCGAAAGCCATATTCGCTACGGCGGCTATGGGGGCATCGGCTACTACCATGTCTCGGATATGTACATCGCTCTCTTCAGCCACTTCATTCCGTGCGGCGTGTACGAGGCGGTCTATATTCTCGATGGGATCCTCAAGAACGAGTCCGACGTGCAGCCCGATACGGTGCATGGCGACACCCATGCACAGAGCACACCTGCCTTCGGTCTGGCCTATCTGCTGGGAATTAAGCTAATGCCCAGGATTCGTCAACTCAAAAAACTGGTGTTCTTCCGGCCCGATAAGAAAACTCGGTATCGGCACATCGATGCACTGTTCAGCGAAAGCATTGACTGGTCGCTGATTTCAACCCACCTGCCGGACATGCTGCGCGTCGCCTTGTCGATCAAGGCGGGAAAAATCACGCCGTCGGCATTGCTGCGTCGCCTGGGAACGGCCAGCCGCAAGAACAAGCTCTACTTTGCCTTTCGCGAACTCGGGCGGGTTGTTCGAACCCTGTTCCTGCTGGACTACATCGGTGATGTGGAACTGCGCCGCACGATTCACGCTGCGACCTGCAAGAGCGAGGAGTTCAACCAGTTCACGAAGTGGCTGTTCTTTGGCGGCGAAGGCATCATTGCCGAGAACATACGCCACGAGCAGCGCAAGGTCATCAAGTACAACCAGTTGGTGGCCAACTTGGTCATTTTGCACAACGTGGAAGCCATGACCCGCGTACTCAAGGAGATTCAGGCCGATGGATTTGTCGTTGATGCGGCCATCCTGGGAGGCTTGGCTCCCTACCGGATCGACCACATCAATCGATTTGGCGATTACTCCGTGGACTTGGATCGGCAGGTTCAGCCTATGCAATTCGAGACAATTATTATTTGAAATCAATCGCTTGTGTCAAAAACTGCCGGATTCCGTCGGAATCCCGGCCGACCCTCATGTTCGCGCCATCATGGAGGCACACCCGGAGGTCAACAGCGCCAACGCGATCCGGG
>NZ_JBMOJE010000159.1:0-9201 GCF_049316945.1 Propionivibrio sp. | reverse complement strand
CCTCGGCGTTCATAACCGCGAAATGGATAGGGTGTACCCCTCCATTCAATCAATAGAAAGATCAATAAAATGGCCGGAAGACCACGAAAGCCGACAGCACTGAAGCTGGTGGAAGGCAATCGCGGAAAGCGGGCCATCAGCAAGCAGGAGCCCGACCCAACTTACCTTCAGGATCTGACGCCTCCCAGTTGGATGCCTGATGCCGCAAAAATTGTTTGGTTCGAAATGGCTCCGGTTGCGCAATCGGCAAAGCTGCTGACCGAGGTTGATGTCCAGGCGTTCAGTATGGGCTGCGTTGCGATTGCAGACTACCGCAGAGCGGTCGCTAAAGCTGGCGACTCCGATGTGAAGTGCAAGATGGTGCAGGACGACGAGGGTCGTCCGGTTGGGGCTGGAGAGCATTTGAATCCGTGGGCCATGGTGAAAAGCATGGCATTCAAACAGGCGATGGCAGTGTTTGATAAGTTCGGCATGACGCCACAGGCTCGAACGCGTATTTCGCTCCAGCCGCAAGATGACCTTTTCAATGGACTGCGACAAGCGAATCCTGCGGCCAAGTATTTCTGATTCCGTTACTGCCTACGCAAAACGGGTCGTCAGCGGGAAAAAAATTGCAGGTCCGCACGTAAGAGCGGCATGCCAGCGTCACCTGGATGATGTATCAACTGGAACACAGCGTGGGTTGGTATTTGACAAAAAGGCAGCAGCCCGTGCAATTGGTTTTTACAAAGACGTGCTGCGCCTCAATGGCGGTGAATTTGAAGGCAGGCCTTTCGAACTACTTGACTGGCAAAAATTCATCATCGGAAGCGTGTTTGGTTGGAAGGGGTCGGATGGCTTCCGGCGATTTCGTGTCGCTTACGTTGAAACTGGAAAGGGAAGCGGGAAAAGCCCGCTTGCCGCTGGTGTTGGACTCTTTGGGTTGACAGCAGACGGCGAAGCGCGTGCTGAAGTGTACGCAGCGGCCACCAAGAAAGATCAGGCGATGGTCTTGTACCGAGATGCTGTTGCTATGTGGCAGCAGTCTCCGGAGTTGAAAAGCCGCCTCAGTCCAAGTGGAGTTGGGCAGAACATCTGGAACTTGGCCTATATCGAGCGCGGGAGCTTCTTTCGACCGATCAGCGCAGACGATGGCCAAAGCGGACCACGCCCTCATGTGGCTTTGATTGACGAAGTTCACGAACACCGAAACAACACGGTGGTTGAAATGATGCGGGCCGGCACAAAGAGTCGGCGCCAGGCTTTGATCTTCATGATCACCAACAGTGGTTCGAACAAAACCGGGCCATGCTGGCAGTATCACGACTACGCAGCCAAAGTTTCAGCCGGGATGCTGAAAGACGACTCCTTTTTTGGTTTTGTCTGCGCATTGGACGAAGGGGACGACCCATTCAGGGATGAAAAGTGCTGGGCCAAGGTCAACCCAAGCCTGCAGGGCGCAAAGTTGCCAGGCATGAAGTATTTGAGAGAGCAGGTAATTGAGGCGCGTGGCATGCCAGGAAAAGAGGCGCTGGTCCGGCGCCTGAACTTTTGCCAATGGACCGATGCCACCAATCCATGGATCAGCAGTGATGTCTGGTTTGGAGCAACACAGGAATTTGATTGGCGAGACCTGCGCGGTAGACGCGCCTGGGCCGGGCTTGACTTATCGAGCACCACCGATCTGACCGGGCTGGTGTTCTATGTCGAGCCGGTAGGGCCAGAAGAGCCTTGGAAATTGGTCCCATTTGCATGGCTGCCGGACGAAGGTCTTGACAGAAAAGAAGAACTTGACCGAGTTCCCTATCTGGCCTGGCGAAATACGGGTTATTTGGAAACAACACCAGGGCGAGCTATCAGCAAGCTGGCGGTGATCCGCAAACTTGCTGAATTGAGCAGTTTTTTTGATTTGCAGTCTGTGGCGTTCGACCGCTGGCGCATTGAAGACTTGAAAGCGCTGGCCAATGACAACGGCGTCACTCTGCCACCAATGCAGGCATTTGGCCAGGGTTACAAAGACATGAGCCCAGCTATCGAGGAATTTGAATCCGAGCTGTTGAACCGGCGTGTTGTGCATCCTGCAAACCCAGTGTTTACATGGTGTGCCGCAAATGCAATCACGACCAGTGATGATGCCGAAAACCGAAAACTGAGTAAAGAAAAGGCAACAGGCCGAATTGATTTGATCGTAGCCGCTGTCATGGCGGTCGGTGCATGCAAATCATCAGAAACCGAGGCAAACATAGATGAATTCATTAACTCACCAATCAGCGGGTAACGATGTTTAGCTCGTTCTACCGATGGTTTGGCCGTGGTGGGGCGCTTGCCGAGTCCGTCGGGCAGCAAAACCCCGTCCCCGGAGTCGCTTTGGTGGACGGTGCGGGCAATATCGGGCCGGATGCCGCGCTGCAAATCAGCACTGTTTGGGCGTGCCTTGATCGTCGCGCGACAACCATCGCCAGCCTACCGTTTTTTGCTTACCAAACAGTCAACGGTCAGAAGGAATTGGCGCGAAACAGTCGCCTTTACACGCTCCTGCATGAGTCACCGAACGATCGGATGACACCATTTGAGTTTTGGCGCGCGATGATTATGAACCACGACTTGCGCGGCAACGCGTTTGCGAGGATCGATAGAGACGCGAAGGGTGAGGCGCTCGCACTGTGGCCGATGCCAGCGGATCAGGTCGAAGTCAGGGTGCTGCCCAACGGTTCGATGGTGTACCTGTACCAACTCGGAACCGACATCGCGGCGCTTGACTCTGCGAACGTCCTGCACCTGAAAAACCTTGGAAATGGAACGGTCGGACTCGCAAAACTGGAGTTCATGCGGGCCACCACAGACGAAGCGGCCAAGGCGCAGGAAAGCGCATCAAAAATTTTTGGCAACAGCGGGAAGCCCACCGGCACGCTGATGCTGGACAAGGTGTTGAACGCGGAACAGCGCAAAGCACTGCAAAGCAGCTTCGCGGGCATGGCCGAGGGGTCAACCTCTCGCCTTTATGTGCTTGAGGCGAACATGAAATACCAGCAGTTGAGCATGTCGCCAGAGGATCAGCAGTTACTGGAAACGCGCAAATTTACAGTCGAAGAAATCTGCCGCTGGTTTGACGTGCCACCCGTGATGATTCATCACAGCAATGTGACCGCATGGGGCAGCGGAATTGAACAGATAGTCGATGGTTTTTACAAGCTGACGGTGCGCCCGATGCTGGTTTCCATCGAACAAGCCACCAGAAAACGGGTGATGACGCCGACACAGCGCGCGACGATGACCGCAGAATTTGCGCTCGACGCGCTCCTGCGAGGCTCGCCCACACAACGCGCCGAACTGTACGCCAAAAACGTGCAGAACGGCATCATGACACGCAACGAATGCCGGCAGCTTGAAAACCTGCCGCCCGTGATCGGGGCGAACGAATTGACAGCGCAAAGCAACCTTTTGCCGCTGTCCAAGTTGGGCCAGCAGCCCGCAACAGGAGGGACAAACAATGCTACTGCGCAAGACAATATCGCTGCCTGATTCAGAGCTTGAAATAGGCGACGGCAACGGCGTATTTTCCGGCTATGCGTGCAAGTGGGGCGGCGTTGACAGCTACGGCGACACCATCCTGCCCGGTGCGTTCACTGATTCGCTCAGGCTGGCGCTGCCAAAGATGTTTTTCAACCATTCATGGGGCATGCCAATCGGCAAATGGACGACGGCCAAAGAAGATAAGGCCGGTTTGTTAGTCACTGGCGAACTTACCCCCGACCTTGACTGTGCCGAGGACGTTTACTCCGCGCTGAAACACGGCACGCTCGATGGTCTGTCCATCGGTGGCTACATGAAATCAGGCGATTACACCGAAACCGAGACAGGCCGCACGATTCACAAATGGTCGAACCTGATGGAAATCAGCCTGGTTGTTTTCCCGGCTGATGCGAACGCACGCATTGACCTGCAAAGCGTGAAAAGTATGGATTTTGAAGCCCTGCTGCCAGAGTGCAAGACAGAGCGAGACATTGAACGGCTACTGCGGGATGCGGGGCTGGGCAAATGGGAGGCAATGGCGATCGTCTCCCGCGCAAAGGTGATTCTTAATGGGCGGGATGCTCAAAAGGAAAGCCATGCGAAAACCACGGCGCTGATTCTTGAACGATTGAACAAAATTGCAGCGTAAACGCAAACCCCGTAACCCGGCCACCTTTTTGGTGGCTTTTTTTCGTCAAAAGGAAACATCATGAAAAAGTCTTATCTCCGCATTGGTGCCATTCTGGCAATCGCGCTTGTCGGTTTTGCCGCGCAAGCTGCTGGTGTCGATGTTCACGCATTGGCATTGCAAAATCAGTCATTCATTACCGGCATGGCAATGCTTGGTGTGATGGGTGAAATTGATGGCTCCGGCATCTTGGCGGCTCTCGATAAAGTCGAGGCCAAACTCGTCGCCATGTCCGAAAAGGCAGAAGGCGAATTCAAAACCGTCGGCAAAACTGCCAGCGATACCAAGACCGCACTGGACGCGATCGGCGTCGAACAAAGGGTACTTGCTGACCGCTTGCTTGCCGTTGAGCAAAAAGCTACCGCTGCTCCTGCTGCCGCTGGCATCACCTCATGGGGTGAACAATTTGTCAAGAGCGCACGTTACGCTGACTTTGCCGGTGGCAACTTGGCGAAACTGCGCGTTGAAGTGAAGAATTCGCTGGTCGGCTCGGACACCAACGTCGCGCCGCAACGCAATGCCGGTATCGTCGCAGGTGCGTCGCTCCCGTTCAGCATGGAGTCGCTGCTCCCGAGTACCACCACCGGCAGCAACGCGATCGAGTTCACCAAGGAGGCCAGCTTCACCAACAACGCAGCGGAAGCCTCAGAAGGTGCAGCCAAAGGCGAATCCGCACTCACATGGTCGCTGGTCAATATGCCGGTGTCCACTGTGGCGCACTGGATCAAGATCAGCAAGCAACTGGCCGCAGATGCGCCCGCGCTGGCCGCTTACGTCAACACGCGGATGCGTTACGGCGTGAATCAGAAGGTGGACACGCAGCTTGTCGTTGGCGACGGCGTAGCCCCGAACATTTCCGGCACCTACGACACGGGCAACTTCACGGCGCACGGCATTGCTGACGCGGCCCTCGGAGCAACGCTCAAGAAGTTTGTGCTGATCCGCAAGGTCATCGCTGCTTTGTACGCTGCTGGCTACCCGGCTGATGCGATCGTGTTGAACCCGGCTGATTGGGCGACGATGGAAATCGAACTGCTGACAACCGCCGCCGGTCAAACGCTGGTCAACACTTCGGACGCTGGCGTGCCTCGCTTGTTCGGCGTTCCTGTGGTGCAAGCGATAGGCATGGCCGCTGACACCTTCCAGGTGGGCCGCTTCTCCGAGGCGTACATGGTCTACAACCGCGAAGGCGTCGTGGTGGAAATGTCGGACAGCGACAGCGACAACTTCACCAAGAACCTCATCACGCTGCGCGCCGAGCGTCGTTTGGCTCTGGCGACGGAAAAGCCAGCCGCCGTTCGCGGTGGCGATCTGACTCCGGCGTAATCGTCAGCGAGTCAACCCAAGAAGCCGCCTTCGGGGGGCTTCTTTCATGGACTTACTGAAGGACTGAAAAATGACAATTCGCTTTACAGACTGCTACGAAGGCTATTACACCGGGCAACTCGTCAGCCTGCCAAATCCAGAGGACGAGGCCGCCATCGTTGCGTTGGGCTTTGCCACAACCGACCTCGACGGCCCCGATGGATCGGCGGCGCGCGCACTGATTGAACACGCAGCAGAGCACGTCAATATGGGGTTTGTCGCCGCGTTGAATGCCCTGCACCTTGACGGGACCGGCGTTCCTGAAAACGCAGTACAAGCGGCGCTGACCGTGAACCCTGCGGGCGATGACAATAGTTTGACCTTTACCGCAGTGGCCTACGGCGCTGGCGGCAATGCAATCACGATCGAATATGTTGACCCCGGCGCGGCCTCCGCTTCATTGGGCGTCGTCGTCAGTGGTCCTACGATCACCGTCAACCTCGCGACGGACGTAAATTCTGCGATCACATCAACCGCAGCCGAAGTGTTGACGGCAATCGAGGCCAGCACCGCAGCCGTGGCGCTCATAACCGTTGCGATTGATACCTCGGACGCAGGAAACGCGGATGATGGCTCTGGCGTCGTTACTGCAATGGCAGTTGACACGTTTGCGGGCGGCGCTGGCACGGGGGTAGGCCTTGCCAAGAAAGGGTGCGAATATGTCAACACCACGACGGGGCTTGCCTACCGCAACACCGGCACGCTGGCCGTGCCTGTGTGGACGGGATCAGTCACCACGGCGGCATTCGCTTCGACAAGCAGCACTGTCAACGCACTGTCTGCGCTTCATTTGTTCGGATCGGGTGCGCCGGTTGACTATACGGATGGCACGCCACTCGCAACAGGCGAGGGCGTCGCGGTCCCCAACGCGCTGTACTCTGACATAACCACAAACGGATCGGGCGGGCTTTGGCGCAACAGCGGCACGCAAGCGCAGCCGGTCTGGACGCAACTCGCGGACGCTGCGTAATGCAAGTCCAGATCAAATTCAAGCGCACCGGCTCCAACTCGGTGTATGGCAGCTTCGCTGCGGGTGATGTGCTGCGCTGTGATGCTGCGCTGGCCGCGCACTACGTCAAAGAGGGCATTGCGTGGTACATGGAAAAACCCGTCGTTGAAGTTGCGCCAGCGCCAACGGTTGAAGTTGCGCCAGCGCAAAAACGTGGGCGCTCTGCAAAGGCCAAATAATGTCGCTCAAACTCATCACCGCGCCGACGCTGATACCGATCACGCTGGCCGAGGCAAAGCTGCACTGCAAAGTTGACGTGACGGACGACGACGTCCTGATTACATCGCTAATCAGCGCGGCAACCGAAGCGGCAGAACAGGCCACGGGTCGCGCCTTGTTGCCGCAAACCTTTGAGTTGACTCTGGACGCGTTCCCTGATTACTTTGAACTGACGCGCCAGCCCGTGACGGCGATCACCAGCATCATTTACCGAAACACTGCCGGGACACTCATCACGCTTGCGGGGTCAGACTACACGCTGGACGCATCGAACGAATGCGGACCGGCAAAGGTCACACCAGCTTACGGCACAGCATGGCCCGAGGCACGCGCAGACGTGGCTGCGGTCAAGCTGCGCTACGTCGCGGGCTACACAAACGCTGCCAGCGTGCCTGAATCGATCAAGTCATGGATCAAGCTGCAAATCTCTGCGATGTATGAAAACCGCAGCGCCGAATTCACGGGACAGGGCTTTTCATCCATGAAATTGGGCTTTGTTGACGCTTTGCTTGACAGACATAAGGTGTTCGCATGACCAAAATATGGAATCCTGACGGCATCTGGCAAGGCGAAACCGTCGCCATATTGGGCGCTGGTCCCGACATGACCGCAGAACTCGCGGCCACCGCCAAGGGGTACAAAACGATTGCCGTCAATCGCGCCGTCAAGTTTGCGCCGTGGGCTGATATGTTTGTTGCCTTGGACCCGCATCACCCGTTTTGGGAAGAGGCTGACCGGCTCGGCTTCACCGGGCTGCGCGTCTGCGGCGTCGAATGCGATTACGACGCGCTTTATGCGGGCATGTTTTACGAAACCGTGCAAATGGGCGAGGGCCACACGTTGCAGATCAGGAACAACGCGCTCGCAGCATTGCGCATCGCTGCCCGGGCCGGTGCAAAAAAGATCATCCTGCTTGGGTTCGACCCCGTGAGGTACGAGGAAGTGCACGCGCACACGGGATTTTCTGGTCTGGTGCAAGGGCTGGCGCAGATCACCGCAGAACTGCGCGCCAACGGCATCGAAGTCGAACAGATCGACAGCAAAGAACAAAAGCCCGGCACCCGCGCACCGCGCCGTGGTGAATCGGTCGACGCGGAAACATTCCCGAAACGTAAAAAATGAACATCGGGCCCCTGAATCATCGCGCACGCATTGAATACAAGGTCGTCACCCGCGACGCCACCTATGGCACCGAGGCGATCACGTGGACGACGTTGGCGACGCGCTGGTGCAGCATCAACGATATGCTGCCGCGACGGGGTGAGGCGGTCAGCAACACGCTGGCCGTCAACGTGAACCGGTCACGCATTCGGATGCGCTACTGCGCGGACATCACTTCAAGCATGAGGTTTGCCATATCGAGGCCGACCGAGGCCATCTATCAAATCGTCAGTGGCCCCGCAGAGATTGGGATCAAAGACGGCGTTGAATTCATCGTCGAACAGGTTTCCTCATGAGCAATGAAATCCATGTGACTGGTCTCAAGGAGTTGGCGCAGTTTCTGGATGAATTGCCAGAGAAGATACAGAAAAACGTCATGCGCGGATCACTTCGCGCAGGCATGAAAGTGGTGCAAGAAGAGGCGAAAAGCACTTCCGCATTTGCTGACAAAACCGGGCAACTGAGGGCGGGCTTGAAGATCGGCACCAAAAGCAGGGGCGGCACCGTCACGGCGAGCCTGTCTGCAAAGGGTCAGCACGGCTACATTGCGCGATTCATTGAATACGGCGTCAAGCCGCACGTCATCAGCGCAAAGGAGGGGGGCGCTTTGGCATTTGGTGGTGGCGTGTTTCAGTCAGTCAAGCACCCCGGCCTCAAGCCACACCCGTTCATGCGTCCTGCATTGGACGGTCAGGCACAGAACGCCGTAGTCGCCGCCGCCGAGTACATGAAGGACCGCCTTGCGACGAAGCACGGCATTGACACGTCACATATTTTCATTGAAGGCGACGAATGACAACCGCTGCGATTTGGTACTTGCTGAAAACGAATTCCGCTGTGCTGGCCGTTGTCCCGGCGACGCGCATCGTTTGCGGCGACCTGCCGCTAAACACGACGCTGCCCGCGATCAGCGTCAAGCAGATCAGCAGCGTGCCTGTGAACCTGATTAACACGAACGAGGCGAACAAGCAGTACACCGATCGCGTGCAAGTGACTGCACTGTATAAAGGCACGACCGGAGGGTATCCAAGCATCAAAGCCCTGATGCGCCTGATTCTGGCCGCTTGCCCAAGTCAGCGCGGCACCGTCAACGGAGTGGCGCTGACGTATATACAGCCCGAATCAGAGGGCCCCGATTTGTACGACCAAGAGTTGGACATTTACAGCCAATCGAGAGATTTTCTTGTCAGGTGGACCGCCTGACAAGCCCCATTTCGCGCAAGCGAAAAGCCCGCCCGCAATCAGTCCGATTAGCGGGTTTTTTATT
>NZ_JBMOJE010000158.1:0-9202 GCF_049316945.1 Propionivibrio sp. | reverse complement strand
ACTAATTTCCTATAAATACTGAATAAATACGGACTGGATCAGGAAGTCTGAGCTTACATCGTTGTAGAACGCCTATTCATGCGCTTTGCAGCGATGATGATTTTATCTGCTTAACCAAAAAAAACGGGCACGCCGTTTACCGGGGAGCCCGTTGCATGGAATGAAACTGAAAACCTACATGCTGCGTCGGTACTGCCCGCCCACGTCGTAGAGTGCGGTGGTGATCTGCCCAAGCGAGCAGACACGCACCGCATCGATCAGTACGGCAAAAACATTGCCGTTGTCGATCACGGTCTGTTTGAGGCGTTCGATCATGGCGCCGGAAGCGGCTTCGTTGCGTTTCTGGAAGTCGCGCAGGCGGGTGATCTGCGACTGCTTTTCCTCTTCGGTTGAACGCGCCATTTCGATCTCGATCTGCGCGTCGCCCTTCGGGTTGCGGAAGGTGTTGACGCCGATGATCGGGTACGAGCCGTCGTGTTTCTTGTGCTCGTAGTAGAGCGATTCTTCCTGGATCTTGCCGCGCTGATAGCCGGTTTCCATGGCGCCGAGCACGCCGCCGCGTGAGGCGATGGCTTCGAATTCCTTGAGCACGGCTTCTTCGACGAGGTCGGTCAGTTCGTCGATGATGTAGGAGCCCTGGTTCGGGTTCTCGTTCATCGCCAGGCCCCATTCGCGATTGATCACCAACTGGATGGCCATGGCGCGGCGCACACTCTCCTCCGTCGGCGTGGTGATCGCCTCGTCGTAGGCGTTGGTGTGCAGTGAGTTGCAATTGTCGTACACCGCGATCAGCGCCTGCAGCGTCGTGCGGATGTCGTTGAAGGCCATTTCCTGCGCGTGCAGCGAGCGGCCGGAGGTCTGAATGTGGTACTTGAGTTTCTGGCTGCGCTCGTTGGCGCCGTACTTGTTCTTCATCGCCACCGCCCAGATGCGGCGGGCGACGCGGCCGATCACCGAATATTCCGGGTCCATGCCGTTGCTGAAGAAGAAGCTGAGGTTGGGCGCGAAATCGTCAATCTGCATGCCGCGTGCCAGATAGGCTTCGACGTAGGTGAAGCCGTTGGCCAGCGTGAAGGCTAGTTGCGAGATCGGGTTGGCGCCGGCTTCGGCGATGTGATAGCCGGAAATCGACACCGAGTAGAAGTTGCCGATATCGTGATGAACGAAATATTCCTGGATGTCGCCCATCATCTTGAGCGCGAATTCGGTCGAGAAGATACAGGTGTTCTGGCCCTGGTCTTCCTTCAGGATGTCGGCCTGCACCGTGCCGCGCACGCTGGAGAGCACCCACTGGCGGATCTTCTGTACTTCGTCTTCGGTCGCTTCGCGGCCGTTGTCGACCTTGAACTTGTCGATCTGCTGTTCCATCGCCGTGTTGAAGAAGCAGGCCAGGATGATCGGCGCCGGGCCGTTGATGGTCAGCGATACCGAGGTGGTCGGCGCGCACAGTTCGAAGCCGTCGAAGAGCACTTTCATGTCGTCGAGGGTGGCGATCGAAACGCCGGAATTGCCGATCTTGCCGTAGATGTCCGGCCGCTCGTCGGGATCGCAACCGTACAGCGTTACCGAGTCGAAGGCCGTGGACAGGCGTTTGGCCGGCATGCCTTCGGAGACGCGCTTGAAGCGGCGGTTGGTGCGGAAGGCGTCGCCTTCGCCGGCGAACATGCGCGTCGGGTCTTCGTTTTCGCGCTTGAAGGCGAACACGCCGGCGGTATAGGGGAAGGAACCGGGAACGTTTTCGCGCATCAGGAAGCGCAGCACTTCGCCGTCATCGGCGTAGGTCGGCAGCGAAACCTTGCGGATGCGCGAGCCGGAGAGCGAGGTGTTGGTCAGTTTGGTGCGGATTTCCTTGTCGCGGATTTTCACCACGTACTCGTCCTGCGCGTAGAGTTCGACGGTTTTCGGCCACATGTCGAGCAACTTCTTCGCCTTGGAGTCGAGCTGGCCGTCTTTCCATTCGATCAATTCATTAAAGTCACCGGCCGGCTTTTTGCAGCCTTCAAACAGCGCTTTCGAAGTGCGCAGCGACTGGCGCTCGCGGGCGATGGTCGCCTGCTCAGCCGTATGGGCGTGGTAGCTGCGCACGCCCTCGGCCACTTCGGCCAGATAGCGCGTGCGCTGGGCAGGAACGATGGCGCGCTGGTTGGACGAATGGCGAACCGTGACCAGCGGCAACTTGCCGGCTTTTAGCTTTAATCCGAATTCCTTCAATTTGGGAACCAGCGCCTGATAGAGCGCGGTCACGCCGTCGTCGTTGAAGCGCGCGGCCATGGTGCCGAATACCGGCATTTCCTCGGTCGGCGTAGTGAACGCTTCGCGGTTGCGCTGGTATTGCTTGCGCACGTCGCGCAGCGCGTCGTCGGCGCCTTTGCGGTCGAATTTGTTGATGGCCACGAAGTCGGCGAAGTCGAGCATGTCGATCTTCTCCAGTTGCGAAGCGGCGCCGAACTCCGGTGTCATCACGTAGAGCGAAGCATCGACCAGCGGCACGATGGCGGCGTTGCCCTGGCCGATGCCCGAGGTTTCGACAACCACGAAATCGAAGCCGGCCAGCTTGCAGGCGGCGATCACCTCAGGCAGCGCGGCGGAAACTTCGGAGCCGGTGTCGCGCGTGGCCAGCGAGCGCATCAGGATGTTCGGATGCTCGATGGCGTTCATGCGGATACGGTCGCCGAGCAATGCACCGCCGGTGCGCTTGCGCGACGGGTCGATGGAGATGATGGCCAGCTTGATGCTGTCGCCCTGGTCGAGGCGGAAACGGCGCACCAGTTCGTCGGTCAGCGAGGATTTGCCGGCGCCGCCGGTACCCGTGATGCCCAGCGTCGGCACTTTGACGCCGGCACCGGCCTTGATGATCTGCTGGCGCACGGCCTCGGGATAGGCGCCATTCTCCAGAGCGGTGATGATCTGTGCGAGGTTACGTAACTGAGCGCGGCGATCACCGCTCTTCAATGCCGCCAGCACCGCTTCGGGCTGCTGCGGCGCCAGCGCCGTGAGGTCGAAATCGGCTTGGGACATGAGGTCGTTGATCATGCCCTGCAGGCCCATCGACTGGCCGTCTTCTGGCGAGTAGATGCGCGTCACGCCATAGGCGTGGAGTTCGGCGATCTCGCTCGGCACAATCACGCCGCCGCCGCCACCGAAAACCTTGATGTTCTCGCCGCCACCGGCCTTGAGCAGGTCGATCATGTATTTGAAGAACTCGACATGGCCGCCCTGGTACGAGGTGATGGCGATGCCCTGCACGTCTTCCTGCAGCGCGGCATTGACGATCTCCTGCACCGAGCGGTTGTGACCCAGGTGAATGACTTCGGCACCGGTCGATTGCAGGATGCGGCGCATGATGTTGATCGACGCGTCGTGCCCGTCGAAGAGCGAAGCGGCAGTGACGAGGCGAACCTTGTGCTTGGGCTTGTAGGCAGTGAGTTTTTTGGCAACGGACAGGTCGGTCATGGCGTTCTCGCTCAAAGAAGATGGAATAACTGCATCATAGAAAACCAGAGCGAATAAAGCCATTGCCCGAAATGCCGTGAATCATGTAATTATTGCCAAAGTAGAATATCCTGCAAATACACGGTCCTACGAGACGCCAATGCCTGATCCTGAGAAAATTGCCACGCCTGTTGCCAAACCCACTGCTGCACGCCCACGCGCCACGGTGGCCATTGCCTTCGTGCAAGGCATGCTGGCTGGTTTGAGGGCGCGTGAGAATATCAACAATCCACCGCAGAGCCGCAGAGGCGCAGAGAAGACGCAGAGAGAAGCCCTTGGTCTGAACCGTTTTCTCTGCGATACCTCTGCGCCTCTGCGTCTCTGCGGTGAGTTTGAGGATTTTTCGTCACAATCTCTCAACGCCGAACGTTTGCTCGAAGCCGCCGGTATCGCTCCGGCTGAACTTGATGCCCCATCTGCGCGTGTGCCGGTCGAGCGCTACGCCGCGCTGTATAACCTGATCAATCACGAACTTGACGATGAAGGTTTCGGCCTTTTTTCGCTGCCGATGCGCTGCGGCAGCTTCGAGTTTCTTTGTCGCAGTGTCATCACTGCACCAACGCTGGCCGAAGCCGTGGAGCGGAGCGCACGCTTCTTGCGTCTGGTGTTGCCCGATTTTGACGTTTCGCTGGAGCGCGATCAGCGTGAAGCGCGGCTGCGCATCGTCGAAACCCGCCCGCTGAGCATCGGCCGCGTGTTCGCTTTTGAATGGCTGCTGCGTTTGCTGCACGGGCTAAGTTCCTGGCTGATCGGGCGCAACATCGTGCTCGAAACGGTGGCCTTTCCCTATCCGCGCCCGCTGCATGCCGACGACTACGCGCTGATCTTCACCGCGCGCTCGACGTTCGCCGCCGACACCAGTGGCGGAATGCTGGTCGCCACCTTCGCCGCCAATCTCCTCGACCTGCCCATCCGCCGCGACGAGGCTGCACTGCAAACCTTTCTCGTCGGCTCGCCGGGCAAGCTGACCATGCTTTACCGCCGCGACCGGGAGATGGTGCTGCGCGTCCGCAACTGCCTGCGCGACGCGCTGCCGGATGCCATGCCGCTCGCCGAAGTTGCCCGTACCTTGCATCTTTCGCCACGCACCCTGCACCGCCGGCTCGAAGATGAAGGGTCGAGCTTTCAGGCGATCAAGGATGCCCTGCGCCGCGACCTGGCCATCAGCCGGCTGGACAAGACTAAACAGCCGCTGGCGCAAATCGCCGCCGATCTCGGCTTTGCCGATCCCTCGGCCTTTTATCGGGCATTCGTCAGTTGGACCGGGATGGCTCCGGCACACTACCGGCGACGCTTGAAGAGTTCGACATAAGTGCACGATATAAGCGCACGATATAAGTGCGACTGCGCAAAACGATTTCTGTACGGAATTGTCGAAATAGACTTTTTATCTCCCGCCGACCACGCGCACTATAGACAAATCGCCATGGACATCCACAGCAAACCCATCGAGCAACGTATTGACTGGCTGTTCGACCTGGCCGGCCGCCACGGCGAGTCTTATCGGAGCCCCGAGGCGTGGCTAGCCCGCGAGCGCTACCTGGCCGAGCATCCGACCGCCATCGCCGTCCTCAAATGCATGGACGGACGCATCAACATTCCGGTCGCCACCAACACGCCGACCGGCATCCTGATGCCCTTCCGCAACCTTGGCGGCATGTTCGATCTGGGCTGGCCGCATCTTGGCGAGGTGCTCGCGCACCACGTCCAGCGCATGGTCAGTGACGGCCGGCGGGTGCTGTTCCTGATCACCTATCACTGGTCGAAGGGCGACCCCGCGCGTGGCTGCGCCGGCTTCGCCTACGACACAGAAGCAGCGATAGCGCACACGAAGGAAATCCGCAGCCAGGTCGAACACATTTTTGGCAGCGGCCACGGCACCGTCTACCCGCTGGTCTGCGGCTTCGAGACCGACGAAGATGCGCTGGTGATCCAAGGCGTCGACGGCCAAATACTCGACCTCGCCTCGCTCGGTGCATGGGATGTCGCCACGCTGGAACCGCGTCTGGCCGCCCTGCTGCCGGACATGCCGGCGCAGATGCGCGCCGACCTATTGCCCTTGCTGGCCGGCAATCTGGAACATATCGCCCAGGTCCGCGAACAGGTGCGGCGCAGCGAGCGCACGCTCGACATCGAGCACCGCGAATGGATGATCTGCCTTGGCCGCGGCTTCGACTTCCTGCATACGCCCAACCTGGCGCTGATCGTCGGCCCCTACAGCCCGGACCTGGCCGACCCGATCCGCAAGGCCGCCGGCATCATCGAGAACAACATGAGCGCCGGCCGTATTCCTGCCGACGGCTTTCTACTGCTGGCCTCGGTACCCTACGATGAAATCGGCGTCGATCGCTCCCGGGCAGAATTGAAGTCGCGCTTCCTTTCCGGCTTCGCCGCCGACGTCATCCGCGCCGATTACCCGACGCTAGCCGAGCGCATGGCGATGCGCACAGCAGTGCTTGACTGGCGCTCGCGAAACCTGGAATTGCTGACATGCTGAGGTCCGTCTAATGCAACACGAAACGATAAGCGCCGACGACGGCGAGCAACTGCACATTCGGGCGTCGGGAAACGGCGTGCCGATCCTTCTGCTGCATGGCTGGACTTCCAGCCATGCCGCCTGGGCGCCGCTACTCAAGCCGCTGGGCGCGCAGCATCGCCTCCTGCGCCCCGATGCCCGTGGCCATGGCGGCCATCCGCTCACGGTGAACCACGCGCCGGACGTAAAGCGGCTCGCCCGCGACATCATCAACCTGCTCGACCACTACCAAATCGAACGTGTCGCTGCCGTCGGCCACTCGATGGGCGCGTTGACCCTCTGGCAATGCATCCGGGATTTCGGAACAGAACGTTTCTCGCACATCGCCTTCATCGATCAGTCGCCAAAACTGCTCACCGACGAAACCTGGAGCTGCGGCATCTACGGCGACTTCGACAGCGCCCGCGCGCAGCGCCTGCTCGATGACCTCGGCGGAGACTTCATCGAAGCGGTGCTGCGCCTGATCGCCTTCGGCCTCAACGACAAGGCGCGCGAGACCTACCTGCGCAATACCTCGGGTTGGCGTGCCGTGCGCGACTCCCTGCGCAACATCGATCCGCCACCAGCCATTGCCATATGGAATACGCTGGTCGCGGCCGACTACCGCGACGTGCTGCCGGCCATCGATGTGCCCACGCTGCTGGCCTACGGAACCTGCAGCAACTTCTACACCGAAGCAACGGCGCGTTACGTTGCCGCCCACATTCCGCGAGCGCGGCTGAGCTTATACGAGGGCGCCGACCACTGCCCGCACCTGTTCCAGCCGGAGCGCTTCGCCGCCGAACTTTCGCAGTTGCTCAATACCGTGAAAGTCGCGCCAGCGACTCTCGTATCTCCCCTCGCTATCCGGGAGAGGGGTAGGGGGTGAGGGAAACGGGCAGGGCTTTCATTTGTTTTTTATCAAGGCTTGAACCGAGCATTGCGCCAGGAATTTCAATCGCCAATTGTCCTGTGACGGAGTAATACCCCGGCCAGCCACTCATTGCCACAGGCTGGTGCGTAGCCAGATTTACCGGTGGTTTTGCTTTCCCATCGAATCGGGTAGACGTCGGTGCGTCCACGAAACAACCGACGAAACAGCGCAACTTTTTCGGCAGTGGAAAGACGTGATGATTCTGGCTCCGGGACCGGCGGCGCTGGTTCAATTGGAGTCGGCTCTGGCTGCAATCGCCATTCGACTCCGTGATCTTCCAGCAGCGCGATCAGGCGAGCGTTTTCTTTTTGCAGCGCGGTCAACTGGTCGCGTTCAATCATCGGCCCCGTACTCAGCAAGCAAGTCGTCCATATCGTCACCCACGCCATAGACGAAGTTGTGGCAGGTACTGCGCACGGTATCCAGCCTGTACCATAGCGGCTGGCGTTGCGCGTCGGCCAAACTGGCGATGGTTTTTAATGCTTGCTCGAACATCCGCACCAGCGCATCGAAGTAGCCCTCATCCTGCAGGCCGACATCGTTGCTAAACCCAGCTGCCCGTTCGCAATAAAACACCATCAGTTCCGCCAGACATTCCGCTTGGCCGATGGCTTTCTTGTAATCGGCGATAGGCTTTTTGGCTTTGGCGACCGAGGTGTCCTGATTCTTGAACACATCGGGCCATAGCCAGCGGTCGATGGTGGTCGCACACGTGGCAATACCACCAGAGCGACGGTGCCATTTCTGCTCAAAGGCATTGTGTTCGGCAATGACGGCCGTGCCTTGTCGCCCTGGAGCACCACCAAGAAGAAAAATGGTCGGCAGTACCGGTATTACATTCCGCAGCGCGATGCCAAAGAGTTCGCTGGCGCATCCGGCTTGCCGCGTCTGCCGGCGGCCGAGCTTGAATCGGCGGTCCTCAACCAGCTGCGCAGCCTGATGCGGGCACCAGACATTCTGCGAGGTGTGATTGCCAAGGCCATCGCGTTTGACGCGTCGATTGACGAAGCCAAGGTTACCGTCGCCATGCTGAAACTAGATCAGATTTGGGATCAACTTTTCCCACCCGAGCAAACTCGCATCATCAAATTAATGGTCGAAAAGGTGATCGTCTCGCCGAACGATATTGAGCTGCGCCTGCGCGCCAACGGCATCGAGCGCTTGGTCTTGGAACTTCGCCAGCCAGCAGTTGAGGGGATGGGGGTCGCAGCATGAACGAAATCCTGATCAAAACCACGGGTGCCGCCGGGGTCATTCCTGCCAGTGATGGTCGCTTGACACTGATCGTCCCGATTCAAATCAAACGCCGCAGCGGGCGCAAATTCGTGACGCTGCCCAATGGGGAAGCGGCCACACCGCGCCCATCGGGCACGGCCCCAACACCGCTGCAGCTGGCGCTCGCACGAGGCCACCGCTGGCTCGCCATGCTGGAGTCCGGTGATGTTAAGTCATTAAAGGAGATCGCAGCGTTGGAGGGTGTCGACAACATCTATGTGAGCCGGATGGTGAATCTCACCACCTTGGCCCCCGATATCGTTGCCGCCATCCTCGCGGACAACTTGCCGGACCACATCACATTGTTCGAACTGGCGGTTGACCCGCCGGCGCTTTGGGATGCGCAGCGGGAGCGGCTGACCCGTCCTGCCACAGCCAAATAAGCAGGCAGCCATGTCGAGTTTTTGGCTTGTACCGTGATCTCGCTCAGCGCCTGGTGGCGCTTGCGATTTGCGCCTGCCGATTAGCTTCGTCTTGGATGACACGACACTGGTCAATGATGTCGGTAAAGCTGGGCTGGTTAAGCGCAAGCAGTCCATCCTCGAGCATCGCGGAGTAATCTTGCTCCAGAGCGGCCAACGATTCACCGGTTGGGATGAGTTGCAGTTGCCCACTGGTCGCGGCGAAATAATCGATCTTTGTGCCGGCCGCATTTTTCTCTACAAAGAACACCGACTTGTGCTCAGCCACAGCTTTGGCTAGATCGGGGTTGGCACAGGCGGCAGAAAAATGTGCTGTTTTTGCGATAGCCGCCAAGTCGTACCAGTGGCGCGAGTAGCGTTCACCTCCCAATCGGCCTTGCAGGCAATACACATGCGCTGCTGTGGCCTTTTCCCAGAAGGTACGCTCGGCCGCCATCACCAATGGCTGCGCTGTCGGAAAGATCACGCCCTCTATTTCCGGCGCAATGTCGCAGGTTACCGGCCGAACCTCAGATTCCTTCGGTTAGCGAGAAATTGGTTCGGCACTTTTCACACCAGCGTGTA
>NZ_JBMOJE010000157.1:0-9219 GCF_049316945.1 Propionivibrio sp. | reverse complement strand
CACGCTGGTGTGAAAAGTGCCAAACCAATTGGGTCCTAACAGAAGAAATCTGAATCTGTCGCAACTCCGCGTATGTGTTCTCGACTTCTCAATCCTGACACCGAAAACCCAATCTGTTCAGCAACACCAAGCGCTGTTGCCGCCGTCGCGAACGGTCTCGGGGTCTTGCGCCTTGCGTCGATGATGTAGCCGTCAGACACAGCCAGGGTCGGATTGAAGCGCAATCTCAAAAACCAGCCTTCCATGGTTTTCTCAAGAACGAATCCAGTAATAGCGCCGGATTTCAAATCATCAGTCGCTTCTTTCAGCGTCCAGCCAGTTTTCATGCACATCCTTTTTGCAATATCAAATAAGACTATAAGTTAAAGCATTACGGTAAAAATGAACAATCATCAGAAAGAAAACTCACCACAAAAGATCAATCGACGGCGCCAAGCGGAGGGGGTGGTTGCGAGCAGCAAATCCTCAATACTTTTTGTTCCGACGTAAAAAGGTTCTTTTAAGAAATTGTGGGGATCGTTCGTCCAGGCCGGCACCACCAACTCATTTTTCTGCGAAAGATATTCTGCAAGGCCCGCAAGATAAGCATCAGCAACCTGGTTGCCTGTCTTTACCGGGGCTTCCGTGACCACCATTGGGATGACTGCGGCGGCTTCCTGCTTAGCCAATTCCGGGATCAGCCAATGAAGGAAGTCACTCATGTGATACGGCATTGAAGACCAAATGTCTTTTCCATTGGTCACATCTTTTGCAATACGGGAGGATACCTCGTGGATTGTGGTTGGTCGCATAATCCACATATTATATCATATGTCGTAGCGTTTTGGCAAGAATGAAACCGGCTGCTATAACTGGCACTCCCTCCCTCTGCCCCTGCCGCGCTCTCGCTTGCCACCGCCGACCGAGAGTACTCGGCACGGCCAAGTTCACTTTAAAAACCCGATAGACAAAACAGAGCTTCAAAAACGTGGCTATCGAGATCGCAAAAAGACTTAGAGTTTGGCCCGCCTTGCGGCGGATTATCAAGACGCCTGGCCGTTTATAAATGCAAGCCGCTACATCTAGTCGCTCCGCTCAGCATCAACATCCCAGCCGCTCCACGTCTTTTTTGTCAGTAAGAAATGGTTTAACAAACCTGTCTGTTTAACACCACACTGCCATCCAAAACGACCGCAAAACACCAGATTTGCATTGACAAAAGTAGCTGTGAAACGTATCATACAATCAAATCGAACCGGTGTACCCGCTAGTAGTTTTCACTTCTGCTCAACGCAGATTTTGCGGGGTAATCGCGTTCGGTAGAACCTGAATCCTCGCCGCCCCCGATAACCCGCAAGCATAAAAACGCTGCGGGTTTTTGCATTTTAATGCAGCCAAAAGGGGTGAATGATGAATAAAACCGAGCGGAAAGAATTTATCTCCCAGGGTTTTGCACAGGATGATGAATACAAAAAATTCAGGCCTTACCTCCCCATTGAACACGCTGTAAATAAAGCAGCAGAGCAAGTAGTTGCGGATTTCAGCGAGGTTGTCACCAAATCACTTCGTGACGAAGTTGAAGCTCCGGTTGAGCTTGCTGAAGCAACGTCCGAGATACCAGACCCTGCCGACGCCTACGTCAATATCTTCGATCCCTTCGAGCTTGAAAAGCTGATCAAGCTCCGCGAGGACGAAGGTGACGAACGCGCAAAACGGCAAGTGCCTTTTCTTCAGGCCGCACTGGTGGCGCTAGGCACGCGCACGCTCATCAACCAGCCCTTGCCTACCGTGGTCGCCGGCTTACTCGGCCTCAAGCTGGACATGCCCAACTTCAGCAATGTTGTCGACACCCTGATCGCTGAAATTTCGCTTGCCATGTCGGGGGAAAAAGAGGATTTCCGCGTCTCACCCCTTTGCATGAATGGCGTACCTGGAATTGGTAAAACGCGCTTCGCGTGCGAGGTTGCCAAGATTTTGGACGTTGGCTTTGAAGCAATTTCTCTAGGCGCTGGAACCGGCAGTTTTGAACTATCCGGTGTTTCTGCCGGCTATTCAAACAGCCGGCCAGGCCGGATTTTTCGTCTTTTGGCCGAAGGAAAAAGCGGATGCCCGGTCGTGCTGCTTGATGAAATAGACAAAATTTCAAGCGACAGCCGTTACCCACAAACCCCGGTTTTGCTGGACCTCATGGAAGTCGATAGCGCCCGGCGTTTCCGCGATGAAGGCATAGAGGCCCGGCTCGATTGCAGCAAAATGATTCTACTGGCGACCAGCAACTACCAAGAGTCCATTCCTGCGCCGCTGAAGTCACGGATGAACATGGTTGAAATTTTGGCGCCAACGGCAGAACAGGGGTTGTACGCCGGAACCGCCGAAAATTCCGTCAACCCAATTCCAGCCCCACCACGATCGCTTCCAGATCGATGATCTGACCCTCTCCGTGAAAGGTGTAGTGCCCATTCAGGTGCTCGCCACCGCCCAAAATTGCACCAAAATCAAGGACGCCATATTGACGATTTCGGACAGTGGGCGTCGCTCAACGCCCGGATGAGCGCTAACCATTCATCCGGCGTCGTCAAAAAAGGCTCCTCTTGGATGGGGTGCACTTTGAGCAACAAAGAAGGGTTTTCAGTAGAGCGTGGATCGCTAGGCGGTGCAATAACGAACGCCGGCAAATTGGTTTTCCTGATTGGCTCGGCCATAAGCCTTGCATAGGCCTCCAACCCTCCCGCATCGGAGGCGTTATCCCCAAAAATCAACAAAGCGATATCCGCATTGCAGTGTTCGCACTGCTGCAAACTGGTCAGCACTTTGGTAGGAGCACGAAAAGGTGGGCTATGCCGCAACTCGATGTCTTGCGCTTGGGCCACAAGATGATCCAATAAATGCGCGGCCACCATATCGGACTTGTTTGTACGGCTCCTCTTGTTTCTTTGTTTTTGCGCCATGACGATTAACGACTTGCCCACTAACAAAACTCGAAATCTATCACTACGGCGCCAACACTGTAAACGGGGCGTACCCCCGTGGTATGGTCCACAAGGGCCTTTTCTTCCGGATCCTTGAGCCCGCTTTGCAATCCATGACCCATGGCGCGGCAAGCAAAGATACCGGTGGGGCCGATGTGCCCATTTCCCTGTGGGCCTGGGTGCCTTGGGTGCGTCGCTCATGGGCTAAATTTGCCCAACCCCCAACAAAGTAAAGTTAGCTCCAACACCCCTAAATGTTATCGGGCCGTTACAGGTAGTGACTCCAGCCGGACTTCAGCCCTTGCCAGCGCCGCACTGGCCTGCTCCTGGCGTTGCCGTTCTGTTGAAAGATCGGCATGCAACGCTGCGGCGATTTCATTCGCTTGCTTCTGTTGACGTTCCGTTTCTTCCTTCGTTTTTTCCAACTCACTTTTCAACTCAACCGCTTGAGCCTGAGCGAAGTTAGCCGCTGTTATTCACGCGCTTCTGCCGGGCTTGAAGCCTCATGAACAATAGGGAACAGCCCATTGTTGTCTGTTTCTGAATATCTGAAAACCGTGGTCCCCTATTATTGCGTTCAATTTTGTGCGTTTTCATTAGCGTTGAGGCATAGCCTTGAGAAGTTGTTCAAGCAGTTCGATCTGCTTACGATTTTCAACTGTTTTTTTTCTGGCGATTTCTCCTGCTTTGTCTGCATCGGACGCCTTCTTGTCTGCATCGGACGCCTTCTTGTCTGCATCGGACGCCTTCTTTTCCGCATCGGCAATAACCGCATCCAAAATCACACTAATCTGTTCATCTAGCTTCTTCGTGCTTGAAAGTTCACTTGCGAGATAGTTTTCCGCACCAGGGAACTTCTCAGAAGCATTCTTAAAGTTCGAAAAGGGGAGTGGAAGTCCCTTTGGAAGTTTCCCAGTCTTTGTATATTCTTCAACGAAACGACGGACATCTTCGATTTCCACGTAGCCAAGCACCATTCCGCTTACGCCATTAGCGATGGTTCGTTCACTGATTTCCGGCTGGGATCGGGCAAGTTTGTAATAGCCCATGATGCGCTCACGCTGGCTGACGGTGAGCGTCGGCAATCTTTCGAGTATGGTTTTCCTTTTAAATTTGCCAAGCAATTCCAGCAATACAGGGTACTTTGCCGGGTCTTCCTTGAGCACCAGACCGCCACCACCCGCCTGCGCCAGCGGCAAATAGGGCGATTCCACCGCCACCACCGGGGCAGCCCCCACAGCCAGCGACAAAAATCCTGCGGCCAACGTCTGTTTCATGTGGTTTTCTCCCTTGCGGTGTGGCTGGCGTCAATTTTGAAGCGCAAACAAGTCTGCATTTCCTCAATTTCCTGGCCAATAGATGTAACGGCTTGCGTTTATAAACGGCCGTGCTTGCAATCAGAGCGTTTTTCGGATCGAATTAACTGCAAATGAAACGGTGCTCATGCTCACATTAACTGCAAGTGAGCTTGCATTTATCCGACCGTGCTCGCATTCCATCGAGTCGTGCTCACCAAAAAACTAACTTCCGGTTGAAGCCCCTCCCTTCAGGGAGGTACCGGGTTTGGGCGGGGTGGGTGCAGCCCCGTCCAAACCCTTGTTCTGAGGCAGTTCGCCGTTCAGGCGAACTAGACGATCACTTCACGCACAATAATTGAAAATGATGACCAGCACTTGCTTCTTTTGGGTGTACTCATATGAGCCGTCAAAATGAGACGTTTTTTCTGTCTCAATAGGGTTGTTTTGCTCATTTCGGTATGCTAGTGTTTGAACCTCTAAAGGCTAACGAGACGATTGCTGATCTATGGCGCTCTACGGATATGCTCGCGTTTCTACCAGCGATCAGGACTTCAGCCTTCAAGAACAGGCGCTTCGTGCAGCGGGTTGCGATGTAGTCCGGGCCGAGAAAGTGAGCGGAACGACTCGGACGGGCCGGACTGAACTTCAACTTCTGTTGGATTTCCTGCGGCGTGGCGATACGCTGGTCGTCACCCGCATTGATCGCCTTGCCCGGAGCATCAAAGACCTTCAGGACATTGTGTACACGCTGAAGGAGCGCGGCGTCACCCTCAAGGCGACCGAGCAACCGATTGACACCCGTAGTGCGGCAGGGAAGGCGTTCCTGGACATGCTGGGCGTTTTTGCAGAATTTGAAACCAACCTGCGACGCGAACGTCAGATGGAAGGCATTGCGGCGGCCAAAGCGCGTGGCGTTTACCGCGGACGCAAGCCATCAATCGACCCCGCCGAAGTTCAGCGTCTTCGAGTCGAGGAGAAGCTGGGTGCGACGGAAATTGCCCGTCGGCTGGGTGTCGGTCGTGCCTCGGTGTATCGCGCGCTGGCCCGCGATGGACAACCGGCGTAAACGACTCGGCAGCCATCCGCCGGCCATCATCGGCGATAAACTGGACACCATTGACGCTACGCTGAATGCCGGAATATCTGAAGCGGCCGTGTGCCGTAACTTCGACGTCAAGTACCCCACACTGATCGAAACGCTGACGCGGTTTAGCTGCCCGGGATCGCGTGGAGCATCTTCACCATGACGGCCAAGAGTGAGCGCTTGACCGTATTGTCCGACGCCGAGCAGGAAGCCCTGTACGGCCTACCGGACTTCGACGATGCACAACAGCTAGAATATCTGGCATTGACGGAAGCCGAACTGGCGTTCGCCAGCAGCCGTCCAGGCCTCCATGCCCAGGTCTATTGCCTCTTGCAAATCGGCTATTTCAAGGCCAAGCATGCCTTCTTCCGCTTTGACTGGAGCGAGGTCGAGGACGATTGCACCTTCGTGCTGAGCCGCTATTTCCATGGCGAAGCATTCGAGCGTAAGCCGATCACCAAGCATGAGCATTACACCCAGCGTGAGGGGATCGCTGATCTGTTCGGGTACCGGCTGTGGGCAGCCGACTTCTTGCCGCAGCTTGGGCAGCAGGCCACGCAGATCGTGCGGCGCGACGTGACGCCGGGATTCGTAGCCGTAGAGTTGATCTTCTGGCTCAACAAGCACAAGATCATCCGGCCTGGCTACACCACTCTGCAAGAACTGATCAGCGAAACACTGTCCACCGAACGTCGGCGCTTAGGCGGCCTACTGGCGGAAGTGCTCGACGACGCGGCCAAAGCCGCCTTGGCCCAGCTCCTGGTGCGTGATGACACCCTGTCTCAACTGGCGGCACTCAAACAGGATGCCAAGAGCTTCGGCTGGCGTCAGATGATCCGCGAGCGCGAGAAGCGCACCTTGCTGGAGCCGCTGTACCAGATCGCCAAGGCGTTGCTGCCCAAGCTGGGCGTTTCTCAGCAGAACCTGTTGTACTACGCGAGTCTGGCGAACTTCTACACCGTCCACGACCTGCGCAACCTCAAGGCGGATCAGACCCATCTTTACCTGCTGTGTTACGCCTGGCAACGCTACCGGCAGTTCTCCGACAACCTGGTCGATGCGATGGCCTATCACATGAAGCAGTTGGAGGACGAAAGCAGCGCGCTCGCGCAGAAATCTTTCTTGGCGGAACAGGTGCGTCGCCAGCAGAACACGCCGCAGGTCGGTCGCCTGCTGTTGATCTACGTCGATGACACGGTGGCCGACGCCACGCCGTTTGGCAGCGTACGCCAGCGCGCGTACAAGATCATGCCCAGAGACACCCTGCAGATCACCGGTCAGCGCTTGAGTGTGAAGCCGGTGAGCAAACTGGCCTTGCACTGGCAAGCAGTGGACGTCCTGGCTGAACGCATTCGCCGCCATCTGCGACCGCTGTACGTCGCGCTCGACTTTGCCAGCACCGTCCCCGACAGTCCGTGGCTCGCGGCGCTGGCCTGGGCCAAGAGCGTGTTTGCCAAGCAGCAGCGCCTGTCGCAACGACCGTTGGCCGAATGTCCGGCGGCCACGTTGCCGAAACGATTGCGGTCGTACCTGTTGACTTTCGATGCCGATGGCAAGCCGACCGGACTGCACGCCGATCACTACGAGTTCTGGCTCTATCGGCAGATCAGGAAGCGATTCCAGTCGGGCGAAATCTATCTCGACAACAGCTTGCAACATCGCCACTTCTCCGATGAACTGGTTTCGATGGACGAGAAAGCCGATGTGCTTGCGCAAATGGACATCCCCTTCCTGCGCCAGCCGATCAATGCCCAGCTCGACGCGCTGACGGCCAAGCTGCGCGCGCAATGGCTGGCATTCGACAGCGAGCTGAAGCAGGGCAAGCTGACGCACCTGGACTACGATAAGGACACGAAGAAGCTGATCTGGCGCAAGCCCAAGGGTGATAACCAGAAGGTCAGCGAGCAGGCATTTTACGAGCAACTGCCGCACTGCGATGTCGCCGACGTGTTCCGTTTCGTCAACGCCCAGTGCCAGTTCTTGTCGGCGCTGACGCCGTTGCAGCCGCGCTATGCGAAGAAGGTGGCCGATGCCGATAGCCTGATGGCGGTTATCATCGCGCAAGCGATGAACCACGGCAATCAGGTCATGGCGCGCACCAGCGACATTCCCTACCACGTGCTGGAGACGACCTACCAGCAGTACCTGCGCCAGGCATCTCTGCAAGCCGCCAACGACCGCATCAGCAATGCCATCGCCACGCTACCGATCTTCCCGCATTACTCGTTCGACATGGATGTGCTGTACGGTGCCGTCGATGGTCAGAAATTCGGTGTCGAGCGGCCAACCGTGAAGGCGCGTTCTTCGCGCAAATACTTTGGTCGTGGCAAGGGCGTGGTCGCCTACACGCTGCTATGCAATCACGTGCCTCTCAACAGCTACCTGATCGGCGCGCACGAATACGAGGCGCACCATGTGTTCGACATCTGGTATCGCAACACGTCGGACATCATGCCGACAGCCATCACCGGCGACATGCACAGCGTCAACAAGGCCAACTTCGCCATCCTGTGCTGGTTCGGCCCGCGCTTCGAGCCACGTTTCACCAACCTCAATGACCAGTTGAAGGAACTGTATTGCGCCGACGACCCGGCGCTGTACGAGAAATTCCTGATCCGCCCGGTCGGCCAGGCTGACCTGACGGTGATTGTCGACGAAAAACCGAACATGGATCAAATCGTCGCTACGCTCGGGCTGAAGGAGATAACCCAGGGTGCCTTGATCCGCAAACTGTGCACCTACACCTCGACGAACCCGACACGGCGCGCGATCTTCGAGTTCGACAAGCTTGTGCGCAGCATCTACACGCTGCGATACTTGCGCGATCCACAACTGGAGCGCAACGTCCACCGCTCGCAGAACCGCATCGAGTCTTACCACCAGCTACGTTCGACTATCGCCCAGGTCGGTGGAAAGAAGGAACTGACCGGACGCACCGACATCGAAATCGAGATCAGCAACCAATGCGCGCGCCTGATCGCCAACACGATCATCTATTACAACTCGGCCATCCTGTCGCACCTGCTGACAAAATGCGAGGCCAGCGGCAACGCCAAGGCCGTGGCGCTGATCACCCGGATGTCGCCGGCGGCCTGGCGGCACATCCTGCTGAACGGGCACTACACGTTTCAAAGTGGCGGCAAAATGATCGACCTGGACACGCTCTTGGCCGGGTTGGATTTGGAGTGACGGAATTTTCGGCGGTTCCGGCGTACACCCCCGATCTCGCGGAAAGAACCTTCGTTCACAACTCGGCCCAGGTGATAGGCGATGTCCACGTCGGTCGCGATTGTTCAATTTGGTGCAACACCGTGCTGCGCGGGGACGTCAATCGCATCGTCGTTGGCGACTGTAGCAATATTCAGGATTTCACGATGTGCCACGTTTCACACAAGAACGCGGCGAAGCCGGAGGGGTCGCCGCTGCTCATCGGAAGCTATGTGACTATCGGCCACTCGGCGATCTTGCATGGGTGCACCATCGGCGATGAGTGTTTGATCGGTATGGGTTGCATCATCATGGACGACGTCGTCATCGGCAATCGCGTCATGGTCGGCGCAGGAAGTCTTGTTTCCCCCAGCGTTGACGCATGAACACCTCGGAAAACGCATATAAAATATTTTTGCCACAAACTGGCTGGTTGCGGCGACAAAACATTTGAAGTCGATGCACATTTTGTTGGATTGTGATGTCGATTGCCTGGTTTTGCTGAGCGATCAATCTGCAACCTGGATCATGGGCGGCCTCGAGGCGATAGCAGGCCCTGCCGCCATCATGGCGGCCTGCGCACCGTTGATGCGCGTTGAGCAGGATTAGATCAAGTGCAGTTCGAACGGTCGCCGGAGCCGTTCGGTGATTGTCTTGAGATCGAACCAGGGAGCGCCCAGAC
>NZ_JBMOJE010000156.1:0-9338 GCF_049316945.1 Propionivibrio sp. | reverse complement strand
GCTGGCACCATTAGGCCGCGATTCGGTGGCTCCAATGGGGCGAGATTTGTCAAGCCTCCGGCGCCAGCAGCCAGCGCGTCATTCTCTGGTTTCCACACACTCCGCAATGGCCTGTGTCGACGGGCGCAGAGCAGGCTGCCCACGCACACGGCAGCGCAGATAATCCGCAAAGGCTGGCCCATCGTTGACCTGGCCGGTGGCGATCACCTGTGCGCGCGCCGCCAATGCCCGTGCCACAAAAGCCGCCTCCGCCTCTGCCTGCGCCAGTTCGGCGCCAATGGCCTTGACCATGAAGGCGTGCGGGGTTATTCCCTGGTCGGCAGCAACCGCCAGCAGGCGGTGACGTGTCGCTTCATCCAGTTTGACCGACAAGTTGGGCATGGCAAACTCCGGGCGTCAATAGTATTGATATCTTACTACCGGAAATGACTTCCGTAATATTTTCTGGGGGAAAAGGGCGGGGCTCGAATTAACCGCTATCTCAGAGAGCCTATTGTTCTTCTGAGTGAGTATCGACTGCTGCTTATTCCCTACGCTCGGCATCTCGGCATCACTGATCTGCGGTTGAATTTCCCAACCTGATTTCCTATGTTTAACTCAAGGGGCATTAAAGTGTTCCATGTGTGTACAACGTTTCTGGTGCGGCTCACTTACCAGTACGCGTACCGGTAGAAGGACTGGCAGACGACATGTGATTGCTGTGGCGAATCCATGTTTTTTCTGCTTTAACCTGTGATGAAAGGAAATTGTCCATGACTCAAGAGCAATCATCTGCTGCGTTGCAGAGTTTCTTCCAGACCGGTCAGGTATTGACGAAAACGTACTTTGACTTCATCACCAGGCAACAGCCGGCCTTCTCTTTACCCGCCTCAGCTCCAGCGGCAGAACCCGCGCCCATCTTGTTGCCGATGCTTGACCTTGAACCCTTCGCTACCCTGCAGCGCGAGTTGTTAGCCCAACACGCCCAGTTGTGGCAGAAAATGATGCAGCACAAGCAGGGCGAGGCGGTCGAACCGATGGTCAAGCCGGAAGCGGGTGATCGTCGCTTCACCGCGCCAGAGTGGGGCGAAACGCCGATTTACGATTATGTGCGCCAATCCTATCTGATTAATGCAGGCTATCTCAGCAAGCTCGCAGAAGCGATGCCGATCGCCGATGGACCGACCAAGATCCGCGTGCAGTTCCTGACGCGGCTGTTCGTCGATGCCATGGCCCCGTCCAACTTTGCCGCCACCAATCCGGAATTCGTCAAGACCGCCCTCGAAACCAAGGGCGAGAGCATCACCCTGGGCATCAAGAACATGCTGGCTGATCTGGAAAAAGGCCGAATCTCGATGACTGACGAGGCAGCGTTCGAAATCGGCCGCAATATTGCGACAACCCCAGGTTCCGTAGTCTTCGAGAATGATCTGATGCAATTGATCCAGTACAGCCCGAGCACCGACCAGGTTTTCGAACGGCCTATCCTGCTCGTGCCACCCTGCATCAACAAGTATTACCTGATGGATCTGCAGCCGGAGAACTCCTTCGTCCGCTACATCGTGGAGCAGGGATTCACGGTCTTTCTGATTTCCTGGCGCAGCGCCACTAACGAGCAGGGCCATTACACCTGGGACGACTATCTGGTGATGGGGCCGATCAAGGCGCTGACGGTAGTTCGGGAAATCACCGGTGCGGCCAAGCCCAATGCCCTCGGCTTCTGCATCGGCGGCCCGCTCCTGTGCTCGGCCTTGGCAGTACTGAAAGCCCAGGGTGAAGAGCCGGTTGAGAGCCTGACGTTGATGACCTCATTGCTCGATTATTCCGATCCGGGAGAAATCGGCGCCCTTGTGACGGAGTCCACGGTTGCGGCTTATGAAGCGACGATCGGCAAGGGCGGCGTGATGTACGGGCGTGATTTAGCGAGCGTTTTCTCGTCGTTGCGGGCTAACGATCTGATCTGGCAGTATGTCGTCGGAAACTATCTGAAGGGAAAGAAGCCGCAGCCTTTCGACCTCCTCTACTGGAATTCGGACAGCACCAACCTGCCGGGGCCATGCTTCACCTGGTATGTGCGCAATACCTACCTGACCAACAAACTGCGCGTGCCGGGCAAGCTGGAGATGCTCGGAGAAAAGGTCGATCTGGGCAAGATCACGGTACCGAGCTACATCATGGCCGCCCGCGAAGATCATCTTGTGCTCTGGCAGGCGGCCTACCTTTCGCGCAAGATACTCGGTGGTCCGACGACTTTCGCTCTGGCTGCCAGCGGCCATATCGCCGGCTCCATCAATCCCGCGTCAAAGAATCGCCGAAGTTATTGGGTCAACGACAGTAAGCCCTCCCTTACCGCCGACGAATGGGTGGCCGGCGCCACCGAGATGAAGGGGAGTTGGTGGCCGCACTGGGCCGAATGGCTCGGACAGCGCAGTGGCAAGAAGGTCGCCCCGCCGAAGAAGCCAGGCAGCACGACCTACCAGGAGATCGAGCCGGCGCCTGGTCGCTACGTCAAGGCAAGGGCATAAGTCATGAATATCAAATACATGCAAAATATACTTGTTCGCATGTTGGTTGGCAGGTGAGCAATGTGCTGTGGCGCTCATGGCATTCAGTTCGGTCGATAGGTTCTGCAACAGCAGGAATACAGATACGGTCAGGGATTGAAACGAGGTGTTGGAATTTTTCATGGATATTGTTGTCCATGAAAAATCGGGTTGCAGGGTTGTCTTGACTGTCTTTCACTACGACATGACGAGCCGATCCGAATTCAACAAGGAACAAGTTTCACAGATTGCTCTTCATGCAAGAACTGGCTGATGTCACTCGTTGAGGGAGAGCGCCATGCAACGTAGCATTCATAATGATGGAGATAACGATCATGCTCACGATTCAGGATTGCATCGAACTTTCTGAACTTACCGAAGACGAGATACTGGCTATCGGCGAACACGAGCACATGCCCGAAATCGTGGCGCTCGAACTGGGTAACTATCTGGTGCACACTTCGAGCGGTGAAAAGCGCATCAAGCGCATGATCGCCGATGACATCGAGGCTGCCCGAAATCGTGGCGACTTGAAGCACGCTGCGACCTTGCGCCTGACGCTGAAACACTTCCTGCAGACGCACCATCACGGGGCGGATTGACCAGGCTTCGCCAATTCGCCTGGATGCGACAAACATCGCGGCGTGGAAATTGGTCTTTCAGGTTGTTTGCCATCGGCTTGGCGATGTACTTGACCAGGGACAGCGAATGCTGCCAGCGGGAAGCGGCAGCGCTTCCCGCTGGCATGCTATATCGATAGTCGTGCTTGTTGCATCACACCGGGAGCGGTTGCCGGGAATTTCGGGCTGAACAGACCTCGGCAGCGGCAAGTCGGGTCTAATTCACGCCACGTCTATGCAGGAAATCTCCCCGCCGTTTATCACTGTTCAATATGTGTTGCATCAGCCAGGTGTGCAACGAAGCGAGCAGTTGTTCCAGGTTGAGTTGCTGATTGGCCTTGAGTTGCAGATCATAGCTGGACAGGGTTTCCACCAGTCTCAAGTGCTGGGTTTGATGCTCACTGATGAAGGATTGGTCGATCTTCAGATATCACGGCGAGCCTGGACTTGTTCCGCGCCGCCCGTGCCGCCGCCTGTCGCAAGCGGTCTTCGAGCAGGCTGCGGTTGGGCAGGCCGGTCAGGAAGTCGTGATGCGCCATGTGCTCCATTTTTTCCATCACCTGATTCGCTTCGGTGATGTCGGTCAGCAAACCAATGTAGTTGGTCACATTGGCCCCGGTTTTCACGGTGCTGATATAGGTGCGGACGAGATATTCTTCGCCGGTTTTCTTCCTGTTCCAGATCTCGCCCTGCCAGTGGCCGATGGCATGCAGGGTCTCCCACATTTTTCGGTAGAAGCTGTCGGGGTGGCGTTTCGAGGCAAACATTTTCGGGTTCTTGCCAACGATTTCATCCGCACGATAACCGGTCAGGCCTTCCAGAGCCTTGTTCACGGACAGGGTACGATTGTTGGCTCCGGTAATGATGATGCCTTCCGAGGTGCTCTCGAAGACACTGGCGGACAGTTTCAGCTGATCTTCCGTCTCCTGGTGGCGCGTGATGTCCTGGAGTATTCCGATGGCGCCGATGGCCCTGTCGCCATCGAACAGCGGTTTTGCCTCAAAGGTCAGGTAACGCCGCTTGCCGTTGAGGTTGCCGAACCAGCCTTAGGCCTTGTGGCCGTCGCTGGCAAATTCCGTTGTTTCGTGCCGACTGTAGTAACTTGAGGCGTCAGCCAGCAGGCTGTCCAGAACCAGGTCGGCCAGGCAGGGCCGGAATGCACATTACAGAGATGCAGCCCTGAACGTCCGTTGGTTACGTCTTATATCCGGACGTGGCAGCGCGACCTTGCATCAAACCCCGGTTTTGTAGCCAATGCGAAAACCGCCCCAGTGCAGGCCCTTGACATACACCGGCGCGGAAATGTCATGCATGATCTCCCCGGTATCACGACGATAAGTCTGTAACAGGAAAGGCTGTTCATGTTCACCGCAGCGGCGGTAACCTGCAGCAGCATCGCAAAACGAATTTTCCACGCCACCCCATTCATTTGTCACCTCCCCTTTTTTTGTTATATTTCTCGATGCCCATATGCAAGTCCAAGGCCGATCAAGGAATATACCCCGCAAATCGCATTTAACACTTGTTACTTCTTAGGCGCCGCAACACAAGGACGCGGCGTCAATCATGGGAATCGGATACCTGAAGTTATTTTTCGATTGGGTGTCAAGGTTATGAACGTAACTAAATACAGCCACCATCCATGGAAGCCGCGTCAAATGGCGTTCTACAGCATGGCAGGCCGGTTAGCCTTTAAATACGCCACTCTTCACGGTCATTGGCTGTAGATCGCCTATCCACAGGGTATCCAGCCACGATGCAGAATAGGCTATTGACGACGTTCTTTTCGAAGTCTGGTCTGGCAACCGGCCGGGCACCGTTGATTCCGGCGCCGCTGCCGGCGTGAATTTGCCTCAGATACGCTTCTTGAACCCGTAATCGCACAGCGCTGCTCTTCAGAATTTCTGATTAGCCGCGAGGGTCGGGCACAAAGCCGGCGCCGGATGGGAATGGCGTCGGTTCGGCCGGCCGTGGTGACGGGATGATGCCTTGTGCGATCAGGTTGGCGCGGGAGTCGTAGTAGATTGTGACGATTTCATCGGGTGCGTCACTGTTGCGAACGAACTCGGTGTAGCGCGTTGGTGAATACTCGCGTTCGCCGTGGCCAGTGCCGAGTCGTTTGGCCTTTTTCTCGATTACTGCAGGTGATGGAGAGCCGGATTCCGCCTGGTCAGCGCGGCGTTCGGCCAGCGCGCCGGCAAGCGTGGCCTTGGTGCTATCGGCACTTTCGGCTTTGGCTGATTGAGCGGGGGCCGCTGGTGCTTCGCGTTCCGGGCTGTTTTGGGCGTCGCGTGCGGATTCAGTGCGTGTCGATGGCGAATAGGGCTCCACGGCGATGGGTTGTGGCGGTGGTGCAACCGCTTTCTCGCGATAGACGGCGACGCCGATCACGCCCACATTGCCCGGCCGGCCGGTGCGCGCCGCATAGCTGTTGGGCAGCGCGGTGAAGACGAACTGGGCCACATCGTCCATGCTCTTGCGCCAACCGTTTATTCCATAGCTTTGACCGCCATCGATCACATAGCCGGATTGAAGCGTGGCGGCGGTCTGGCCAGTGAGCACATTGATGCCATCCACCGACAGGACGGTGAGTACGCGCTCGCCGCGCTTGCTCTTGAGTTCGACCGAGTAACGGTCACCTGGCGTGCCGGCAACATAGAGCTTGCCATCGTGCCGGTACGGCGTGAGCCGTTCGCCGGTGTTGCGATTGACGACTGAAACGTCAACCAGTCGGGCGGCGAGGGTGCTCTGGGTGCAGCCGAGTAATGCCAGGAAACTCATGGCGCCGAGAATGCTGGATGTGAAGCCGGATCTGTTCATGATGTCCTCCGTGGTGGAAAATAAAAATCAAGGTTTGCGTAGTCCGCAAGCCTATAAACGGAGGACTTCGGGAAACGGGGTTAAAACGGCAGAAATACCCGTTTCCGACTTACTTCAGGTTGATCAGATCATCCGGCAGCATGAAACTCGGGTAACGCAAACGAAACCGGGCAAGGCTTTGCGCCGCAGCCGCATTGCGTCCGGCGGCGCGCAGTTCACGGATGTGTTTCAGCCAGGCTTCCGGCGTGGCGGCATCGTCTGCGGATTTGGCAGTCGCGTTGGCCGTTGAATCGCTGGAATAGTCGGCCGCCGCGCTGGCGCTCGAGTCAGGTCCGGGTTGTCTGGCTTCCAACTTGCCCAGCGGATGGGCCAGACCGGAACCGGCGCTGACGGCATCGCGGGTGTCGCGCTTTTCCCTCGGCTCATCCACCTCGGCGCGCTTGCTTTTCTTCTGGGCCTCGTGCGCTGGCATCGGCGGGGCTATGAACGCCGGGGCCGCCGGGGCCGGCGGGGCGACCATCAATTCTGCGGGCAGCCCGCGAGCCGGCGGCGCTGCTTGCTCCTGTATTTCGGCCGGCGAATTGCGGGCGGCCTTCGTTTCAGCACGACGAGTTGTTGTGGATGCCTGGGTTTTGCTTGACGGCTGAGCCGGATCCGGTTTTGCCGCCGGAGCGATTTGACCCGACGCATCGTCTTCCCCTTTGCGCTCAGCCTGGGTAGCGCTCATTTCCTCGCGCATATCGCGTTCCTGTTGATCCATGACGTGCCAGCTTAGCGACAGCCCCAGAGCTGCGACAGCAATGGCAGAAGCCGGGGCCAGCCAGCGCTTCCACCACGGCGCCTGAGGCCTTGATTCAGTTGTGCCATGGGACTGTACTTCAGCGCGTGCCGCATTGAGGATGCACCGGTCAAGCATCAGGCTTGGCTCATCACCGGCGACTTGATGGTAAAGCGCGTGCAGTTCGTTCACGGTCGAATCCGGCACCTCGGGTGCTGGCGGAAGGACGGGCCGAGTCATCGCAAATCCCCCAGTTCGTTACGCAGTCGCGCATAGGCGTAACGCAGGCGGCTTTTTGCGGTCTCGAAGCCGGTGCCGGTGGCGTTGCCGATTTCCTCGATCGTCAAGCCCCCTTCGGCAGCCAGCAGAAAGGCTTCGCGCTGGGGCGGCGGCAATGCTTCAATCGCGGTGACCAGGCGGCCAGCCAGTTGTGCGCGATCGAACAGGCGCTCCGGCTGTTCGCCGTCAGGTGCAGGATAATCTGGAGGATCGCTTTCGGCATCGCCAACCTCAACTTCAAACTCAGCCAGCCGGCCGCGGGCGCGAAAGCCGTCGATCAGCCGGTTATGGGCGATGCGGAACAACCAGGTCGTAAACTTGGCCGACACCTCGTAGCCGCTCCGAGCACGAATTACCGACATCCATATCTCCTGAAACATTTCATCCGCCTGCTCGCGTCGACCGCACTGATGCAGCAAATAGCGGAACAAACGACCGCGATGACGCGCATAAAGCACCTCAAATGCCGCTGCATCGCCATCGCGATAAGCCAGCATGAGTGTTTCGTCAGTGCGCGATTCTTCCATGCCCTCAGTGTAAACGAGTGGTATCCGTTTTCGGGGTTAGAGGAAGGTGAAAATCAGATGCCATCGAGGCCGGTTCTGCATGGCTTCTTCTGCGAGTGAAAAATTGGCTTCCCCGCTTGGCAGTGGCTCACTGCGGGGTTGGCGCTAAAAACATCGGCTATTTGCATTCTGAGGTTGGAATTCCAAAAATTCAGCCGAGTATGGTGATCGCCATAACATTCGTGCATGGCTGGAATTTAGGGGCAGATTGATTCGATCGCGTTGGGTTCTGTGGTTGGAAATCGCTGCAATTCGCCAACATATATGCCTACGGAAATAATACTTCGCTGACGGAAATCGACCCTCAGCGGTCATCCAACTTTCGACGACCTTAGCGGCAGGTTCCAGAGTTGAGAGGCCATACTTAGCGTTAGGACAAGGGCAAGTGTTCGGCCTGACCGGCCATTGAGGGCTGGCGCCTTGAACGTCAGCAGCACTTCGGATTGCCGACGTTCATCCTGGCGCGCCGAAAAAAAAAGGCCGACGAGTCCGGGCGACCGCTTACCGAAAACCGCTATTCACCCTTCCGACCCCTATGCATATATCTCAACTAGGGATAGTTCAAGTGGTCCAGAATGGGCGGATGCACTGGCAGTGCGACCGTCGGTGTGATCGGGGGTTTTGGTTGGTCTCAGATCGGTGGCTCGGTTAACCTGTTCGACCTGCGCGGCAGCATTCCCAGTTTCATCAACGTTTCCAACGGCAAGTTGCACGACGCCCATGCCCTCGATTTGCAACTGCCGGAAACCGGCGCCATCTACGTCATGGATCGTGGCTACGTCGATTGCGAACCGCTTTCCTCTCTGTCCCGAAACCACTAAAACCGATATGGCAACGACGCCATAAAGATGAAGTCTTCAGCATCATCAGTTACCCCGGCTGCGGCAGTCAGGTTTAGGGACAGGTTTTTGTCCAGGACAAAGGTCGAACCGAAATGGAAGTAGCCAGCAACGGTGCGCGCAGTGTTGTACGCATTACCTTCCAGAGGGGCGACTTTGTTCTTGCCTTTGAAGTCGAAAGACAACCCCGCATCAAGGGAAATTTCGGGCGTTGCAGCCAGAGACGCACCCAGCCCCAGTCCGTATCCATCAGCCGGCGTAATTTCGCTGGTGTAATACGTTGCCCCATCCAGGTAGGTCGCAGTCGTGGACCAGCCATGGCTGTAAGATAAATGACCATAAAGCACCAGTGGTTCGATGCGTTTAAATGCGGACAGTGACGCTTCCACTGAACGGAAGCCGCCACCTATAGGCACGGCGTTAAAAGGATCTTTCCCATTGTCGTGGACATAGCCAAGCCTCATGACGAGCGAGGGTGTTTTCGCGGTTTCCTCAGCCAATGTTTTGCTCAAACTCACTGAAAAATCGCCCACACCGTCATTTCGCCCCCACGAATAGTCTCGTTGCACATAAGGAACATTCAAGGAAGCCGACATGCCCCACGGCAGACCCACATCAAGACCCAATCCGTAGAAATAAGAATCTGTTTCGTTGTTGCCGTTACCGCTATGCGCCCAACTGATGCTGGGGGAAATACGGTACGTGCCGGCGGGTAGCAATACCAGCCCTTTGCTAACCAAGGCCTGTTCGATAGCGCTGTTGTCGGATTCCGACTCAATCGGAGGCTTGGCGGCAGCCCCATCAAGGCTGACGACTGGCGCCCCGCGTCCCGGCTCTCGCGGTTGTTCGAGGGCAGTGAGTAACACCTCAATAACACGTGGCAAGCTCTGACAAATTGGTTTTGTGTCGGACTT
>NZ_JBMOJE010000155.1:0-9355 GCF_049316945.1 Propionivibrio sp. | reverse complement strand
TCGCCGATGTCGCCACCGCCATCGAAGCTGGCGGACTGGCCAACGCCACGGCGGGAACCGCTGCCACCGGCAACGTCCTGACCAACGACACTGACATCGACACCGTCGCCAACGGCGAGACCAAGACCGTCACCGTCGGCACCGGCGCCAGAACCGGCACCTACGGCACGCTCACGCTCAATGCCGACGGCAGCTACAGCTACGTCGTCGACGAGTCCAACCCCGCCGTCCAGGCCTTGCGCGTTACCGGCCAGACGGTTTCCGAAGTCTTTAACTACGCCATGCGCGATGCCGGCGGCCTGACCAGCGCCAGCACGCTGACCGTGACCGTCGACGGGCGCAACGACACCCCGCTCGCCTTCGCCGACAGTGCAACCACGCCTGAAGACACCCCGGTTTCCGGCAATGTTCTGACCAACGACACCGACGTCGACTCTGTCGCCAACGGCGAAACCAAGACCGTCACACAATTTGTCATCGCCGGGGATTCGGCAACCTACCTGGCCGGACAAACGGCAACGATTGCCGGCAAAGGCACGCTGCTTATCGCCGCCGACGGTACGTTCACCTTCACGCCATTTACCGACTACAGCGGCGCCATTCCCCTGGCCACCTACACCGTCCGCGATACCCAGGGCGCTACCGCCACCGCCACCCTTTCGCTGGCAGTCACCCCGGTCACTGACCGACCGCTGGTCGTGGTCAGCGACGTCACGGTCAACGAAGACGGCACAGCAACGCTGTCGATCGCCGCGCGACCGGGCGACACCGTGCTCAAAGACATCGGTGCCGAGCACATCACGCAAGTCACGATCAGCGGCATCCCGGACGGCGCGGCACTCAAGCTCGCCGACGGCAGCAGGGCTAGGCTGATGCTGATCCGCGGCCTGACCCCACCGCAACTCGCCGGCCTCCGGTTCGAACCTGCGCACGATTTCTCCGGCAGCGTCACGCTGACCGTCGTCGCCCGGGCGATGGACGGCAACGCTACGATCAGCGACAGCGTGGCGCAGTTGCTGGTGATCACCGTCGCTCCTGTATCCGATACGCCGACGCTCGCCGACCCAGGCAGCGTGACGATCGATGTCGATCAATCGGTCATCCTGGCGATCAGCGGCACACAGACGGACATCGACGGTTCTGAAACGCTGTCGATTCGCATCGACGACATTCCGGCCGGGGCGTCGATCAGTGCCAATGGCGTATCGGTTGCCATCGTCAACGGTCGCGCCGAGGTGCCAGTGCCGGCCAACGGCGTGATCCCGGTGATTTCGCTGACCCCGCCGCGCGGCAGCGACGTCGGCTTCGTTCTTCGCGTTTCGACGGTTTCGAAGGACGGCAGCGCACTGGAAGCGGTGACCAGCAAACCCTTGCCGGTCACCATCAGGTCGCTGCCGCTGCCGGCCCTGCCGCCAACCGTTGTAGTCGAGCAGATTAACGTCGCCACGGCCACGACCAACAGCTCGCCGACGGCTGCCAAGAGCGTCGTCAGCGACGATGGCAGTAGCACTGCCGGGGCGGCCGAGAACCGCAACAACGAGGTAGGCCGGCTATTGGCACTGCGCACCGGCCTGCCGCTTCAGGCCGACCAGGGAGCGCAGGCGGCCGGCGGGGAGAGCCGCAAGCTCGAATCCACCGACCGCGGTTTCCCGGTCGAGCGCATGCAGGCCGCATCGACCACGGTGCAGGATCAGCAAAAGGGCGGCGAACGGCTGTTTGTGTTCAACGGCATCAATAATGCAACGACCAACGTCGGCCAGGGGCTCAACTACACCGTGCCCAAGGACGCTTTCGGACATACCAATACGGCCGCCATCGTCCAGCTCGAAGCGTCGCAGTCCGATGGCTCGCCGCTGCCCGAGTGGATGGACTTCGACCCGACCTCCGGCACCTTCAGTGGCCGCCCGCCGGCCAATGCGCAGAGCCTGATCGAGGTCAAGGTGACGGCACGCGATGACCAGGGGCGCGAGGCTAGCGCCAATTTCAAGATGCAGATCGAGGGCGGACGTGCGCTGCAGCCAGCCGAGAAGGGTGGCGCAGCGGCGGAGGCTCCCCCCGGCCCGGCAGCGGACGCCGGGGAACTCGATGCGTCGCCGGCGGCAATCAAACTGGCGGCGCAGAGAGCCCAGCCGGCAACGCGCGGTGCCATCCCGTTCTCCGATCAGCTCAAGTTATCCCGGCATGATCCGTTAGTGCAGCGAATATTAACCAGACCGTCCATCCAGGCCGCGCCGCGCGTAACCGATTTAACCTAGAAAAGGCAGTTGACCACAGCGAACACGGCGAACAGCGCGAAGCTGCCCCGCAGGAAATACCCTTGGGGTGCTCCCTGGAGAGGGACAACGGAAAATCAATGACTTGCAATATTTTCATGATTCACCCTTTGGGTGAGCCATGAAATCCTGAAAAACTGAGGTTTTTCGCCGTGCTCGCCGTGTTCGCTGTGGTTAAACTGAGGTTTTAAGGATTATAGCTTTCAGGTATTTAACAATTTCAGCCAAGGAAAGATTCAACCGTTATGAAAATGAAAAGTCTGGCGCTGGCCATCGCCTCCGCGTTCATTGCTGCCGGCTGCGCGGTAAAGCCGGTGGCGATTACCGACGAGGCCCACCTGCAGCGCGCCGCTGATGACCAGCGGCGCCTGTTCGCCGAGCAGGACCCGGTGAGCGCTCCATTCACGCTGGCCGACGCGATTACGCGTGCGCTCAAGTACAACATGGACTACCGCACCCGCCTGATGGAAGAGGCGGCGTCGCTGGGCCAGACGGAATTGGCCAGTTTCGACCTGCTGCCCAAGCTGACGGCGGCCGCCGGCTATACGACACGCGACAACGAAGCATTCGGCTACGGCTATACGCCCACCGGCTCGATCTCGACGGTGCCGTCGGCGGCAGCGCCGATGAGTCATTCGTTCAACAGCCTGAGCTTCTCATGGAACGTGCTCGATTTCGGGCTTTCGTACCTGCGCGCCAAGCAGCTCGCCGACCAGTCGATGATCTCCGAGGAGCGGCGGCGCAAGGCCGTACAGAACCTGATCCAGGACGTGCGCAATGCCTGGTGGCGGGTCGAGGCCGCGCAGCGCCTGCTGCCCGAATCCGACGCACTGCTCGCCGAGGTTGACCAGGCGGCGGCGCGCGCGCGCCTGATCGAAACGCGCAAGCTGCTGCCGCCCTTGCAGATCGTCGCTTACAAGCGCTCGCTGCTCGACCTCGAACAGCAGATCTCGGTGCGCCGCCAGGAGCTCGCGCAGTCGAAGCTTGAACTTGCGCAGTTGCTCAATCTGCGCCCCGGTCTTGACTACACGGTAGCGACGCCGCGCATCGACGATCCGACGCCGCCGGATCTGACGGCTAAAATTGAAACGCTTGAACAGATCGCCGTGCATAACCGACCTGAACTTCGCGAGGAGGGCTACCGCGCGCGCATCACCGACGTGGAGGGCAACAAGTTGCTGCTCTCGATGCTGCCATCGCTGGGCCTCGATACCGGAACCAACTACGACTCGAACAAGTATCTGGTCAACAACCGCTGGGCGTCGGCCGGCCTCAACCTGTCGTGGAACCTGATGAAGCTCTTGTCGCTGCCGAGCCAGCGCCGGGCCAACGAATCGGCCGCCCGCATCGACGAGACACGGCGCCTGGCGCTGACCGCCGCCGTGCTCGCGCAGACGCGCATTGCTGCCGTGCGCTATCGCCTGCTGACGCAGGAATTCGCGATATGGGACGATGCCGTCAATGACGATGGACGCATCGTCGGCTATCTCAACGCCTCAAAACAGGTCGGCCTGGAAACCGAACTCGAATTGATCCGCGCCAAGGCGCGCGGCATGATCTCCAAGATCAACCGCGATCTGGTCTACGCCAACGTGCAAGGCGCCATCGGCCGGATCTACAACTCGATCGGCCTTGATAGCTTGCCGCTCGACGTCGAGACGCACGCGCCGGAGGCCCTGGCGGCGCAACTGGCGGCGACGATCGAAGGCTGGGAAGGCGCCACCTTTGCGCCAAAGGCGGCGACGACGCGAATTCCCGTCGCGGTGGTCCGCGTCGAAGGACTGTCGACAGAGGATGGCGACGCCTTCACGACGTCCTTGCATCGGATATTGCGGCTGTCGAAAATCGCTACCGTCGGCGCCAATCAACCGGCGCCCTACCGAATCGAATCGGCGGTTGTGCTCAAATCGCCGGGCGTTTCCGGGCAACCGTCATTGATGCGGCTCAAACTTATTGACCAGGACGGAGCGGTGCTCTTCGAGGCGGAGCAGAACAGCATGTTGATGACCCCGGTCGGCCCTGATCAATGGCGCGCGCTCGGCGAGGGCGCCGCTTACCGCGTCATCGACCCGGTGCGTCTGCATCTCTCCAAGGCCGGTCTGGCCAGCGCCAGCACCTTGACAGCGCGGCCCAGCCCGACCGTCGATGAGCAGAAGGTGCCAACCGCGCAGACTCTCGGCGAGGTTGCCGTGAGCCTCAAGATCGATACCGCCACCTCCATTGCCGATGCGATCAAGCGCGGCGAAGACGAATAAGACCATGGATAATCTGAAAATGACATGCTATTTTTCCCCGCTGCCCGCATTGACCACGGCGTTTATTGTAATTTTAGCCCTGGCGCTGCCCTGCGGCGCGGCGCACGCGCAGGCCGCTGCCATGACTACCGCCGTCGCCATGCCGGCGCAGGTGACGGCCAAGGCCGAAACAGGAATTGAACTCTCGGCGATGGTCTTGGCCGACAACGAGGCGACGCTGTCGGCGCAGATGGCCGGCAAGATCAGCAAGATCAAGTACGGCATCGGCCAGGAATTTCGCTCCGGCACGGTTCTCGTCGAATTTGACTGTGCCGAACCGCAAGCCAAGCTCGAAGCGCTTAACGCCGAATACCTGGGCGCCCGCGAAACCCATCTGGCCAAGCTGAAGTTGCAAGGGCTGGGCGCCGCTGGCGACCTCGAAGTAACATTGGCCGCCGCCGCTGGCGAAAAAGCCAAGAGCCTGGTCAAGCAGCAAAAGGCGCAAATGAGCTTCTGCACCATCGTCGCGCCTTACGCCGGCCGCATCGTCCGCCTGAAAGCCCGGCAGGCCGAGAACGTCGCGCCGAACCAGCCGGTGCTCGAAATCGTAGCCACCGCCAAACTCAAGGCGATCGTGCATGTCCCGTCGGCACTGGCCGTCAAGCTCAACACCGATTCGCCCTTGTCGATCGAGATCAAGGACACCGGGCGTAAATACGCCGCCAAGGTTTCCAGGCTCAATGCCCGTGTCGACGGCGTTTCGCAGTCGCTCGAAGTCGAAACGGTGTTCGTCGGCGACACAACCGGCCTATTGCCGGGAATGATCGGCCAAGCAGTGTTTCCGGAAAACAGCGACAAAGCCAAAACCAATTGACATCGCCAACGGCCGCCGATCTGCTCGCCTACGAGGGCCGCCTGCGCAGCGCGCGCTCCCCTGAGGAGATCGAGTTCCTGATCGTCAACGAGCCGTATTCGCTGTTGCCCTACGACCAGGCCTTCCTCTGGAAGCCTGATCTTCTCGGCCGCTCGGCGCTGGTCGCCGCGTCGGGGCTGGCCGAAGTCGACGCCAATTCGCCGTTCGCCCTCTGGTTTTCGCGCGCCGCCGACCATGCTAAAGCGGTCGATACGCAAGCGCCGGTGCGCCTGCTGGCCGCTGCCGATTTTCCACCAAGCCTGAACGACGGCGCCGAGTGGATTCCGCGCCATGCGCTCATTATCGTGCTCAGGACGCCGAGCGGTGAGTCGCTCGGTGGGCTCTGGTTCGGCCGCCACCAGCCGTTTTCGGCGGAGGACGCGGCGCTCGCCGCCTGGCTCGGCCAGCAGAGCGAGTTTTCCTGGTGGGCGTGGCGGCGTGAGCAACTGGCGCTGCAGAGCAAGTTCGCGGCGCTCGCACCCAAGCGCTGGCGGGCCTTGTCGCGCACCAGAAAAAAGGTGCTGCTGGCGGTCTTCTGCGGCGTCCTGTTTTTCCCCGTTCGCCTGTCGGTGCTGGCTCCGGCCGAGGTTGTGGCGCTGGCGCCCAATCCGGTCACGGCGCCGGTCGATGGCGTTGTTGCGCAGATTCTGGTGGCACCCAACCAAGCGGTTCGTGCCGGAACGCCGCTGGTCGAATTCGACGACACGGCCACGCGCAACCGCCTTCTGGTGGCGCAGAAAACGCTCGGCGTCGCGCGCGCCGACCTGGCGCGCAGCGCCGGCAAAGCCTTCTCCGACGACAACTCGAAGTCTGAACTGCAACTGCTCGATGCGCGCGTTCACGAACGCAGCGCCGAGGTCGCCTATCTCATCGAGTTGCTCGCTCGTCTAAAGTTACAGGCGCCGACCGAAGGCATTGCGCTGTTCGCCGACGCCGAGGAGTGGCGCGGCAAGCCGGTCCAGGTCGGCGAGCGCATCATGACCGTCGCCGACCCGACGCAGGTGGCGCTGACCATCTACGTCTCGCCGGACGACGCCATCGCGCTCGACCCCGGCGCGCAGGTCAAGATGTATCTGAACATCTCGCCGCTCGCCTCGCGCGACGCACTGGTCACCCAGGCGTCGTACGAAACCGGTTCGTCGCCCGAAGGGCAACCGGCCTACATCGTCAAAGCCGCCTTCACCGCAGGCGATTCGCCGCCGCGCCTGGGGCTCAAGGGTACCGCGAAGATCTACGCCGATCGCGTGCCGCTGATCTACTACCTGCTGCGCAAGCCATTGCGCACCCTTCGCCAAGCGTTCGGCGTATAGGAGCGCTCTGCACTTCTTTCGGTCGGATTTTCTGCGCGATGTTCGCTGTGTTCAATTGCTTTTTCCAAGATTCTTAAGCCGAACAAGCCAGAACCAAAAAATCCAAGCGGCGCTCGCCGGTTTTCTCCCTCTCCCACTTGTGGGAGAGGGTCAGGGAGAGGGACTTTTCCGGGGTGGCAAGGTCGTACCCCTTCCCCAACCCCCGCAAGCTGGCGAGGGGAGCATACGGAGAATTCTGCTCACGTTTTGTAAAGACTTCGGTCATAAGTGACTAAAAACCTCACCGCAAAGATGACCAACTGAGGTTTTCAGGTTCATCGGCTAAAACCCGCTCTCGCGCACCAGCACCGATGCGACGTGGGCGATTCCAGCCCAGCCGATGGTCAGCAGATTGGCTTCTATGCGCACGGTGCCGCGCACGATCTGGGCGTACTCCGGCTCGCCCTCGGCGGTATGGATGCGGACGCGATAGATCGTTTCGTGGGCGACCAGCGTGTCCTTGGCCGCCTGTGTCGCGGCGATGCCGCCGCCGTGCACCGAGGCGAGCAGCGGATGGCGGATGCCACGCCCAGCCGCCGGATCGACTTCGGTGACCGTGCCATCGACGACCGGGAAGCTCGGCGCCGACGGGTAGAAGCGCACCGCCTGCCCGACGGCGATCGCGCCAATCTGGCGCTCGCCAAGATAGGCCTCGATTTCGGCGGCGCCGGCGTCGACCACCCGCAGCAGGGGATGGCGGGCGTTTATCCAGCGACCGGCAACGAGATCTGCCGGCAGATCGCGTACGACTCCGTCGTGCGGCGCCAGCAGCGTCAGCGCGGCCATCTCGGCCCGCGCGCCGGTTTCGTCGGCCAGTGCTTCACCGAGTTGTTCCTCGATCACCATCCGGCGTTCGAGCTGGACGCTGTTGGCCGCGATGCGTGCCGCTTCGGCGGCATAGCCTTCGCTACGCAAGCGCGCGCGCTCGGCACGGCTGGCCAGATCGGGCGATTCGAGACGCAGCAGCACATCGCCACGCTTAACCGCCTGCCCGGTCTTGACCTTGATTTCAAGCACCCGCGCCGAACTTGGCGCAAAAACCGCCGAGTCATGCGCGGCACGGGCCAGCGCTGGCGCTGAAACCTCGCTGCCGATCGGCAGCAGCCAGAGCAGCAAGGCGAGACCGGCAAGGAGCGTGGCCCACGGCAGCGGCCGAAAAACCCAGAGCGCCTTGTCGCGGTGGATCGCGCCGATTTCCTTGATGATCGGCAGCACGACAAACCAGCCAATTTCAACGGCCATGAGAAATATCCCGAGAAGTTTGAAAAATAGCGTGTAGACCAGCACCGCGATGCCGAGAAAAAGGATCAGCCGGTAAACCCAGGTGGCCAGCGCGAAGGCGATCATTATCCGCTGCGTGGCGGGTGCCAGCGCCGGTTCGGGGTCGGCGCTCGTGTAGCCGAAGAAGGTGGTGCGCAGTTGCCGGCGCGCCAGCGCGAAACTGCGCTCGTGCAGATTGGGCAGGCCGGTCAGGTCGGAGAGCAGGAAATAGCCATCAAAGCGCATGAAGGGGCTGGCATTGACCGCCAGCGTCCAGATCCAGGTCGTCGTCGCGAGCAGGAAAAATGCGCTGCGCAGCGCGCCGTCCTGGGTCAGTGCCCAGGCTAGTGTGGTCCACGCGGCGAGCATCAGTTCGAGGGCGATCCCGGCGCCGGCGATGGCGAAACGATCGGCGCGGCGCGAGAGCTTCCACGATTCGCTGGTGTCGGTATAGAGCACCGGCATCATCACCAGGAAGGCGAGCCCCACCGTCGGAATGCGCAATCCTCGCCGCTTGGCAGCCAGAGCGTGACCGAGTTCGTGCAGCAGCTTGGCGACGCTGGTTGCCAGCGCGTAGAACAGGGCTCCTTCGAGATTGAAGAAATAACCAAAGGCGGTGCTCAAGGCTTCGCTCTGCCGGCTCGCGAGAAACAGGCCGGTGACGCCGGCGACGAGCGTGGCCGTCAGGAATGTCTTGCCGAAAATCCAGGCCAGTGCGGGGGTGAAGCGTTCGAGCCAGGCATCAGGGCGCAGCAGCGGGATGCGGAAAAAAAGATAGTGATGCAGCAACTGCTTCCAGAGCGGCAGCTTTCGTGCCGCGCAACGCCGCTTGAGCGCGTCGCGCCGTTCGACGGTGCTCGGCGCGAGCAGCTGGTGCTGGTCGAGAAAGGCGGCAAGCGTCGCCAATTCTTCCGCCGTCGGATACACCGGCGTGTGCTCCCCGACCTCGGCCAGCAGCGCGGTGCCGGCTTGGCCTTCACGCCAGCGCTGGAGCAATTCGAATTCGATCCAGCCGATGTCAAAAAAGCGGTTGCGCACCGGATCATGGATGCGCCAGGAGGGCGCCCCATCGGCCTGCGCTTCGCCCGGAAGCAACTGCAGGTCCTGGCGCAGACCGGGCAGCGCGGGAATCTCGGCGGACGTGGAGGGCATCACTGTAGTCATCTCCAGGCGCTGACCGCCGGGCCGGTGGCGCCGTCGAAGCCGAGTTCGGCGAGCACGGCCAGATCGTCGCTGCTGGACACCCCGAGCGCGTAGATCGAGAGGCCCATGTTCAGACTTCCTGATCCAGTCCGTATTTATTCAGTATTTATAGGAAATTAGTTT